>ONOQ01000012.1 GCA_900319485.1 uncultured Bacteroidales bacterium | reverse complement strand
ATTACAAGCTGCGCAGTTTCAGGAAGATTCGCATAATAACTGCTGACCAGTGAAACAGACAGTTCGCCGCTTGGGCAGGAACTGTTGAACACTTTAAACTCCCCGTTACTGAGCATGACAAAATCACCGTGCAGGCCGGGAGCGGAGAAATGGAAAATATCCGGAGCGCTGTCGTAATGTTCATAATTACCCGTCTCCATGCCGTCGTAATCATTCCAGGTGGGGCCATCAGTAAAAATATCGTAGTCCCCGAATGATGACTCCCCGGGCCAATGGTCATTGTCAATACACATGACACCGGACCCGAGGAAATAACTGTTCTTGAAGTCAGTATACCGCCCGTATTTCGCGCCGCTCCAGTAGCCGTGATAACTGTCATCTGGAATTCCACGCACTTCTCTGGTGATGACCCCGCCGCAATTGAGTATCCAGCCATAGCCTATGCTCCCGCTGCTCTGGGCAGGCCGATATCCATTGAAACTATAATCAAAACTCAGTGGTATAGTGAAATCCGGGTCCGAGTATGTGAATATGGGAACCGAAAACGACATGGCACCAGTATGGAGATTCGGTGACAGATTACCATACTGATTCATTTTGAATGACTCTACCGGAGCCTGTATGTCATAATATTTATTAAATGGATCACCGCCATCCCTTTGAGCCAAAGAAACAAGTGAGAAAAAAAACAACGGGAACGCAATTGACATTACTTTCCAGGTGATTCCGCCGGCGGCGGCGTCTCCCAGACCGTATCCTATTTTTTCAATGAGTTTGGCCATAGTTTTCAGTGTGTTTAATAGACAAATATAACAATTATTTTCAGTATATTTGTGTGTTATGAAACAGGGAATTACACTTTTTTTGACGGCACTTTTACTTGCCGCAGCCATACCTTCCGAAGCTCAGACCATAACCCGGCTTGAAGACGGCTGGAAGTTCGCCTTCGGCAATGCCGAAAACCCCGGCAAAGACTGGGGGGCCGGCACGGAGTACTTCAACTACCTCACAAAGGCACACTCCATACATAATGAGGGCCCATACACGGAAACCTTCGACGACAGTTCCTGGCAGGACGTCACCGTCCCCCACGACTGGGTGCCCGCCCTCCCCTGCGATTCCCTTGCAAGCCATTCCCACGGCTACAAGACCGTGGGCTGGAAGTACCCCGGAACCAGCGTAGGCTGGTACCGTAAGACCCTCACATTCACAAAGGCGCAGGAGGGGCGCCATTTCACCGTCAAGTTTGACGGCATCTTCCGTGACGCCTCCGTATGGTTCAACGGCATCTATATGGGCTCGGAGCCAAGCGGTTATGCCACGCAGGTCTACGACATAACCCCCTACATAGACTTTAACGGCGGCCCCAACGTCCTTACGGTAAGGGCCGATGCCACCCTGGAGGAAGGCTGGTTCTATGAGGGCGCCGGCATCTACCGGAACGCCTACCTCATTGAAACCAAGGGTCCGTACATCCCTGACGGCAGTTTCTGGGCAAGTTGGGACGGACGCAAGGTGACCGTCCACTCGGATGTCCCCGGCGCCACCCACCGTATCCTGGATGCCGATGGCAAAGAAATGACGGAGCCACGTCTCTGGACCCCTGAGGATCCCTATCTCTACACCCTTGAATCCACTGTTGGAGAGGATGTGTACCGCACAAGAATCGGCCTCAGGACAGTTGAGTTCAACGCCACGGAAGGTTTCCTCCTCAACGGCAGGAAGTTCATCCTCAAGGGTGTAAACCTTCATCAGGATCACGCTGGAGTTGGCGCTGCAATGCCCGACGAACTTATAGAGTGGCGCGTGAAGCAACTGAAAAAACTGGGCGTAAACGCCATCCGCTGCTCCCATAACCCCGCCTCCCCCGCCCTTCTTGACATCTGTGACCGGGAAGGCATCCTCCTCATTGACGAAAACCGCCTTATGGGCGTGAATGCCCACCACAGGCGCCTCCTTGAGAATATGGTCATGGAAGGCCGCTCCCACCCCTCAGTTATCCTCTGGAGCGTGGGTAACGAGGAATGGGGCCTTGAGAACGATGTAAGGGGCATAAAGATAGTTAAGGAGATGCAGGAATATGTGAGGAGCCTTGACCCCACAAGGCAGACAACGGCCGCAAACGCCGGCGGAGGCACTCTCATCGAAGGCCTTGAGGTTCACGGCTACAACTACATTATCCAGAACGACGTAGACGGCCGCCACGCCCGCCACCCGGAGTGGATAATCTTCGGCTCCGAGGAGACCACGGGCTGCGGCACACGCGGCATCTATGAGGCCCAGGAAGGCCGCATGCCTGCCATCAACCGCACCGGAGAACCTGAAAACGTCATTGAAAGGGGCTGGAAGTACTACGCTGAGCATCCCTGGACGGGCGGCGTATTCTTCTGGACGGGCTTTGACTACCGCGGTGAGCCCAATCCCCTGAAGTACCCCGCCACGCTCTCTGAATTCGGCATCCTGGACTACTGCGGCTTCCCTAAGGACGAAGCCTTCTACCTCAAATCCTGGTGGACCGACGAGCCCACTGTCCATATCTGCGGCCCCACGGCCGATATATGGGTGTATTCCAACTGCGACGAAGTCCGGTTAAGCGTCAACGGCCGCAACCTTGGAAAGAAGAAAATGCCCCGTAACGGCCACCTGGTATGGAAAAACGCCTATCACGGCGGCAAGATAAAGGCAACCGGCTACATTGGTGGCAAAAAGGCCGCGGAGGACATCATAGAGCCCAACGGCCCCGCCACAAACGTGGAAGTGTCATCAGAGCGCATCGGCCGCCTGCAGGTGTTTGAACTTACCGCCAAGGACGCCAAAGGCCGATATGTCCCCGACGGAGCCATTTCCGTACAGGTGTCCCTGGATGGCCCCGGCCGCATCATCGGCTATGGCAACGGAGACCCCGCCGGCAGTGAAAAGGAGCAGAGCGCCGACGGAAAAACCTGCGCCCTCACCACCTTCAGCGGCAAAGCGCAGGTCCTTGTCCTAGGAGACGGAGTCCTGGTTTGCCGTGTTTGCAATTAATGAAAAAAGCATTATATTTGCACTTGGAATCGTCACGGGGATTTCGGAAAGGGTTGACAACCCTCTCAAGCATAGTTTGATACGAGCCCCATCAGAAAAGTCGCTGCCTAGGCGGCTTTTATTTTTTGTGCATTCTCTCACCCGGAACCGTAAATATTAACGGGATTATTGGTGTAAACTAGTATATCGCTCACATAATTTTTGTATTTTTGTTTTGTTAAGTTTAACACACTGCAATATGAAGCACATCATTACCACCCTCACAATCCTCCTCTGCAGCACCTCACTCTTCGCACAGGACATCATCACAAAAAAGGACGGAACCGACATCCAGGCCATAGTGACCGAGGTCAGGCAGTCCGATATTTGCTACAAGAAGTTTTCCAATCCAGAAGGCCCCACATATTCGCTGGACATCGCAGATATCGTTATGATAACATATGAGAACGGTGAGCGTGAAATGTATAATGTGAGCCAGGATTCAAATAAGAGCAATCTTCCTTCGGGCGTGATGACTTATAATCCCTGGAGCGGAAAAGTTTCCGTGGACGGAGTGACTATTGAAAACGACATGCTGGACAGGTTCTTCACCACTGACGATCTTGCCTTGTTCAAGAGCGGCAAGACTATGAGTACCGTGGGCGGTATCATCGGCGTTGCCGGTGCTTGTTTCTTTGGTTACGGCGCAGGGTACCTTCTTGGATGGCATATCGGAGGTGGCGGAACGCCCGTGCCTCCTTATGACCGCCCATTCAACGCTGCCAAGTGGATGCTCATCGTGGGCGGAGTCGTGACAATTGCAGGCTTTGCCATCAACATACCCGGGGAGAATAAGATGAAGACAGCCATCAATAATTACAATTCTGCCCTAACGTATCGCCCCATGCTGCACATTGGCGGTACAGAGAACGGATTTGGGGTTGCGTATGTGTTTTAGTGGTCCCTATGGAACGTCGACCGTAATATAGCCGTGTTGACAGCCAGATTGCCTGTAGCAGCGTTTTTGTGTCAACACGGCAGCGATTTTACGGAAAATGGCCGATTTCTTTGCCGTGTTGGCATTGAAATCGGCCTTGTGCGCTTTTGGGCTGTCAACACGGCAAGCGAGGCTTTCCGGGCGGTGCCCTTCGGACGGCGTAGCCGCCCGTGGCTTCGTGAACGGGAGGGGCCCAAAGGCCGTGCCCCAGCACGGACGCATGGGAGGGATAGGACCGAAGGTCCGTACCGGTCCGAAGGGCACTGGCCGGAAGCCAAAAAGATGCCCGGTCGGGGCCGGGCATGACGCTAGAGTATCCTGAGGGCCTCAAGGCACATACGGGAGTTGTGGTAGGGGCACTTCCAGAAGCCGGCCTTGGGGTTGGCTTTGTCAAGGGAGCCGTCCGGGAGGACTGCCCACCACCATTCTCCGCCTTCACTGTCCACAAGATTCTTGAGGATGTAATCCCAGGCATTAAGGGCCACATCATAGCCGGAGGCCACTCCGTGGTACTTCCACAGCCAGAGGTTACCCACCACGGTCTCGGCCTGGACCCACCACTGGCGGGAGTCGTCAAAGGTGCCGTCAGTGAGCCTCTCATAACGCATTGAGCCGTCAGGGAGAAGGCCTTCGTTGCCGGCCAATCCAAGCGCAAGGGCGTAAGGTTTTACACGTAAAACAACACTTTCATCATTAAGGGCCTCCGCGCACTCCAGCATAAGCCATGAAGTCTCTATGTCGTGACCATAGGAGACAGCGCCGGGAAGCACCGTCCAGTCATTCTTGAAGTAGAGCTGCAGGTGACCGTCCTCCCCCATCACCTTCCTGCAGGTAATGTCAAGAAGCCTCTCCACGGCCTCTTTCAGGGACGGATCCGGCCACACCCTGTATAGATTTGCAAACGCCTCAAGGATGTGGAGATGGGAATTCATCGTCTTATCGGCATTAATGTCGTGGGCCGATAAAGACATATCCTCAAGCGGAGAGAAGTCCCGCGCCAGGGCCTCCGTGTAGCCACCGTAAAGGGTATCTGAAAACTTTGCCTCAACCACCCTGAAGAGGTTCACGGCCTCCTTCAACGCCTCCTCATCTCCGTTTGCGCGGGCAAGTTCAGAAAGCCCGTATATTGCAAAGCCCTGGGAGTAGAGTTGCTTCTTGTCCTCAAGGCGCTCACCCGTTGCCGATACACTCCAGTATACCCCGCCGTATTTGTGGTCACAGAAATGCTTCAGGAACCACTCCTTTGCCCACACGGCGGCATCAAGGTATTCCTTCCGGCCCAGTGCGCGATATGCAGCGGCAAACGCCCAGATGATGCGGGCATTAAGGATAACGCCCCTGGGGGCATCCTTAACCACATCTCCGTTTGCCGAAACCTCTCCATAGAAGCCTCCCTCCGGGTCACGGAGTTTTAACCAATACTGCAGGATGTTCTCCTGCAGTATTGATTTGAATTCAACTAAATGTTGGGAGTTTCCCATACCTTTGTTTCAGTGCAGTTTACCATAACTCCAAGGCCGCCGCAGGAGATGCGGAAATCGCCTTTTTCAAGGCGCCACTTTCCGTCTGCGCCCACAAATGCAAGGGCCGATGCAGGGAGTTCAAACTCCACGGTCTTAGTCTCACCGGGCTCAAGGGCCACCTTTTCAAAGCCGCGGAGACGCTTTACGTCCGGGATGAGGGAAGCAACAAGGTCACTGCTGTAAAGGAGAACAGCCTCCTTGCCGGCGCGCTCACCCACGTTCTTCACGTCCACGGACACTTTCAGGACATCGCCGGCCTTGAACGAAGGTACTTCGGAAGCCAAAGGCTGACTAAGCCCTCCCCCGAGGGGAGGGTTTGGGTGGGGGTAATGCGATTCTATCGCTATACGAAGGTTGCCATAGGCAAACTTCGTATAACTGAGTCCATAGCCGAAGGGCCACTGGACATCCATCACTGCGTCGTAGTTGTAGGAGCCTTCCATGGTCTCACGGTGCTCGGAGACCTTGTAGTCATAGGTATGGAGGGCGTTGATGTGCTTGGAGTAGGTGAACGGAAGTTTTCCGGAGAAGTTCTCGTCACCGGCAAGAAGGGCTGCCAGGGCGTCTCCGCCATAGTTTGAAGGCAGCATCACGTCCACAACGGCCTTTGCAAGGGGCTCGATGTCTCCGATGAGGCGGGGACGGCCCTCGTTAAGCACCAGGACAACGGGCTTTCCGGTAGCGGCGACGGCCTTCACCAGTTCCTTCTGGTTGGCCGACAGATTAAGGTCGTCCATATTACCGGGGGTCTCGCAGTAGGAGTTCTCACCAACGCAGCAAACAATGACGTCTGCGCTTCTGGCAACGTTCACGGCCTGCTGGATGCTTGCCACAACGTCCTTCTGCCAGTCCGGGCCTTCATAGACAACGCCGGGGACCCAGGTGACCTTTCCGGGGAAACGGTTCTGGAGGGCCTCCAGGATGGTATTGTACTGAGGCACATAATCATCGGCCGATCCCTGCCAGGTGTAACTCCATCCGCCGTTTAAAGTGCGGAGGCTGTTGGCATTGGGGCCGCAGACAAGGATCTTCTCCGTGCCCTTGAGAGGAAGGACGCCCTCGTTCTTGAGGAGGACCTCGCTCTCGACTGCCGCCCTGTAGGACTCTTTACCAAATTCTTCAGAGGCAAACTCCGGATACTCATACTCCCAGCAGGGGTTCTCAAAGAGGCCAAGGCGCACTTTGAGGCGGAGCACGCGGCGGACTGCGTCATTGAGGCGGGCCTCAGAGATAAGGCCTTCCTTGACGCACTCGATGACAGCGGTGCAGCACTCGGGATCGTAGGGATCCATAATCATATCTATGCCGGCGTTGATGCCCATCGCCACGGCTTCCTTCTTGTCGGCCGCAACGTGGTCACGCTGGAAGAGGTTGTCAATATCGGCCCAGTCCGTCACAAGCATACCGTCCCAGCCCAGTTGCTCTTTCACCCAGCCGCTGAGGAGGATGGCGTTTGCGTGGGTGGGGATGCCGTTGATGGAGGCGCTGTTGACCATTGCGGTGAGGGCGCCGGCGCGGAAGCACTCCAGGAACGGGGCGAAGAATTTCTCCCTGAGGTCATTCTCTGCGATGATGGCAGGAGTGCGGTCCTTGCCGCTTACGGGGACGCCGTAACCCATAAAGTGCTTGATGGACACTGCGCAGTTTTCAAGGCCGATATTATTGGGATCCTCACCCTGGATGGCCACGGTTTCCTCACGGGCCATCTCTGCCTGCAGGTAAGGGTCTTCGCCGAAGCTTTCCCAGATACGGGGCCAGCGGGGATCACGGCCAAGGTCCATAACCGGGGAGAACACCCACGGAACCTGTGCGGCGCGGGTTTCATAAGCCATAGTGCGGCCCATCTGGCGGGCGAATTCACGGTTGAAAGTGGCGCCGAGGTTAATCTCCTGCGGGTACAGGGAGCCTTCGCTGAGGTATGACGCGCCGTGAATCATATCCATGCCGTAGATGCAGGGGATGCCGATAGCCTCCATGCTCTTTTCCTGGATCTGACGCACCATAGCGGCGGTTTCCTCACGGGAATGGGCTTTGTCGTGCATCACGTTGAGGATGGAACCAACCTTGTACTCACCGATGATCTTGTCAAGTTTTGCAGGGTCTATTGCCTCGCGGGTCTCATCTTCCAGGGTGGAGATGTTAAGTTGCACCAGTTGGCCGGCCTTCTCTTCAAGGGTCATACCCTTAAGCACTTTCTCTACCTTCGCTTCAACCGCTTTGTCGGCGGGGATAGCGGGAGCCGCTCCCTGCTGGTTGCAGGAAGACAGAGCGGCGGCCGATATTACAACACTGGACATCATTAAAACTGTCTTTTTCATATAAGGTTTTAGTTAGTTATTTTCCCACAACTACAACTTTGTAGGTCCGGTTCTCCGGCATCCCGGGATATGAGCCTTCGCGGGGGCCGATATCGGCCTTCCCCGCCGCATCGTCCCAGTGGATACGGGTGACGGCGTATTCGCCCCGCTCATAGCCGTAAGTGAGGCCGTCATCCTCGTAGATGGTAAAGTCGGAATCGGCCCCGGGATATACCATGAGGGTGATTTCCTCCAGAGGCTTTTCATCCGTCCATTCCATATCCGGGCCCATGGGAATGATGCTGCCGGCGCGGACGTAAAGGGGTATCCTCTCATACGGGGCGTCAACGGTCACCCTCCTGCCACCAGACGCCCGATCGGGGTCGGGCGTGACGTCATTCCCGGCTTGACCGGGAATCTCTATACGTTCACCGGTGTAGAAGTCATACCAGGTGCCTTCCGGGAAGTAGACGCTGCGGCTTGTTGCCTTGTACTCAAACACAGGGCAGGCCATAAGGGCGGGGCCAAAGAGCCATTCATATAGTAGAGGATGCTTTCATAAGCCTTTGAGCCCTCCGGGGCAATGTTCCAGAGTTCCCTGCGGGGCCACTGGCCGTGGGTGCGGAAAAGGGGCACGAAGGCGCCGGCCTGATGCCAGCGGGTCTGGAGTTCCTGCCATTCGGGGGCATTTGCGCTGTCATAGAACTTACTCATCACGGAGAAGCCTCCAATGTCCATTCCCCAGAACGGGATGCCGCTCATGGAGTAGTTAAGACCGGCGGCGGCCTGCATCCGGAAATCTTCCCAGGATGTGCCGATATCCCCGCTCCAGGATGCCGTGGAATACCTCTGGAGGCCGGCAAATCCGTTACGGGTAAGGAGGAACACCCTCTTGTCCGGGTCCACTGAGCGCTGGCCATCGTAGATAGCCTCAGCGTTCACAAGAGCATACGCGTTGAGATATTCAGTGGAGGTGCCAAGGGCGTTTGGAGTAATGAGCCACTTGAAATAATCCATCGGGAGGCAGTCCCTGAGGTTTGGTTCAGAGGCGTCCATCCACCAGGCGTCTATCTTTTTGCCGAACTTACTGTAGAGATTACGGTCCATCTGGTCCCAGAACATCTTACGGCCGCCTTCCGCGTAGGCGTCGTAGAAACTCTGCCTGTGGCCAAGCCAGTCTTCAAGGCCGTCTTCCTCCGCGTGGGTGTAGGCATATCCCGCGGCCTTCAGTTCCTTGTAATTATCAGTATTGGTATAGAACTTTGGCCAAACGCTAATCATAAAGCGGCCGTGCATGGCGTGGACGCTGTCAAGCATGGCCTCGGGATCAGGGTAGCGGGATGCGTCAAACTGATGGCTCCCCCACTGATCATCCTCCCAGTACTGCCAGTCCTGGACAATGTTGTCTACAGGAATGTGGCGGCGGCGAAATTCCGCGAGGGTTCCCACAAGGTCTTCCTGGGTAGAGTAGCGCTCACGGCTCTGCCAGAATCCAAGGGCCCATTTGGGCATCACGGGGGCCTTGCCGCTGAGTTTCCGGTAGCCGGAAATCACTTTGTCGGCGCTTCCACCGGCGATGAAGTAGAAATCGGCCATAGGCTCGCATTCGCTCCAGAAAGTGAGGCGGGACTCCTGCTCCGGAGTTTCCAGAGGAGCCACCCTGAGGCCGATATAAGATACGTCTCCGTCCGGTTCCCAGTCTATCACAACGGGAGTTGGGATACCTTTTTCAAGGTGGACGGTGTATTTGCTGCTGTTGGGGTTCCAGGCCGGACGCCAGCGGCGGCTCATAACTTCCTTCCCGCCGATTGAGGTGCTCTGGAAGCCGGCGTAGTACTGGATGAAATGGTAGTCGCCGGTTTCACGGGCGGTGATGGTGCCCTCATAGGTAACCTTGGAGAAAGGCCCCTGAGGGAGGTTCTTTATGGCCCACTCGTTCTCATAGTATAGGGAGTCTTCCTTCTGGGTGAGGACCTTGCCGTCAGATGTTGTGTATCGGCCCTCAAGGTCAAGGTCAAAAACATCTCCAAGCTGGCGGTAGGGCTCAGTGCTGCCCCATCGGCTGTAGGAATATGCATCAAAGAGGATTCCGTAGCCCTTGCTCGAGAGCACAAACGGAACGCTTATCTTGGTGTTGTACTGGTAGAGTTCCTCACGGCGGCCCTTGTGGTCAAGTTCTCCGGCCTGATGCTGTCCAAGGCCGTAGAAGGCTTCGTCCTGCCTTGAGGCAAAACTAACGGCGGTGCCCCCGTCAAAACTCACGCGGCCGTCATCGGCAAGGACGTTACCTTCCCCGTCATAGAAGCGGATGCTTCCATCGGCCTTATAAACGTCTACCGCAAGGGCCTTTGTGGTTAGATGCACTACGCCCATTGCGTCGGAGACCTCAAAGTCAGTGCAGCCCTTCTGAGGGAGCACGGCAAGGCTCTTACGGTCACTGAACTTTCCGTCCCTGGCGGCACTCACCCTCACAATCTCCGGGCTCACAACTTCAAGACGCACCAGCCCGGCGTCCGTTTTCACGGCAACGCGGTTACGAGGCGCGCAGGAGAGCGCAAGAACAAGAAGTATTAAAGACAGTCTTTTCATCAGTATTCCCAGTCATCTGTGCGGAAGGGCGGCACGGGGATGCCGCTTGTCTTCTGGAGGTTTGCGCCCATCCAGTTGCGCCAGGCATAGCGTACGGCTACGGGCTTGGGAACTTCCGGACACCTCACAATTATGGTCTCTCCGTCCCAGTCAACCTCCGCCTTTGCAAGGTGGAACTCCCGGTCCTCGCCGGCAAGTTCAAAGCCCACCACCTCACGTGAAGTCATTGAGCCAAGGTTACTCCATACGTTTGTAAGCCATACCTTCACGGTGCCGTCCTCTTCCAGGGCAAGGTCCTTGAGGAGCGCAGGCTCTATGGAGATGCCGGTTGGGATGCCGTAAACGTTCTGGAGGGCGGTGAGTTCCATCATATCGGCAACCTCCCTCTTGTAAGGGGGATGGATGGTGACCGGGTCTCCGAGTGTTTCCGTGCATACGTACCAGGCGTTGGTTGTCTCCGACGCCATCCTCATCTGGGCCTCCACGAAGAAGGGGCGCCACCTGCCGTCAGAGTCTCCGTGATGATAGGGCGCAAGGAGAGCATAGATGAAAGGCATATCTCCCCTTCCCCAGGAATCTCTCCAGAGACGCAGCATAGACGCCTGAAGGCGGTCGTAGCAGCCCCTCTGGCCGATATTTGAACATCCCTGATACCACAGGAAGCCCTTTGCGGCATAGCCCGCTATGGGTTTTACGCGGCCGTTCCAGATAAGTTCAGGAGACTCCGGCCAGCGGTCAGGCTGCTCAACAATGGAGTCTATTTCGGCCCTCTCTTCTGGGGTGAGATCCACGCGGTCAATGGCCTCCCTTGTCATCCAGGGCTCTATGCGGCTGCCGCCCCAGGCATTAACTATGATGCCTACGGGAACGCCGAGAGCCTTTGATAGCCTCTTCGCAAAGAAGTATCCAACGGCCGATGTCCTTGAAACCACGTCTCCGGTGGAATATGCCCATACGGCATCAACATCCTTCCGGGGCTCTGTGCATTTTGGAGTCTTAATGTCAAACACACGTATCTGAGAGGCCGTTTCTGCGGCTTCAAGTATAGCCTCCGTGCTGCCTTCAATTCCCTGGAAACCGAATCCGCTTACCGGCATTTCCATATTGGACTGTCCGGAGCAGATCCATACTTCACCGAAAGCGATGTCACTAACGGTAAGTTTTTCCCTGCCGCTCTTTACGGTGATGGAGTAGGAACCGCCGGCCTTGCCGGTACTCACCCATACTTTCCAGGAGCCGTCATCGGCCACTTTTGTCTTCACCGTCTTTCCGTCCCAAGAGGTTTTTACTGAAACGGTCTGGCCGGGTTCACCCCAGCCCCATACGGGAGCCGTGGTCTCACGCTGCATAACTGCGTGGTCACTGAAGATATTGGACAGCACAAGGGCCGCCAGGAGAAGAAGCGTTTTCATTATTTGTTAAGGTCTATGAGGCGGTTGATGGCCTGAACGGACAGCCCTGTGCGGAAACCGTCGGCAGGAGTGTTCAGGCAGTAGTCCACAAGGCGGTCCACGGTAGAGGTGGCAACGTGCATACGGGTGTCGGAGGAGGCGTAGTAGATGAATACGCGGCCGTCGGGATCGGCAATCCAGCCGTTGGAAAAGACTACGTTCATAACGTCACCTATGTACTCCCAGCCCTGGGGAACCATAAAGTAGCCGCCGGGCTCCGCAATCACGCGTGAAGGGTCGTCCAGGGCCGTCATATACATATAGAGGACATAGCGGAGGCCGCTGGCGCAGCCGCGTACGCCGTGGGCAAGGTGGAGCCAGCCCTTGGGTGTCTTGATGGGATGGGGGCCTTCTCCGTTTTTCACTTCCTTGATGGTGTGGTAATGGCGGAGGTTTATGATCTTTTCCTCCTTGATCACCGCGCCGTCCATGGTGTCCACAAGCGCCCAGCCGATGCCGCCGCCGCTTCCCGCATCAATGAATCCGTCCTGAGGGCGTGTGTAGAGGGCATATTTGCCGTTCACGAACTCAGGGTGCAGGACAACGTTCCGCTGCTGGCTGCGGGACTGAATATCCGGAAGCCGCTCCCAGTTCACAAGGTCCTTCGTGCGGGCAACTCCTGCCGCGGCCGTTGCGGCGGAGAGGTCCCCTTCCAGGGTGTGGTCCTTGCGCTCCACGCAGAAAATACCGTAGATCCAGCCGTCTTCGTGGGCGGTGAGGCGCATATCGTACACGTTGGTGGCCGGTTCACCCCATTCAGGCATAGTGATGGGACGGGGCCAGAACTTGAAATTGTCCACGCCGTTGGGGCTTTCGGCAACCGCAAAGAAACTCTTGCGGTCATTCCCTTCCACGCGCACTACAAGCACGTATTTTCCATTCCACTTGATGGCGCCGGAGTTAAGGGTTGCATTCACCCCTATCCTTTCCATAAGGAAGGGATTGCGCTCCTTGTCAAGGTCATAGCGCCACTCAAGCGGGGCGTGAGCCGCCGTAAGGATGGGGTTTTCCCAACGCTCATAGATACCGTTGCCCTCGATAGGGACGTTAGGCTTCTCAAGAAGTTCACTGTGGCACTTTTTCAGCCAGGCAAGTCTTTGCTCAAAGTTCATATCAGTCAAGGAAAAGAATGTTGTCAAATTCAGCGAAGTCTTTCATATCGTCTTCATACTCGAAGCCCTTCCAGGCGGCGTAGAAGTGTTCAGGTTTGTCGTGGGCGTTACGCCAGGTTAGGAGGTAACTGATTCCGAAGTCTTTGATGACGGGATATACCGTCTCTGTCCACCAGGAGGGGTCTACAAGGCCCTCAAGGCCGGTTTCGGAGAGGCACATCAGTTTCTGGTGCTCGTAGGAAAGGGCCGTGAGGAAGGTAAGGATGCGGCGGAGTTCGCCCTTGTAATGGGCCGATGCTTCCTCCACGCTGCCGCCTCCCACATACTCATAAGTATCAACGCCAAGGATATCCACGAATTCATCCCCGGGGTACCTGCTCATATAGTCTTCCGGGCGGACGTCTCCGTTGGGAGAGTAGCACCAGAGGATGTTTGTGAGGCCGCGGTCCTTGGTGAAATAGAGCCAGGTGGCGCGGAAAAGTTCCTGGTACTCCTCAGGGGTGCAGAGTTTCCCTCCCCACCAGAACCAACTGCCTATGTTTTCATGCCAGGGGCGGAAAATGATGGGAACATCCGGGCCGATGGATTCCAAAAAAACTGCGGCACGCTGTAGCCAGGTGCGGAATTCACGCTCTTTCTCCCCGCCTTTGAGGACGGATTTCACCACCTGGTCGGAGGAAATGTCCCAGGCGTCTCCACCGGTGAGGGGGTTCCTGGGGTGCCAGGAGAAGGTGACTATGCCGCCACGTTCCGCGTGCTTTTGAGCCGCCCTCCGCATAAGGTCAAAGGGCACGCCGTCTAGGTTTTTATCGGCCCCCAGTTCAATGCCGCCAAGGTCACAGCCAAGGAGCACGGGGTACTTCCCGGTAACGTCCTTTACGTCGGAGCGCTCAAGGGGATCGTTCTCCGGGTCAGTCACCTTCCAGGTGTGACCATAGAAAAGGTCGTCCTGATGGCCGTATGCAATCTGGCCGTTCTCCGCATAGGTGAAAAGCCTGTGCACAAGCTCATCCTTGGGCGTTTCCATAGGTTTTTTGTCACGCGGGCCGCAGGCTGATATAACGGCCAGGGCCGCAAGTATGTGAACTATATGCTTCATAATCCTAGAAAGAAGGGGCGGAGTCATAGACAGACTGCAGGGTGTAGTTGGAACTGTCCGTGTTCCAGGCCTTTACCATAGCCTTTACCGGTTCTTCACCGTTACCCATGTAGTTGCCCGTACCATGGTCAATGTAACCATGACGTTCCTTACCTGCACCGCTGGCACCATTATCCCAAAGGAATGGGGCAAATCCGTAAGTTTTGGCGGCCTTAACCACATATTCAAGATAATAGAGATAGTAGGCCCAGGCCTTGGAGTTGGTTTTGTCACGCATTGAGCACCCGAATTCTCCCATATAGACAGGAATGTCCTTTGCCACATAATCCTTAAAGATGGAATAGAACAGGGAATTGATTTCGCTCTCACCGTTCTTGAATGAAGAACCGGTATGGCCCCAGTCCTCTGTCTGGGCATCCCCTATTGTGAAATTGTAGGGATCATAGCAGTGGAATGCAAGCATAACCTTGCCTGAGGGATCCTGCGGTACAGTTACATAGGACAGATAATTGGGGCTTGCAGCATATCCGGGAACTCCCAGCCAGCGGGTTTCGTTATTGCCTTTTGTTGCACGCACCGCATCCACAAACACCTGGTTCCACTCGTTTATGACATTGCATTTTTTCTCAGTATTGGAACTGGACGACCATTCGCCGCCAAAGATAAGCTCATTGAAGGACTCAAACATGAGGAAGTCTCCCTTGTCATTGAACTTGGTGGCAATCTGGGTCCAGACGGCGGCAATTTCCTCCTTTATCTTAGCATTGATTTCGTCGTTGTTAACGGCGCCGCGAAGGTCCAGCCAGTGGCCGTCGCCGTGGTCTTCGTCGTGGTGGGTATTGATAATGACTTTAAGGCCCGCGTTCTCTGCAAAGCCCACTACTTCATACACACGGTTAAGCCAAACCTGGTCCAGGGTATAGTCCGGGGCCTCGCCAATGTGTCCCAGCCAGGTAACAGGGATGCGCACGCTGGTAAAGCCCTTGGCCTTAATGCCGGTAAATGTGGCCTGTGTGGCCTTTTTCCCCTGCCATGCGGTTTCATCGGCCACTCCGTTGGCATATGCGTCAAAGTGGTTTCCCATATTCCAGCCAAGACCGAGTTCCCTGGTGCGTGCCATGGCGCTGTTGTTTATGTCTGAAGGGTCTATCTCCTTCTCCTTCCCTTCCTGAGATACTGAAAGGGAGGCATCCGGAGCACCTTTGGCCGACACGGTAAGAGTAGCCGAACGCTTGTCATAAGAGGTATTCTCTGAAACAATCAGTGTAACGGTAATCTTGTAGGTGGTCTTGTTGTATACACCGTCTTTTACCGTAATCCAGTCCGGAAGGCCGGAGAATGACGGACGCGCGGGAGAGGTGACTGTAATCTGCTGAGACCCGCCGGCAGCTTCTGCCGAAACATTGTCAGGAGAAAGCGTGATGGAAGTGGGAACTGCGGCAGCGGTGTCTTCAGTGTTTGCCTGCGGCTTTCCGCAGCAGCAGGCTACGGAAATAAGGCAAAGGGCCAGAATCTGTGAAAAGTATCTCATATACTACTTAAGTGATGGCATCTTCTCCCTGGTTACTACAAGAGGAGAAGACATAAGTGTTTTCCAATAAGAGTCAGTGTTGAGAGAATAGCTCTCAAGATCCCAGGTGAGGAACCAGCGCCACGCCTGAGATTCTGCGTGACACTTGGAAGGATCCGGGATATTGCCGCATTCGCTGAGCGTGACCATTTTATGTCCGCCCGAGAGCTTTACGGCAGCGTTGTACTGGCGGGCCTTGGCATCAGTGTCATCGGCATAAATATCTACGCCCACAATATCTACAAGGTCATTCCCGGGATACCAGGATGCATACTCATCTTCTGCGCCCACAGCAGCGTCAAGGGTCCATACCCAGATAAGGTTGTTAAGGCCATATTCCCCTTCCAGTTTGTCACGGAGGAGTTTCCAAAGGCTCTTGCAGGCATCGGCCCCGCCGCGTCCCCACCAGAACCAGGCGTTGTTGGTTTTGCCGTAGAGGTTGTAGTTTCCGGCGGCTTCGTGGAGGGGGCGCCAGATTACGGGAATACCCTCTTCTTGCAGGAGTTTCAGATAGCCCGCCACCTTCTGGATATCGGCAAGTATGAACTCATTCTCCCATGTCCCGGGAGTAAGGGCGTTTGCAATGGAGAAGGAGGTTTTATCTGAATAGAAGTTGTAACCGCCGAAGTCTCCGCTTTTACCCTTTTCCCAGTCGGCCTGTGAATTTGGAACGTTCCAGTGCCACATAAAGGAAACAAGACCGCCTTTTTCCCACTGCTCCTTGGGGGCCGATATATCTCCGTAGTCTACCTTCCAGCTCCACCCCTGCGGCGTGGGAGAATACTGCAGGAAAATGTAGTCGTATCCGGCAAGGGCAGGGTGCGCTCCGGTTAAGGAGAACAACTGGTTTACGCGCTCGTTGTTGTTGGCCGTGCCTCCGGACTGGACTCCGCTCAGGATTCTGTCCCCCAATTCCGTGCGGAGGAAATCATATACCTTCCGGGCTTCCGCGGTGGCGTTTGAATTGGTGAGAGAGGAGTCGTATTCATCGGCAACAGGCTCCTCGACGGGGTCTTCGGGCTCGTCCTCCGGTTCTCCGCCGGCATCCTGAGAAACTTTCAAGCTCCCCGAAAGGCTTCCGGCAGAGAATACAATGGTTCCCATTTCCGGCTCACAGGAATAATTGCCATTTGCCGAAAGGGTTGCCGTCATCTTATATTTAGTCTTGTCATACGCGCCCTCCTTGAACGTCACCCAGGCGGGACAATCCTCCAACACAGGGCGTTCCGGGGCGTATATGATCAGAGATACGCTGCCTCCAGCTACGGGGAATACAACCTCTGCGGGTTCAAAAGAGATACTCTTCGGGACCTCTGGGATGCCTTCCCCGGATGTACCAGGTTTGGTACAGGATACTGCCAGACCCACCAAGATGGCCAAAGCCGATATAAGATAACGTTTCATAGAGTCAGTTTATTGGAACCCGGAGGGAGGGTCGGCCCCCTCCGGATTAAAAACTACTTGAGAATAACTGCGGTGATAGTTGCACCCTGTCCGGTAATCACCATACCGCCATTAGCCACAAGTTCATCCAGCATTTCCTGGGTAAGGTCAAGCTCAAACGGGCTTGCCTCCGGCTTGTACGGATCTTCGGTTCCGGGAAGGGCCGCCCAGCTGCCGTTGGAAATACGGAACTGGGTTTCAACGCCGTCAACAGGGTCGTACTCTATGACAAGTGTGGTTCCGGCCTCAACGCTGGCCCAGTCATAACCACCCCATGACAGAGTGGTAAGAGCCTTGTGGTCGTCTCCGGAGCCGCCGCTCCAGTCAATCAGATGCTCACCTTCCCAAATGGTCTCACCTGTAGGGAGCACAGGAGCTGCACCGGCTGTCACCAGGGCCACTTCCGTGATAGTTGCACCCTGTCCGGTAATAACCATACCGCCATTGGCAACAAGTTCATCCAGCATTTCCTGAGTAAGCTCAAGCTCAAACGGGCTCTCCTCAGGTTTATACGGATCCACTGTTCCGGGAAGAGCCGCCCAGCTGCCGTTGGAAACACGGAACTGAGTCTCAACGCCGTCAACGGCATCGTAGGTGATACGCAGTACAGTACCTGCTTCTACGCTGGCCCAGTCATAACCACCCCATGACAGGGTTGTAAGGGCCTTGTGGTCGTCTCCGGAGCCGCCGCTCCAGTCAATCAGGTGCTCACCTTCCCAGATTACTTTCTTGTTTTCTGTAGGGCCTGCGCCAAACTGAATGAGGGAGATGCCGGTGATTTCCACATTACCATCACCATTGATGATGAAGGCGCCGCCCCAGCCCACATCTTCAGTGAGTGAAGCAAGGACTTCTTCGGTGATTTCGAAGGAGAAGGACTGGGCTCCGCCGGGGAATCCGGCATCCTGCTTGATTTCGTTACCGCCACCAAGTTCATTCAGGGAGAGGTTACCCCAGTGGCCGTTCACAAGTTGCAGATCCCACCATCCTTCTTCGGGAGCGGTGTAGTAGATACGGACCTGGTCACCTACCTTGGCGCCAAGGGTTGCCCAGATAAAGCGGTCGTCACCGAATGTCACGCCTGCCCAGCCATTGATGATCTGGCTGCCCTGCCATATGAATGTCTCCGTGTAAGGAGCAACAACTGAGAACGGTACAGGCCATGTGAGCTGAGTTCCGTCAATGAGGGTAATCTCCAGGCGATAGACACCGGGACCCATGCCCTCAGGCAGGCTGAAGGAGAGGGACTTGTCTGTACGCTCAAGGTAAGAAGTTATCTTTTTGCCCTTCACCAAAATGCTTTCCACCTGCATCAGGTTCTTGCCGGAAACGGAAATGGGATTGCCAAACTGGTATTCATAAGCGTTGAAGGTGATGTCTATGGCCAGGTCATAGGTAACGTTTATGAAAGATGTGGTGGTCTCATAACCTGCTGCGGAGACCAGGGTTGCAATACCGGAATATGCGTTTTCAGAAACAGCGAAGGTAATGCTTCCATCTTCTTGGATGAAAGTGAATTCGCAAGGGATGAAGGTCTGTTCCTTAGTACCCATCTTCACCTCTGTGACAAGGTCAAGGTCTGTACCGGTTACAGTAAGAATATCGGCACCTGCCACGGCATCTGTCTTGTCAATTCCAGTCACAACAGGCTTCACAACTTCAATGGCATCCGTGAAGGCCTGTTTGCCGGAACCAAGCGTTACGGTGATGTTACCATCCTTGGCTGCGGCGGGAACAGTGGCCACAATCACGTCCTTGCTAAGATAGAATGATGCCTCGGCATTCTCAAATTCCACCTTGGTCACAAGGTCAAGGTCTGAGCCGCCGATTTCAACGTCAGTGCCGGCCTTGAAGCGTTCATCCTCGGCCAGGGACTTGACGGTGAGTTCAGTTACGCTCACTGTCTCAATCTCACCGGCGTCGAAGGTCTTGCCGGCATAGGATGTGAGGATGATATTGCCGTCGGCGGCATTGAGAGGAAGGTTGAAGCTGATGGACTTTAAGTCATCGGCAAGGGTGAAGTCAACCGATTCAACCTGGGGCACCGCCACGTTCTTGATCATGTCAAGGTGGTCACCATTGACTTTGATCACGTCTCCGCTCTTGTAGGTTGCCTTTGCTGCCTTTGTGACTGTGGGGTCTCCCACTGTGAGCTCTGACGGGGTATAAACGTGGTTGGGAATGGTGTTCTGGTCTTCAATCTCATTTACGTCGGAAAGAATCACGGGACCGCTGACGGCGTTGGCCGGGAGCTTAACCTTGAGTTCATGACGTGACTGGCTTTCAAATGTCACAACCACGGCGTCTTCTCCGCTGAAGATGATTTCCTTTACCACATTCAGGTATTCACCCTTGATGGTAATTACGTCACCGGAAAGTGCGGTAGCGGGAGAGAAAGATGACACCTCTATGCCCTCCAGGAATTCAAGATTGGACAGAGATGAGAGTTTGCGTCCGTCCTTGGCCACAATGGTAACCTTACCCACCTCAGGACCTTCTAAAGGTACCTGCAGTTCCAGGGTGTCCAGCCTGGAGCCCTTCTTGATATCTATGAATTCCGTGACGGAAACGTCTCCGGCAAAGAGGACTTCGCTCACCTGGTCAAGGCTGCGGCCGAAGATCTTGAGAGCTGCGCCGCGCATTACCGGGTTGGGGGCCATTCCGTTGAAAGAGAAGCTCTCTCCCATCGGATCTACGTCCAGTTCCTTCTTGCAGCCGGTAAGTGAAACCAGCGCAGCAAAGAGCCCGACGATGACAGTAAATCTAAATATCTTTTTCATAAGCACTTCAGATTATTTGATGGGAACTACACGGATATTGTCAATCCTGATGATAGGGGTGCAAGTTGCATCCGGGAATTCCATTCCGCCGTTGCAGATAAAGAGCCAAAGGCTGCTGAAGCTGTCATCAGTGATGGCCTTGGTGGCGGGGGCGCCGTTCCAGCCCAAGTTGGCATCTGTCAGAGGAATGGTTGCGGTAATCCACTTGCCGTCGGTGTGGAAGCTGCCGGTGGCCTCCCAAGGCATATAGAATGCGCGGGGGGCTTCGTTACCGCTCATGTAGGTATTGTTCTGCCCGGCCACATCATTGCCATAAATATCCTTGGTAGCGGCACCGAAGGAAATGAGATCTACACCGCCGAAGCATATCATCATGGGAGTGTTGTTCCAGGGGTTGGAAGCGGGAACATTAATCTCGAACTTGAGAGCCTTGGTAGCGTAGTTGGAGAAATCACCTACGTCGGTAAGACGGGGAGCGTCCCAATAGTTTTCAGGGTCGTTCCATGTGCCGGGCCAATATACGAAGGAGAAGTTTGCTTCTTCCCATTTGCCGTCCAGCACTGCACTGCCGTCTCCAAACTGGAAATAACGACCGCTGATGCCGAATCCGTCGTCGTCCTTGCTGGCGTGTCCGTTCCAACCATGGTTGTCAAGACCGGTAAGGCCGTCGAAGTCGAACAGCATGCCGCGGGAATCCTTGTACATAAAGATGGACTGGGCAGTACCGGAAGCGGTTGTAACCTTGATTTTTCCTGGCTTTGCACCTGCGGGAACCTTTACTTCAAAGGAATCACCGCCGGCCTCTGTAATATCGATGGGATCTACGCCGGGGAACTGGACGGTAAGGGGTGCAAACAGATAGGATCCATTTACCGTAACGGTTTCACCTTCAGCAGCCCACTCGTTGGACATTCCTGAAATCTTGGGAACCGGAGGCAGAACTTTAAAGTCATAGAGAACAACCGTGCTGTCACGGGTTATAAGGTGAATCTTGTTGTCCTCTACGGTAGGGAGAGTCTTGGGAACAGCGACAATCAGGGTATGGGCAGTCATGTAACTTGTGTTAAGGATTGCCTGCTGGTCATTGAAGTACAGATCATGCACGCTTGTAAGGTTCTCGCCCACAATGCAGACGGTCTCCGCCATGGCGGCCTGGTCAATAATCAGGTCCCTGTCGGCATAACGGACATAGTCCACCGAAGGAACTCCGGGAGTTAACTGGAAGCGGTCCGGATAATCCACGGCCGTGCAAGAAGCAAGGAGCGTGACTCCGGCAAGGATGCTGCCTATATATAATTTCATTGCTTTCATTGATGCTGGGGATTAAAAGTCATAAGAATAGGTGTTTCTCACGTCAACAGAGATAACCTCAGCTGCAGAGCCCACGTTGGGATTCATGACAACGTCTTCCGTAGGGAATGGCATCACAAACATGTCTTCGGTTACAGTCTTGATTTCCTCCATGGGATTGTAGACAATACCTGAATTGTCCCAGGGCTTCGCGTTGCCGGGGCCAACGTACTCTCCGGTAGTTTCATCCACCACAAAAGCCTTGTAAGCCGCATTCAGGCCGTCGTAGTATGAACGGTGCTGCTTAAGGATCTCGTCGCAGCAGGCCTGAGCGTCGTAATATGAGCGGCGGACATAGTCGTACCAGCGGTCTCCCTCCATTGCAAGTTCCAGACGGCGTTCCCTCCAGACGGCTTTAAAATCTACCGTGGAAAGAGGAGCTGCATTTGCACGTGCACGGACCTTGTTCACATATTCCTTTGCTGTAGCATCGTCTCCTGTGAGAAGGCAGGCTTCGGCATATATCAGATAGAGGTCTCCAAGACGGAAAACCTGAGTGGGAAGAGCATTGTACATACCCCAGGGCTTATATCCGAAAGCCTGTTCATGGTCATAGCAGTCTCCGTAGAGGTGTTTCACGTACTGGGCGCCGGAATTGCACATCCACTGGCCTTCGGCAGCGGTGCTTTCAAACCCGGAAGCATAGTAGCTGGGATCATACGCAAAACGATACATGTCAAATCCGCCAAGGTCTGTCCAGAAGTAGGGATAGAAGTCTCCAAACATCATGCAGGTGGCCTTGCGGCGGTCGTCGGTATCCACGCGGGTGGTGGGATCATCTGCAGGAGAAACGCCAAAGTCTTCAAGAAGGTCTACGCTGGGGCCTTTCCATCCACCCCAAAGGTTACCTGTCTCAGAGAAGCCGGTCATGCCGATATCGCACTGGATTGAATTCTGGGCGGTCCAGTATTCCTTGGTTGCCGTCCAGTGCCATGTAAACAGGCATTCGCCGGTCTGCTGGTACTTGTCGGGGGTCATCCTGAAAATGTCGGAATAAACGGGAGTAAGGCTTCGGCCGGAGTTTTCAATCACGTCCTTAGCATAATCGCGGGCTTTCTTAAGGTCTTCCTGGTCCAGTTCTCCGCTTACGCCGGCCTTTGCAAGGTAAACCTTTGCAAGAAGGGCTTCTGCGGCATAATAGTCAATGCGGTTTTTCTGGCCGATATAAGCATTCTTGGGAAGGAGCTCCATCGCCTTTTCAAGGGTAAGGATAACGTACTCATAGACATCGGCCTTACGAACCTTGGAAAGCTCGTTGTAAGTGGCGCTGCCTATCACCTGGGTGTTGTTATGGACAATGGGAACGTCTCCGAATGTCCTCACAAGCATGAAGTAAGCCATGGCCTTCCATGCGAGGGCTTCGCCTATGCAGCGGTCTTTGGTTGCCTGTGTAACATCGCTTGTGGCATAGGTAAGGATATTGTCTATAACGGTATTGGCCTGGCCGTTGACAGCCCACAGGGAGTAAGCCATGTTCTTGAGGTCCGGGTCCGTACCGTTTACCGTAAGGGTAGTATAGGCGTTTGCGCCCTGATAAACATTTCCGCACATGGTTTCAGAGCCATAGATGTAGAAACGGATAATGTCATACCAGGGAGAGTTGTACAGGAAATTCACGCCTGCTTCTACCTGAGAATCGTTCTTGTAGTATTGCAAGGTTGTATAGCTGGACTCTGAAGGGCGGTCCAGGAATTTCTCGCAGGATGTGAGGGCAAATGCCATTACACCGGCAAGAATCATATATTTCAATACATTTTTCATTTGCATATCCTCCATAGTTTAGAAAGTGATGTTTACGCCTACGGAGCAAGTCATAGGGGAAGGATAACGTCCGTTATCTACACCGAAGGTAAGGCCCTTGGCGTCCTGAGTGGAAGCACCTACTTCAGGATCATAGCCCAGGTACTTGGTAAAGGTGTAAACGTTCTGGATGTTCATATAAAGGCGGATATTGTCAATCTTTGCCTTGGAGAGCAGCGCCTTGGGGAATGTGTAACCAAGGGTGATATTCTTTATGCGGAGGTATGAGCCGTCCTCGACGTAACGGTCGCTCAGGCGGTCGTTGTCGTTGGGGTCTTGAATTGTGGGACGCGGAACTTTGGTGTCGGCGTTTGCAACCCTTACGTTATGGACATCGTAGATCCAGTCTCCGGGATTGTCGTAAACAACCTCGGGGTCAATGACCTCCAGGCGGGCGCGGTCGGCAATCTGGTTGTGCTGGTTGTACCAGGGACTGTTCATGTGAACAAGACCGTTCCAACCCTGACCCATCATGTTGTAGTTGAGAATCTTGTTTCCGACGGAACCGTTGAGGAAGATGCTCAGGTCAAAGTTCTTGTAACGGAAAGTGTTGGTCCAGCCGAATGTAAAGATAGGAAGCGGTGAACCGATATTGGTGCGGTCATATTCATTGATTACACCATCCGGCACGCCGTCGGGGCCGGAGACATCCTCAAACTTGAGGTCACCGGGCCATACGGTGGTCTTGCGGTCAAAAACAAGATTGCCGTCGTCGTCGGTCTTGGTGGGGAACTTCTCTGCCCTGGGGGAATTCATGATGTCGTCAAAGTCCTTATATACACCCACGACCTTATAGCCATAGAAGTTGTACAGGGATTCGCCGATCTCAGTGACGGACACTGTGTCGTTCCACTGTCCGTAACCCACAAGCTGAGCATTGGCACTTCCGTCAAGGGCGACAAGCTTGTTCTTGTTGAAGGAAATCTGGAAATTGGAATCCCAGCCAAAATTCCTGCCGTCAATGGGATGAGTGTCAAGAGTTATCTCAATACCCTTGTTGTCAATGGTACCGTAGTTGCCCCATGGAGCGCTCATGGCGGAGGATCCGTTACCCTGAGTACCCATATACGAAGGGAGAATCATCTCCATGAGCATGTCGGAGGACACTTTGTCATAAAGGTCCAGGGTGAGGTTTATACGGTTGTCAAGGAAACTGAGGTCAAGGCCGATGTTGGTCTGCTGCTGTTTTTCCCAGTGAACGCCGGTGTTGGCAATACGGGCGGGACGCTGGCTCTCTCCAAGACCGGTAGGGAGGTTCTGCATTCCGGATTCCCAAGCGCCGGAACCGATATTTGCATTACCTGTCTGACCCCAGCCAACGCGGATTTTACCGCTGTTGAGGCCGATTGTGCTTGCAAAGTTTTTCAGGAATTTCTCGTTGGTGAAACGCCAGCTGGCAGCGAAGGAATGGAAACCTGCCCAACGGTTCTTGGGACCGAAGTTTGACGAGCCGTCGTAACGGAATGTGTAAGTAGCCAGATAGCGGTCGTCGTAATTGTAGGTTTCACGGGTAAAGAAGGATGCCATGGCGGAGCTGCCGAAGCCGGAACCGACGGAAGGTTCAACACCCAGGGAAAGGTTATGGATTTCGTCGGAAGGAAGGCTCTTGGTAGCAGCCTGCATGTATTCCCATCTGGATTCCCAGGCTTCCTGACCTATCATGGCAGTGACATGGTGTTTGCCGCCAAACGTATTGTTGTAGCTGAGATAGTTCTTCAGTGACCAGTAAGTACTGGTATTGAACTGCTTGCTCATACGGTTGTCTGGCTCCTGGTAGGTACCCAGATTGATGACGGGCTTATAGCTTGTGGACTCGTTGTTGGAGAAGTCAAAGCCTAGCTCGGTACGAAGTGCAAAATGCTTGATGGGGGTGAGTTCCGTGTAGATGTTGCCGGTGAGTTTGGAACGTTTGAGGGTGTTCTCATTGAGCATTGCCATGGCAACGGGGTTCTTTGTGGAATAACCCTCGCGGACTACCGTTGAATAATTGCCGTCAATGTCATAGACGGGGACATCAGGGAGTGATGTGAGGGCATAGAAGATAACGCCTTCCTGACCATCGGCCAGCTTTACGTCATCATTGGTGATGGCATAAGTGGCATTGACACCAAGTTTGAACCACTCCTTGAGCTGTGCGTCAACATTTGTACGGAAGCTCAGGCGATTGAAGTTTGAGCCGATGATAGTACCCTGCTGGTCCATCCAGGAACCTGACACATAGTACTGTACCTTCTCTGAACCGCCCTGGGCGCTAATCTGGTGCTGATGCTGGAGTGCTGTGCGGAAAACTTCGTCCTGCCAGTTGGTACCTACGCCAAGAATGGAAGGATCGGCATAATATGCATTGGCCTGCTGATAGCCCTGCTCAACCATATCGTTGTAGTATTCGGCATACTGGCGGAGGTTCATCATATCAAGGCGCTTGGTCTGGCGTGACACTGCAAACATGCCGTCATAGGAGAACTTGGCGTCTCCGGCCTTACCGTGCTTGGTGGTGATGAGGACAACGCCGTTTGCACCCTGGGCACCGTAGATGGCGGTGGCCGATGCATCCTTGAGGATTTCCATGCTCACGATATCGGCGGGGTTGATGGTGGCGAGAGGGGAAATGGTAGAAACTTTACCGTTGCCCAGGCCGCCCAGGCCGAAGTCGGAGGCGCTGTTGCCGCCGCCCTGGACGATGACGCCGTCGATGACGTACAGAGGTTCGGCGTTTGCGTTGACGGTGGCCTGACCACGGACGCGGATGGATGAGGATGAACCCGGGGCACCTGAAGTCTGCACTGCGGTAACACCGGCTGCGCGGCCCTGCAGGGACTGGTCCAGGTTGGTGATGATGGAGCCCTTCAGGTCTTCCTCCTTCATGGAAACGGAAGCGCCGGAGAGGTCACTCCTCTTCATGGTACCGTATCCCACGACGACTACCTCGTCCAGGAACTGGGTATCCTCTCCCAGGACCACGTTGATGACAGACTGGCTGCCAACCGCGATTTCCTGGGTTGCATAACCGATGGATGAGAACACCAGCGTTGCGCCGGGGCGCACGGTGATGGTGTAGTTACCATCCAGGTCTGTGATGGCACCGTTGTTGGTACCCTTCTCCATGACACTGGCTCCAATTACCGGGCCGACGTTGTCGGTCACCGTGCCGCTGACCTTGTTCTGCGCGAACAGGGCAGTTGTGGCGAGGAGCGCCAGCATGAAGGTCACAAATTTTTGTCTCATGCTTTTTTTGGTTAATGGTTAATATTATTATTGGTTTAGATTATTTGTTGCGTTGCAAATAATTCCAACGGTAGAGTCCGAAACGTAAACGCCGTTAAGGCCCTGGGCCTCCTGGGCGGGGTCTCCGGTGTAGGGGTCTCCGCTTTCCCATTGCTCATGTGAGGGGACAGCAAAGCCGCTCCAGCCCCAGAAATTGGCTCCGTCAAGGTTTCCGCCAACCTGAGAGAATACAAATTTATAAAACGCGTCACGCGCGCGTGTGGATGCTGTCATATCGGCCTTGAATCCGTCCCTGGGGAAGCCGAATTCCTCGCAGACGACGGGCATACCCAGTTCCTGCGCAAGTTCTGCGTGAAGGCCGATATAGGCCGATGTCTTCTCTATGGCCGCGGGAAGGTCCTCCTCAAGGCTTTCCTCCCTTGCCCAGCCCCAGTTGTAGGGCCAGATGTGGATGGTCATATAATCTACGCCGGGGATGGAATTGATCCTTCTGACAAGTTCCATGTCCTCCTCGGAGCCCATCAGGCCTTCGTTTCCGGTGGAAAGAAGGTGGTTGGGGTCAAGTTCCTTCACAATTGCGGCGGCCTTTGTCATCCAGCCGATGAATCCGTCCTGGATATCCTTTTCCGAGGAGAAGCAGCGGGGCTCGTTGCCAAGTTGCCAGGCAAAGATTGCGGGATCGTCCTTATAAGGCTTTCCGGTAATGCTGTTGGTGCGGCCCACTATGTTTCTGAGATGGTTGAAATAGAGTTCCTGGGCGGGTTCCGATACCTGGAACTTACGCATCTGCTGCATAAAGGGCCAGTAGCCGTCCACAAGCGGGATGAGGGTCCTTTCACCGGTGGCCCATTCAAGGTACTGGCCGTAACCGCCGCTCCATTCCCAGGAGTTGTTTATGTAAAGGACTGTCTGCATTCCCCTCTTGCCAAGTTCCACAAGATAGCGGTCAAGGCCCGTGAGGAGGGTGTCGTTGTACACGCCGGGAGCGGTCTGGAGGGTGGGCTCCACGCGGGAGAATACGCCGTCTGCGCCGTCTCCGCCCACGAGGGTGCGGAGATTGGTAAGGCCGAGGGCTTTCAGGGTGTCAAGTTCCCTCTGGAGGCGCTCAATGTCACCGCCGCGGCCTTCGGAAGCCAGGATGGGGCCATACCAGAAATTGGTTCCTACGTAGGTGTAGGGCTTTCCGTCACGCTGGAAATGGCCGTCTTTGACGGTAACGAACCGGGGAGTTTTTGAGCACGATAATACGGCAAGGGCAAGAAGAGCCCATACCAGAGTTTTGAGCGTTATTTTCATTATGTTGGCCGACATAAATACTTTACTGATGCAAAGTTATTGTTTCGGCCTATTTCGAACAAATAAAATAATATCTAAAACTGATACTATTTTAACATCGGCTACACAAAGACCCTGTTTTTGGTGAAGAGCGCCCTGAAATCACGGGGAGTGTAGCCGCGGCGGTTCTTGAACGCGCGGTTGAAATTGGAGAGGTTGTTGAAGCCGCAGGCGTAGCAGATTTCACTGATTCCCGTGGTGGTATCCACCAGCATACGGGCGGCCTTCCCCAGCCTCACGTCAATTATGTAATCCATCAGGTTCCTGGTGGTGTGCTGCTTGAAGAAACGGCTGAACGCACTGGGCGCCATTCCCACCATTGCGGCAAGGTCCTCAAGGCGTAAATCATCTGCGTAATGTTCTGATATATAATCCTTCACCTTCAACACGCGGCGGCTTTCACTCCCCTGCCTTGTGTTTGCGAAAGAGGTGGAAGCGAGTATCCTTGCGCCCTTGTCCTGGGAGAGTTCATTGAGGATCTTGAGCATGTTGAGGAACTGGTCAAAGCGCTCCTCAAGGGAAGGCAGGGTATCCAGAAGATTGTACACTTTTGCGATGGCCGTGAGCGAGAAAGTGACGCCGTGCCGGGCGCTCTCGAACATCCGTTTTATGGACGCGAACTGATTGCGTCCGAGGAGGCGTTCGTCAAGAAGGGTATCGGAAAACTGGATGGTGATCTCACGGATATCGGCCGATGTGCAGTTTCCCTGTTCCCAGGCGTGTTCCAGTCCGTCTCCGGTTACCAGCGTAAGTTCCAGATCACCAATTTCCTCAATGCTGTCACCCACCACACGCTTTACTCCTTTGCCGTTTTCTATGAAATTGAGTTCGAATTCCTTATGCGAATGAATGGGGTAAAGGAACTCGCTCTTGTGGCGCTCCACAATGTAAAAACAGTCCCTGTCAGTGATGGGTGTTACCTCCCTGAGTACGTTTGACATATCCTGATTATTTGTCTACTTTCCACAAAGGTAAACAATTTTTGATACTTTTTAAACATTTTTCAGGACAAATACGGATTACAGTGATTTGTAATCACATAAGCGCTTTTGTCAGTAGGAGCGGGCGATGCCCAGTTGCTGGATCTTGTAGGTGTCACCGCCTGAAGAGGTGGCGTAGATGGTGACCTGGAAGTTTTCACCGCCGGCGTTGAGGATGCCGATGAGATATTTCTTGTTGGCTTCCGAAGCCCTGTGGGTTACCTCGAATGAGCGCGGGGTGTAGGTACCGAAGAAATTGCGGAGGATCTGACGGGCCTGGGCCTTGGAGCAGTTGCGGGACGAAGAGATTACGGTGAGGTCCAGATTGTCCGCGAACCAACTGGAGAGGGAGGCCACGTCTCCGGCTGCAAGGTATTTGGTGATTGATGAGAATACGGAGAATTCCCCTTCCGGAGAAGCGGCCGGTTTGTAGGCCTTCACGGGCGTCACTGGCGTCTGCGCCATAGCGGCCCCACCTGAGAGGAGGAGCATTGCCGCCGATAATACAATCTTTGCTTGCTTTTTCATTCCGGGGAGATTTCTTGCAAATATCAAGCCGAAATGTTACATTTGCGTTATGAACATTGAACTCCTCACCGTAGGGAAAACGGACGTTAAATGGGTGAAAGAGGGCCTGGACGTGTATGTGTCAAGGCTTCAGCACTATGTGCCGTTCAAGGTGACGGAGATCCCGGAACTGAAAAAGGCGCAGTCCCTGAGCCGTGACCAGGTGAAGGAAAAGGAGGGGGAACTGATCCTCAAGCATCTTGCCCCGGCCGATACCCTCATCCTTCTGGACGAGCACGGCGTGGAGTACCGCTCCACGGAATTTGCCGGTATGCTTGAAAAATACATGCTCCAGGGCACCAGGAACCTGGTTTTTGCCGTTGGCGGAGCATACGGTTTTTCTCCGGAGGTTCACGCCAGGGCGCGCGCCAAGATGGCCCTTTCAAAAATGACATTCACCCATCAGATGGTGCGCACAGTTTTTGCAGAGCAGCTGTACCGGGCATTTACAATCCTGAAAGGAGAGCCCTATCACAATGAATAAGTCCCGTCTCATACGGCAAAGCGTTGCAATAGTTGTTATGGCTGCATCGGCCATAATTTTTGCGGCGTCCCTCCTCACAACGGGAAGCGAGGACCCCGAGGCTGCGGCGGCGGACTTCGGCAAAAAGACAAGCGCCCGCGTAAAACTTCTGGACAGGTACATTGACAAGGCCCTTAACCAGGACCTCGGAACCTGGATGGAACTGAAGGGGCTTCCGGCCGATATGGTTGTGTACCGCTACGTCGGCGACACCCTCCAGAGCTGGGCCGGGCAGTTCCCCATCCGCAACGACGACATCCGCGTGCGCCAGATGGGCTCCCGTCTCTCCGATGCCCGAAGCAACGTCACATCCCCCCTTGCCGATGCAACTCCGGAACTCTCCTTCGTTAACCACGGCCCCAAATGGTACCTTGAGAAAGCGGTTGAAGGAGACGGCTGCAAGGTGATTGCCGGCCTTGAGATTGTGAACCAGTTGATGCCCGGATCCCTTACGGGCGTGAATCCGCGCCTGAGGAAGGACAACCACTACGGCGTTAGCCCGCTGTCCTCAAGTTCAGGCGCCGTTGTTTCCGTGAACGGAGTTCCGCTTTTCAAACTCACTTCGGACACCTTCCAGGGATACGCCAGAAGGCATTCAGCCTTTATCTGGGTAAGCCTTATCCTGCTGATGGGCGGCCTCATCCTGTTCCTCAGCGCCCGGCCCACCCCGCTGTGCCTTATCGGCACGGTTGCCATCCAGACCGGCATCTTCATCTGGATGTTCCTGTACGGACGGCAACTGGACCAGGTGTCCCAGATATTCTCACCGCTGCTTTACGCCGACGGCCCGTTCTTCTACAGCCTTGGCGCCGTAATCATAGTAAACCTTGCAATTGACATACTGGTCCTGGACCTGTTCGTGGTGCGCTGGACCTTCCTGAAAGGAGTGCTCCGGCGCTCCTCAAAGGCCGTCCAGGGCATTCTGGCGGCGGTTTTGCTTGCGGCCGTCCTGGGCGTCGCCCTATACATTCACGTCAGTTTCTGCAGCATCCTTGAGAACTCCAGCATTAATCTGGAACTGTATAAGGTGACGCTGATTAGTCCGTTCACGGGGCTTGTCTATGCCAGTTTCCTGGCGCTGTCGCTGGCAATCCCCATGCTCCTTCAGATACTCTCGCCCTTGGCCAGGAACTTATCCGACCTCCGCTACGATATGTTCTCCCTGTGGGGCAGGATGGCGTTCTGCGTGGTGCTGGGGGTATATTTCGTGACAACATCGGCCATATTGGGTTTCAGGAAAGAGCAGCGCCGCGTGGACGTGTGGGCCAACCGCCTTGCGATGGACCGCGACGTAGCCCTGGAAATCCAACTCCGCGCCGTGGAAGGAGCCATTGCCGACGACCCTATGATAGGCGCCCTGGCGGCGCTTGACGGGGGCAATGACATCCTCCGTGGCAGGCTCACAAGCGCCTATATGGTAAGGATTGCCCAGGATTACGACATCTCCGTGGTGAAGCCCGGCCCCGCCGGCCCGGGGTCGCATCCCCTGTTCCTGGAAAGGATACGAGGCGGCGTGCGGCTTGGGGAGAACTCCCACTTCTTCTACAGTTCAATAGGCAACGGACGTACGGCCTACACCGGTCTCTTCACCTATTATTCGGAATACGGTCCATCGTCCATATTCTTGACGGTTGAATCCAAGCACAACAGGGAAGACCGCGGCTACCTCAGCCTCCTTGGCATACAGGACCCCGGCCGCGTGAGCCTTCCTCCGGTGTATTCCTGGGCAAAGTACGTGGACGGCCGCCTGCTGCAGTACAAGGGCGCCTATCCCTTCCCCACCCTGTATTCCGGAAAGATAAAGGAAATGGCCGGAGACCACCCCTACAGCCACATCCGAATAGAAGGCTGGGATCTTTTCGCCCGTGAAGTCTCGGACGGAGAAGTGATCATCCTTGCCCGCCAGAGCACGGAATGGCTGTACTACATTGTGGAGGGCTTCCTCCTTACCCTTGCGGCCTTCTTCCTTGAAACCGCGCTCTCAAGAAGGCGCCGCCGCACGGGAAGCCGCAGTTACTTCCAGACCAGGATAAGCCTTGTGGTGTATATTTCCCTCATCATAACGCTGGTGGCAATGGCCGTGTTCAGCGTATGGTTCGTCTACAAGAGGAACAATGCCGATATGGTGGGCGTGATGACATCCCGCATCAATACGCTCCAGGCTATGCTGCAGGAGCGCCTGAGGATGGTTTCCACCCCGGCCGACATCGGCACGCCTCAGGCCGTGGCGGCGGTGGAGGGAGTTGGGAACAACCTCCGCTGCGACATAACCATCTTCGACACCGCCGGCAGCGAGGTGATGAGCACAACGCCGGAGGTGTATGACCGGATGATCCTTGGGAACAGGCTGGAGCCATCGGCCTATAGCCATATCATCTATGGCCACAGCCGCTTCTACCTCCACCCGGAGAAAGTGGGCCGGAGGCGCTTCTACGCCCTCTACGTGCCGCTTTTCAACAGCAGCGGCACTATGATAGGGATTGCATCGGCCCCGTTCACGGACCTTACGCACAACTTTGAGACGGAGGCGGTGCTGCACGTCGCCACAATCATCACCATCTTCCTGCTGCTGCTCCTTGCGGCCCGGCTCATCACGTTTATGGTGGTGTCAAGGCTGTTCCGGCCGCTGACGGAGATGAGCCGGAAGATGACGGTGACGGATGTTGAACACCTGGAGCCGCTCATCTACAATCAGGACGACGAACTTACCCCGCTTGTGGACGCATACAACCGTATGGTGAAAGCGCTTGGGGAGAGTTCCCGCCGCCTGGCGCAGGTGGAAAGGGACAAGGCCTGGACGGATATGGCACGCCGCGTGGCGCACGACGTCCAGAACACCCTCACCCCCATCAAACTGCAACTCCAGATGCTGAGCCTGATGAAGGGTAAGGGCAATCCCGCCTGGAAGGATAAATTTGACGAGGTCTCCCATACCGTTATATATCACGTGGACCTCCTGTCCAGTTCCGCAAACCAACTCTCCACCTTTGCCAAGATGTATGACCAGTCATTTGAGAGGCTGGACCTTGACGCCCTGGTGAGAAAGGAGGTGGAACTCTTCGATTCCCGCGACGACATCCAGTTTGAATACTACGGCCTTTCCGGCGCTATGGCTTCCGTCCAGCGCCCTCAACTGACGCGCGCCATTGTGAACCTCATAACAAACGCAATCCAGGCCGTGGAGAGTCTGGAAGGGCCTAGACGGATCCTCATCTCACTGAGGAATTCCTCCGAAGACGGATTCTACGAGATAGTTGTGGAAGACAACGGCCCGGGTGTTGCCGAAAAAGACCAGGAGCATATTTTTGTAGCCAATTTCACCACCAAGGAAAGCGGCAGCGGCCTTGGCCTTGCCATATGCACAAAGATTGTGGAGCACGCCGGGGGCAGCATCTCCTACAGCCGTTCATTTGCGCTTGGAGGCGCCTGCTTTACCGTGAAATACCCCAAGAACTGACGGCTCCGGCCACTTTTTCAAGCAGCCACTTGGGGGTGGAGGTGGCGCCGCATATGCCAACGCTCTGCCAGTCCTTAATCCAGGAGAAATCTATTTCCTTTTCCGAGCCAATTACATAGGTGGCGGGGTTTACGCTGCGGCATAGGTCGCTGAGGACTTTCCCGTTTGAGGAGGAGCGTCCGGCAACAAAGAGGATTACGTCGTGAGAGGCGGCAAAGCGGGCCAGTTTCTCGTGGCGGCCGGCAACCTGGGCGCATATGGTGTTGTTGACGGTGAGATTGGCCCCGGCGGCGCGGAGCATCTCACAGATTTCCTCATACTCGGTGGGACTCTTGGTGGTCTGGGAGAAGATCACAACTGGCTTTTTAAGGTCTATCTTTCCCTTCTTGAGGGCGGTGGAAAGCATTTCTGCGTTTTCCACCACAAGGGCGTTTCCGCCCACCTGGCCGATAAGCCCGAGGACCTCCGCGTGACCAACCCGGCCGAAGATTATGACCTGGCCGGTGGCGTTACGGATGCGCTCCTGGAGTTTAAGTACCACGGGGCAGGAGCAGTCAATGACGGACAGCCCGCGTTCCCGGGCCTCCTCATATGTGTAGGGAGGTTCTCCGTGGGCGCGTATGAGAACGGTGCCGCCGTCAGGAACTTCGGACAGGGAATTTACGGTGACAAGGCCTTTTTCACGGAGACGTGAAAGTTCCGCCTCATTATGGACTATGGCGCCAAGGGAATAGAGGGTTCCGCCGCCACGGAGGTATTCCTCCGCGCTTGTGATGGCGCGGATAACTCCGCCGCAGAAGCCGGAGCCGGGGTCTATCTCTACCTTTACCACGTGATTCCGGGAGTTTCCAGAAGGGTGAAACGGCCCTGAAGGAGACCAAGCATCCACACCAGTTCCTCGTGGAGGGTCATATGGGTGTTGTCAAGAACAAAGGCGTCCTGGGCCTGCCTTAAAGGTGACGTTTCCCGGTGGGAATCTATGTAGTCCCTCTCCTGAAGGTTTTTCATAACATCCTCAAGGCTTGGGCTCTCCCCCTTTGCCACAAGTTCGTCATAACGGCGCTGGGCGCGTACGGCGGGCTCTGCGGTCATAAAGATCTTTACCTCCGCATTGGGGAATACGGTGGTGCCGATATCCCTGCCGTCCATTATCACCCTGCCGCCTTCAGAGAAAGCGTGGAGGTGGTCATCCACCCAGGAGCGCACGAAGGGGATGGCGCTTACGGGGCTCACGAGGGCGCTTACTTCCAGGGTGCGGATGAGGGACTCTATGCAGCGGGGGCCACTATAAAGGAGCGTCTTGTCATCCTCTCTTTGGAAGTGAAGGTCCAGGCCGGGGAGGGCCTTCTGAAGGGCGTCCTCATCTATCTTTCCTTCCGGGGCCATACCATTTTCCATAGCGAACAGGGTTACGCCGCGGTACATGGCGCCGCTGTCAAGATACAGGAAGCCGAATTCCTTGGCAACCAACTTTGCGAATGTGCTCTTACCGGTTGATGAGTAACCGTCTACGGCAATGGTGATGTCTGGGATAGTCATAGCATTAGTATTGGTACGGAATACAAAAATAGAATATTTTTACGATATTTGCATAAAAATAGATACGTAATGAAAGTTCTGATTGTAGACGACGAACGCGCCATCCGTTACTCCCTGAAGGAAATCCTGGAGATGGAGTCCTATCAGGTGGAAACAGCAGAAAACGGCCAGGAGGGCCTCCAGAAGGCATCAAAGGAAAAATACGACGCCGTTTTCTGTGACATCAAGATGCCCGTTATGGATGGCACCGAGATGCTTGTGAAGATGATTGAGGAGGGCATAGAGTCTCCCGTCATTATGATTTCAGGCCACGCCGACATTGACACCGCCGTGGACTGCATCAAGAAGGGCGCCTTTGACTTCATCCAGAAGCCCCTGGACATAAACCGCATCCTGATTACCCTCAAGAACGCCACGGACAAAGCCAATCTTGTAACCCAGACCAAGATCCTCAAGAAGAAGATCTACGGCCGTGAGATGGTTGGAGAGTCGGAGCCCGTGGAGCACCTGAGGGATATGATCCAGAAAGTGGCCCCCACCGGCGCCAGCGTCCTTATCACCGGCCCCAACGGCTCCGGAAAGGAACTGGTGGCCCAGAGCATCTACCAGCTCAGCGAGCGTTCAATGATGCCTTTCGTGGAGGTGAACTGCGCCGCCATTCCCTCGGAACTGATTGACAGCGAACTCTTCGGCCACAAGAAGGGCTCATTCACATCGGCCATAAGGGACCATAAGGGAAAATTCGAGCAGGCCGATGGCGGCACCATCTTCCTGGACGAGATTGGGGATATGTCCCTTGCCGCCCAGGCTAAGGTTCTCCGCGTCCTTCAGGAGCGTAAACTCACCCCGGTTGGCGGAGACAAGGAAATCACGGTTGACGTACGCGTCATCGCCGCCACCAACAAGAACCTCCAGGAGGAGATTGCCGCTGGTAATTTCCGTGAAGACCTCTATCACAGGCTCAGCGTCATTGTGCTGAAAGTTCCCGCCCTTGACCAGCGGAAGGATGACATTCCCCTCCTTGTGAAGCATTTCACGGAGCAGATTTGCGCAGAAAGCGGGAAACCGGTGCGCGAATACCAGCCGGATGCCATAAAGATGCTCAAGGAGCGTCCCTGGCCGGGAAATATCCGTGAACTGAGGAATGTGGTTGAACGCCTCCTTATCCTTGGCGGGAATCCGGTCAGCGCACAGGATGTACAGGATTATGTAATGTGAGCCCGTGGAGGTAAATGATTGACTTATAGCGCTTTATGCAATTAAGGGTGCACTTTTTCGTGCACCCTTAATTGCGTTTTGTGCTCATTATCAAGCACTTACCCCCACGGGGATTATTTCACCCTCTGGCCGTAACTGCGGTCCGTGGTGTTGACGGTGATGATTTCACCGGTTTCGATGAACAGGGGGACCATGATCTTGGCGCCGGTTTCAAGGGTGACTTCCTTGAGGGCGCTGGTGGAAGCGGTGTTACCCTTCACTGCGGGCTCACTGTAGGTAACCTCCAGGGTTACGTAGGTGGGAAGTTCGCAGGTGAGGCAACGTTCCTCGGGCTCTGTCATATACATCATTTCCACGCGCTGTCCTTCCTTCATAAGGTCTGCGTTCTCTACAACGTCATGAGGGAGGGTGATTTGCTCGTAGGTTTCCTCGTGCATGAAGTTGAAGGCCTCACCGTCATCGTAGAGGAACTGGTAGGGGCGGCGCTCCACGGAGATGGTGTCAAGTTTCACACCTGCCGTGAAGGTGTTCTCAAGGATGCGGCCGTTCTCAAGGTTACGGAGTTTGGTCTTTACGAATGCGGGGCCCTTACCGGGTTTTACGTGCTGGAAGTACACTACAACGCAGGGTTTGCCGTTGAACATCAGGTACATTCCGTTCTTAAGGTCAGCAGTAGTTGCCATAAAAATTCTGGTATGTTTAGTTAATTGTTATTTCCAAAAATCTCACAAAATTAAGAATTTGTGGTTTTTTCTGCAAATTTTCTTTATGTCTGTAAAGAGATTCCCGGTCGGAGCCGGGAATGACGGAGATAATATTGCCGGGAATGACGATGGAATAATGTGCATTATTTTTTATATATTTGTGTGATGAAACCGGGGAAGGTCATACGGAACGTAGTTTTGGCGGTGGCGGGACTGCTTGTGGCGGTCCTTGTGACGCTGCAGATTGTCCTGAGACCGGCGGTACTCACAAAACTGGTAAACAAATATGCCGCGGATTACGTGGAAGGAGACGTTTCGTTCGGGAACATCAAGGCCCACGTGATAAAGAGTTTCCCCTTCCTCAATCTTGAGGCCGATGACTTCTCCCTCACCTACCCTCATGAGAGATACGCCCAGTGGGACACAATCTACCCTGACAGCGGAAGAAGGTTCAGTCTCCTTAAGGCCGGCCGCGGGGAAGAAGTGGATACCCTGGCGTCGTTCCGCCACCTAAGCGTGTCCCTCAATTATATGGGTATCATCAGCGGTGACGGCTTCCACATCAGGAAGGCGGAACTCATGCATCCAAGGATATTTGCGCACTACTACGATTCATCAGCCGCAAACTGGGATATCCTGCCCATAGGCGGCCCCAAGAAGGATACCACAAAAAAACCTGCGCCAAGGATAGAGATAAATAAGGTCCATATGGGAGACCGCCCGTTCATAGTGTTCACAAACCCGCGGGACACCATTCACGGGATGTTCACTATGCGCAGGCTGAGCCTTGACGGGCATCTTGACACGCGGGACATTGAAAAAATTGAATCGGCCCTGGAGGTGGATTCCCTGTTTGTTTCCGGGAGGCTGCCCGCAGACACCGTGGCGGTGGCCCTCCAGTCACTCAGGGCCAAGGGCGGGGAAAGGCATCTGGAACTGGACGTAAAGGCCCAGGCGTGGCTTGCAACCGGGAAGTTCGGGAGGCTGAGGGTGCCGCTGGGAGTGTCCCTTGACGGGGGCTTCCGGGAAAGGAAGGACGATTCCCTTGAGGTGACTCTGAACCGGCTTGGGCTTGATGTGAGCGCCCTTCATCTTGACGGAAAAGGCAGCGTAACGGCCGGAAAGGGAGCGTATGACCTTGACATTGAAGCCCACGTGAAAGACTGTCCGCTTGGGGAACTCATTGAGGAATTCCAGGACAATATCCCGGCCCTGAAAAAGATTGACACGGATGCAAGGCTCATAGTGGACGCCATCGTAAAAGGCGTCTATGGCGGCGGAAGGATGCCTTCAATAGATGCCGATGTTACCATACCTCCCGCAAAGGTGGATTATGAGGGAGTGGGCCGGAAAGGGCGGCTGGCGCTGGACGCAAAGATAACGACCGACGACCTGAAGGCCGTGGACGCCGATATCCGTAATCTGTTCCTTGACATTGTAGGGGCAAAGATAGACCTCGATGGCGGAGTCAAGGACGCTCTTGGGGAGGACCCTCTCATAGTGTTTGACGGCACGGCAAGGGCGCGCGTAGACTCCCTCACAAGGGCGTTTACGGCGGATCGCGGCATCACGGGAACAGGCGCAATAGACGCAAAACTTCACGGGAGGGTGCGGAAGTCGGAACTTAACCTGGCAAAGATAGGGGCGGCCGATATCCTCTGCAACCTTGACGCCCGTGACCTCTCAATCCAGGACGCCCCTGACAGCATAGACGCCTTCATTCCGGCGCTGGAGGTGGAACTTGCCACCAAGGCCAACAAGATAGACCGCAACATCCGCCAGGGCGCCCGCGTACTGGCGCTGAAGGCCCGCACGGACACTTTATCGGCCCGGTACGGAAACCTTGACATAAAGGGCGGGAACCTGCTGCTCCTGATGCAGAATTCCGCCGATATCCTGAAAAAGGGCAAGGAACTCACTCCCCTTATGGGCCTTCTGAAACTTGGAAGCCTGGGGCTCCGTGACCAGGAAGGAATGGGGATAAGGGTTCGCGAAAACACGGAGACTTTCCGTATTACGCCCGCTTCAAAGGCACAGCCCTCGCCGAAACTCACCCTCACGTCCTCTTCCAGCCGCCTGGGATTCAGGAATGGAACGGATTTCTATGCTTTACGGGACGTCAAATTTGGCATCAGCGCAAGGAAGCACGTGTCTTCCCACCGGCTGGGTTCCGAGCGCCGGAACCACATCCTGGATTCCCTCCAGAGGGTTTATCCGGGAGTGCCGCGGGATTCCCTTTTCAGAAAGGCCCGCCTTGACCGCCTGAACCGCCTGCCAAAGGATGATTTCGCGTCCAAGGACATCAAGATAAGCCTCTCCAAGGCCCTGCAGGGTTATGTGAGGAACTGGGACTTCGAGGGCAACGTGGACCTTTCCGGCGGGCGCATTATGATGCCGGCGTTCCCGTTAAGGACTCGGGTATCGGCCATAAAGGGATCGTTTGACAACGACACCCTCGACCTTCAGAACATCACCATAAATGCGGGGGTGTCGGATGTATCGGCCCGGGCAAACCTGACGGGCCTGAGGCGGGCGCTTATCGGCCGCGGAAAGAGTAAACTGAAACTCAAGGCCGATGTATCCTCCAACTACATTGACGCCAACGAACTTATGCGCGCCTATGCGTACTACACAACGTACGAGCCGCCGCAGAAACTTGCCGATGCCTCCGACGAGGCCGTGGAGGAGGCCGTTGAAAGCGCCGAACTCCCTGATTCCACGGGCAGCAAACTGATTGTGATCCCCTCCAACCTGGACGTGGACTTCACGCTGGAAGCCAGCGGCATAAAGTACGACAGCCTGCTCATCAGTTGGGCCGCCGCCGATGTTGCTATGCGTGACCGCACGCTGCAGGTGACAAACGCAATCGCGGCCTCAAATATGGGAGATCTCTATTTCGAGGGATTCTACTCCACCAGGAACAAGAAGGACTTATCGGCCGGATTTGACCTTAACCTTGTGAATATCACGGCGGAGAAGGTTATAACCCTGTTCCCGGCGGTGGACACCCTTATGCCGATGCTCCAGAGTTTTGACGGGGACCTTGACTGCGAACTTGCCGCCACAACCCAGATAGACACCAATATGAATCTCATAATCCCTTCCGTGGACGGCATACTCAAGATTTCCGGCAATGACCTCAACCTCAGGGACAGCAAGGAGTTCACCAAGATTGCGAAACTCCTCCTGTTCCGGGACAAGAAGAAGGCTCACATAGACAATATGTCCGTGACGGGAATGATGAGGGAGAACCGCATAGACGTATTCCCGTTCGTGCTCAGCGTAGACAGGTATATGGTGGCGGCAAGCGGATACCAGAAACTGGACGAATGGCTGGACTACCATATTTCCGTGATAAAGTCTCCCCTGCTCTTCAAGTTCGGCCTCAATGCCTGGGGCAAGGACTTCGACCACATAAAATACGGGCTTGGAAGGGCGCGTTACCGCAGCGCCAACGTCCCGGTGTTCACAAAGCAGATGGACACCGTGCAGTATTCCCTGTTGGCGGCCATCCACAACATATTTGAACTTGGCGTGGAGAAGGCCCTGGCGGAGAACCGCGCGGCAGAGTACCTGAAGCAGCAGGAGGCTGGTTCAGGGGCCACCGGGGAAGTTTCCGCGGAAGAACTTGAGGACGCGGCGCAGGGAATGGCGGGATTCCAGGAAGGCATCCTTGGAAACGTAGAGTCCCGCCGTGAGGCCATAAAGCAGGAAATCCTGAGACTGGAAAAAGAACTATCATCGGCAAATGAACAGTGAAGAATACCTGGAAGTAAGCGTGAGGCTGTCTCCCTTCTCCGAGGAAATGGCGGAGATCATTATGGCGGAACTCTCCGAACTTCCGTTCGACTCCTTTGTGACGGAGGATCCCTTTCTCAAGTGCTATATCCAGAAGGATTCATACAGGGCTTCGGAGGTGAAGGCCGTGCTGAGCGGCTTTCCGGGGGCCACTTTCACTACCGCCCTTGTGCAGGGACAGAACTGGAACGCTTCCTGGGAGGCTTCCTTTGAGCCTATTGTGGTTGACGGGGTGGTTACCGTGAAGGCGCCTTTCAACACGGATGTTCCGCGCACCCGCTACAATATCTGGATAGATCCAAAGATGGCTTTCGGCACCGGGTATCACCACACCACATATATGATGATGTCAAGGCTCCTGGGGCTCCCCGTACGCGGATCCTATGTGTGCGATATGGGCTGCGGCACTGCAATCCTTGCCATCCTTGCCGCCAAGATGGGCGCCCGCAAGGTGTTTGCCGTGGACATAGACCTTGTGGCCGCACGCAGCGCCTGGGGCAACTGCCGGTGGAACAAGGTGGGGACGCGCGTTGAGACCGCCTGCGGAGACGCTTCCCTTCTCCAGATGAAAACCTACGACATTCTCCTTGCCAACATCCACCGCAACATAGTGATTGAGGATATGCCAACATACGCGCGCTCCCTTAAGCGCGGTGGGCATCTCCTCCTGAGCGGTTTCTTTGAGGCCGATGTCCCGGCGGTCACCGCCGCCGCTGAGGCCGCCGGCCTCCTTCCCGCCGGATCCTCTTCCCGCGAGGGCTGGGCCTGCCTTGAATTCACTAAGAAATGAGTATCGGCCATCACGCCGGAAATCTCTCTGCGCCCACCATTGTGAGTGCAGAGACTATGCAGCGGGCCATCCTGGAATGCGGCCTGGTGCCGTTTTTCGAGAATCCCATTGCCGGATATTCAGTGGAGGAGATGACGCATCCGTCGTACTGGTTTGACGGTGACGCCGGCGTCCTTGGCCCGTGGGACTGGAAGATTGACTGCGTCCAGAGCGGAGACATCCTCTATGGGAAGTATCTATGCGGCGGCAAGGCGGCATTTGCCACTTTTGAGTGGTACAGGGAACTGAGGAATTACAGGCAGTCGCTGGTAAAATATGCCCTGCAGCAAGGCCCCCAGACTGCCGTTATGGATTATGTGAATGTGCACGGATCCATTTCAGTGAAGGATGTGCGCGCACTTCTTGGAATCAAGAAAAGTGCCGCCGACGCCCTTCTCACTAGGCTCCAGATGCAGTGCAGGCTGGTGATCGGAGACCTTGTCCGCGTTTACCGCGGCGCAGACCTCCACTACTCCGGCTGGCAGGTGGCGTCCTTCTGTAAACCCGAGGACCTTGCCGGTTCCGGCGGCTTCCCCGGGGCTCCCGCGGGATTCCCGTTTGCAGGCCCCGACGACTCCCTGGAGTGCTCCCACTCCCCTTCCGAGTCCTTCAAGATCCTCTCCGCACACATCACAGAACTTACCGGGGAAACTTCTTCTTCCCTTATTGCAAAGATTTTAGGATAATTTTGTATCTTTGCAGTCCAATCCCGCGGGCGTGTTGGAATTGGTAGACAACCCAGACTTAGGATCTGGTGCAGCAATGCGTATGGGTTCGAGTCCCTTCGCCCGCACGCGATTGAGCCCGGCCCTTGACGGCCGGGCTTTCGCGTGCTAGGGTGAAGGGACTCACTTCGTTCAACCCCCGCTGCTTCGCAGCTGCCCCCAGGGGCCATTGAAGGGGCTGCTGCCCCCTCAAACACCCCCAAGTCGGCCTTTCAGGCCTCCGAAATCCCTTCGATTCGGCCTCCCGTGCACAAAAGCCGGCTCCACGGTGCACGGGGTGGTCAAAATCGGCCTTCCGTGCACGAAATTACCCTCTCCGGTGCACGGACGCCTCAAAATCGAGCCTTGCACAAAGCCCCGGCATTCCACTAGGATGTCGGGGCCTATTCTTTTCTATAAACAAGGAATTTATAGACATAAATATCCTTTCCTTATTACCCCCTCCAGAAGGGTTCCGGGAATGATGCGCCTGACTGCATTCACCACGGCATTCAGTTTTGCCTCGTGAATGTAATCGGTACGGATAACAAGGGAGATGGTCCTGCCTGGCACGGGATCCACGATGGGACGAAGGCAATTCTGCTGGCTGTACAGGATGAAGTTGGAATGCGTCTCCGGGATGATGGTAATGCCCCCATTCTCGTTGACAACTTGAATAAGGATGCCCACGCGGCCTCCCTCAAAGAATCGGTCGTAAGTGATTTCACCAGATTTCAGTTCCGACGGATCCAATTGACGAAGACCGTCACGGATAATCCAGACTGGCTGCTCTAGAATGCTTTCCATGCGGATGCTTTCCTGTGCGTATACGGGATTATTGGATGCGACATAGGCCAAGAAGCGTTCGTGATAAAGGGGAATCTCCAACAGATCCACATCCCGTACCGGCCCCGCCATTATACCCATATCCACCTCGGCTTTCCTGAGTTTGTCCTTGATGGTATCAGTGAGCATTTCCTCCGTTTGAAGGGCAATAGAAGGATAATTCTCGCCGAAGTATTTGAAAAAGCCAGGAACCAGCACCGGCGCCACCGTTGAAATCAGGGCAATCTTCAGTGGCCCGGTAAGCGTTTCTTTTTCTGTGCGGGTCATTTCGGAAATCTGCTCCACATTATAAAGAACCACCTTTGCACGGTCAATGACTTTCCGGCCAATCTCGGTGGGCGCCAGCGGATGGGCATCCCTGTCAAAGAGCCGTACGTCCAATTCTTCTTCCAGTTTCTTGACCATCAGGCTAAGAGTGGACTGAGTTAAGCCACAAGCCTCGGCCGCTTTCCCGAAGTGCCGATAATCGTCGATGGCGATGATATAGCGCAGTTGCTGAAGAGTCATGACCTTTCCGTTAATTGATTTTTTCAATGCAAAGATAAAAATTTTTGTATTGATAAATGGATTTTGGCTGAATATCTTTGCCCCGTCAATTCATTATTTATGAACTGGAGGCTCATCACTTGGTATTTCGGCGTCTCGTTGCTCCTGGTAGCAGCGCTGATGACCGTATCGGGTATCGTGGCATGCTGTACACCCGGTGACGAAAGCCGCGCGCCACTTCTTTTCTCAGCCTACCTTACCGGTACGGTCGGTTTCTTCCCGTTAATCTTTGTACGCAAAAGTCAATACAGACTCAGTTTCAAAGAAGGAAACTGTATCGTGGTAGGAGCCTGGCTACTTTCCTGTCTGTTTGGGATGCTGCCCTTCCTCTTCTACGGCAGGGAGTTTACTCCCATCAATGCACTCTTTGAAAGCGTTTCCGGTTTTACTACTACCGGAGCCTCCATCCTGAATGACATCGAGTCTCTTCCGCGCGGCCTGCAATTGTGGCGCATTTCCACAGCCTGGGTGGGCGGCATAGGCATCGTCACCCTTTTCTCTATGCTCGCTGGGAAGTCCGACAAAACCACTTTGTCCGGGGCCGAAATTTCCAATGTCGCACGCGAATCTCTGGCCGGGGAGAAGAATGGAAGCTTTGCCAACCGGATGCTCATCACCTATATCGCTTTGACGTTCGTTACACTCTTTTCCCTGAAACTCACCGGAATGGGATGGTTCGATGCCACTACAAACGCCATGTCCGCATGTAGCACCTGCGGTTTTTGCACCCGGAATACAAGCATTGCTTTTTATGCCAATCCTGCAGCGGAGGTTGTCTTGACCATAGCGATGCTGGCCGCCGGCGTCCACTTTGGTATCCTCTTCCTGGCTTTCCTCAAGGGCAGACCCCGTTTCATCTGGAAGTCCGAGACTATCAAGGTTTTCCTCTCCTTGGTAGGCATTGCCATCGTCATCGTCACGACTGATCTTATGCTCAGAGGACATTACTCCTCTTTTGCCCAGGCTCTCCGTGACGCTTCCTTCCACGTAGCATCCATATCAACGACTACAGGCTTTGCTACGCATGACACCACGCTCTGGCCCCCGCTCAGTATGTCAGTACTGATCATCTGTTCACTCATCTGCGGTTGTTCCGGCTCCACCTCCGGCGGCATCAAAGTGGACCGGGCCATTCTGGCGGCAAAGGGAATTTACCGGAAAGTGAAACTGACCGTGGAACCCAACGGAATCTACTTTGTCCGGGTGGACGGCAGGGCACGTTCAGAAGAACAGATAAGCGATGCCTATGGCTATATTTTCTGCTACCTCATCCTGATGGTCGTTTTCGCTGCCGTCAACATCGCGTTCGGAGAGGACTTTACTACTGGCGTCACTGCTTCCATAGCCTGCATCGGCAACGTCGGCCCAGGTTTCGGCGACGTTGGATCCATGTCTAATTATTCAGATTTCCCGGCCATTCTAAAGTTTACCGGAATGATAGAGATGCTCATCGGACGACTGGAGATATTTCCGGTGCTTTACCTCTTCCGCTCAATCAAGAAAAGTTGAAGCAATCAACTAGTTCCCGTTTCGTTGAAAGAACAAACTACATTTAATCTTGGAAACTCCACCCTGGACACTAATTTATATCTATCTGAATACCAAATAGATACACTGCTATAAAGTCATCAAAATTGGTTAGATAATTGTCCCATTGCCCACACGAGCCGGCCTTTTCGAGGGCCGGTTTTTTTTGACAGAAATTTTGCAACCTGTCAAAATTTTGCTATTTTTGACAGTTGAAAAGAAAACTGTCAAAAATGGAAGCATACGATAGATATACTCCCTTCAATCAACTTCCGCCCCTTCCACCTGACCAGGCGCTGTACATGGATGCGGAAGTGGGAACAAAACTGGTGCAAGCGAGCAGGCGTCTGGCCGAATTGAAAGGCCTTGCAGCCACGCTCCCCAACCAGACCATCTTCGTAAATACCATTGCCCTGCGGGAAGCGAAAGCCAGTAGTGCCATTGAGAATATTTTCACCACGGACGATGAACTCTATCGTAGTTTATCCTACCAGGAAGACGACTACCTGGAAGGACCGGCCAAAGAGATTCTGCATTACAGGGAAGCACTCTGGAAAGGTTTTCAGGACATAACCAAAGAGAAAAACCTCAGTGTTGAAACAGTGGTGGACGTCTTTCGTCAAGTAAAAAAGACGCACGAAGGGATTCGCCCCTACCAGGCAGAAATTGTAATCAAAAAAAGAGGCTGGGGGTCTTTGGTTGCGGAAACCATCTATACTCCTCCAAGAGGGAAAGGAGTAGTAGAAAAAAAGATGGCCGACTGGATTGACTTTCTGAACGACGATTCAGCCTACCCCGTTGATCCGCTCCTCAAAATGGCAATGGCTCACTATCAGTTTGAAGCCATCCATCCATTCCGGGACGGCAATGGCAGGACAGGCCGAATCCTATGCATTATTTATTTGATCCAAAAGGGGCTTCTGGACCTACCCATCCTATACCTGAGCGCCTATATCCTCCAGAACAAAGATGCATACTACTACGCCCTTAACAGCGTGACGGGACTCAGGGACTGGAAGGCGTGGATTCTTTATATGCTCGAAGCCGTTTCACAAACATCGGAATATACTATTGATAAGATAAACCGTATCCGTTCTTTGATGGAAAAGACGGAAAAAAACATCTTGGAGAACAAACTCTCCCTGGCCAGACTCAACCTTTCCAAGCTGTTCGAGCAGCCCTATATACGGCCAAAGAATCTTCTGTCAGATACTATTAAGAGCGTTAACACTGCCAAGAAGTACCTCAGTCAGCTGGAGGGCCTCGGTCTTCTCACAAAAGAGCGAATCGGCAAGGAGTATATCTGGTTCAACACCGAACTGATGGCTATCTTGTCAGATTAATGATTAACCTGTAATCCCAACAAATACACAGCCATCAAATCCTCAAAATTGGTTCGATAATTGTCCCATTGCCCGCACGAACTTTTAACTAATTGATTTTCAGATATTTAGATTTCTGTGAGAATTCCGAAGCAAAACCCCGGCAATCATCCAAGACTGTCGGGGTTTGTGACATGCCGATAAATAGGTTAACTGAATCTTTTGCAGGAATTCTTACTCTTTGGGCTGGAGACTCTGTCTGTATTTGCTGGGCGACTGGCCAAGGTGTTTGTAACAGTAGCGGCTGAAGTAACTGAGAGATGCAAAGTTCATGCGGTCTGCTATCTGGGTTAACGACAGGCGTTCATCGTTCAGATACTCTTTCAGGATGGGGATCGTATGGCGATCGATATACGATGTGACGCTGTGGCCGGTTACGCGCTTGATGGTGGCCGACAGGTACTTGGGTGACACATGCAGCCGCCGGGCGTAATAGCTGACGTCTCGTTCCGTGCAACTGATGCCCGTGGACAGCAGCGTCATCAACTGTTTTACGATATAAGCGGTCCTGTCGGTATGCCTGTCCGTGGTATCACGCTGTGCGTGCGCCTCGAAGATGTCATACATCATCGTCAGGCAGAGGCTGCCCATCAATTCACGATAGAACTGCAGGTGGCGGTCTTCCATGCGGTCGCGCAGGCGATGAAAATCCTCCAGCAGGTGGCCGGCCTGCTCATCCGTCAATCGGATGACTGGGTTCTGATTCAGTGAAATGCTGCCTCCGATACTGTAGTTGTTGGAGGGAAGCAGTCCCTGAAGGAACTTGTAGTCTGCCGCGAACCATTCAACCTGCATATCCGCATGTGCGGCCGTATTCTTCACTTTGTCGGGCATGGGTATCACCACAAGGTCATTCCTGACGATATGGTAGCAGTGTCCGTTGAACACGAAACTGCCTTCTCCGGCCGTACATAGCAGGTGCATGCAGGTATGGCTGAGAGCCGCGTCGTTCATCCGGTCAAAGTTTGAAGAATAGTAGAAATCTGTCCTCATGCTTGAGATGCACTGCAAGAATTGTGCAAAAAGTGAAAATAGTAATACTTTTTGTGAAAGCAAAATATTCAATTTGCACCGTACCTTTGCAGTGTTAAATAATAACGAGTATGAATAATATGAGTGTCATTGCAGCCGCAAAAGTTTTGGTCGTGTTCTTCTCGCATGCAGGAGACAACTACTCTGTCGGGAACATAGAAGTGGGCAACACCAAAATTGTTGCCGATTATATCACAGAAATAACGGGCGCGGACCAGTTTGAGATTGTCACCCATAAGTATGACGGTATGGCCTATAACCCGCTTATCAAACTGGCACAGGAAGAAGCTAGAAATGGTGAACTGCCCGAGTATGAAGGAGACGTGGATTTGAGCGAGTATGATATCGTGTTCATCGGCGGTCCCGTCTGGTGGGGCACCTATCCGCAGGTGATGTTCACCTTCTTCAAGAAGCACGCAGGCGATTTGAACGGAAAAACCGTCATTCCCTTCACCACCCACGAAGGAAGCGGGCTGGCAGGCTGCGTGGAGGATGTGAAAAAAGCATTTCCCGGAGCCAACGTCAGTAAAGGATTCAGCATTTACGGCCATGAGGTGCGAACAGGAAAGGCTAAGGTGGAGAAGATTCTCAGAATGTGTCTGTAATGCATAATGAATGAATACAAAAGATCATTGACATGAAAACAATCAAACTATATAACGGCGTTCAGATGCCGCAGATGGGTTACGGAGTCTATCAAGTCTCTCCGGAGGAGTGTGAACGTTGCGTGAGCGATGCGCTGAGCGTCGGCTATCGGATGGTGGATACGGCACAAGCCTACCACAATGAAGAGGGGGTGGGCAAGGCCTGGCGAAAGAGCGGGATCTTGCGCGAGGACTTGTTCCTCGTCTCTAAGATCTGGATTTCGGACTATGGCTACGAGAAGGCCAAAGCGTCCATCGACGAGAGCTTGCGGAAACTGCAGACAGATTATATCGACCTGATGCTGCTCCACCAGCCCTTCTGTGACCGCTACGGCGCTTATCGTGCCTTGATGGAGGCCTATCGGGAAGGGAAGCTCCGGGCGATCGGCGTGAGCAATTTTTATCCCGATCACCTGATTGACCTGGCGTCGAACGTGGAGATCAAGCCGATGGTGAACCAGGTGGAAATGCACGTATTCGACCAACAGGTCAAGGCGCAGAAGTACATGGAAGAACTCGACTGCCGCATTATGTCCTGGGGACCGTTGGCCGAGGGCCGAAACAGCTTCTTTACAAACGAGCTGCTTGCCGGAATCGGGCGCCAGTACGGCAAGACTGTCCCGCAGGTCGCACTCCGCTGGCTGCTTCAGCGCGGTGCCATCATCATCCCGAAATCCACCCACAAGGAGCGGATGGTGGAGAATCTCAACATTTTCGACTTCCAACTCTCTGAGGATGACATGGCTCAGATTCAGAAACTCGACACAGGCAAGAGCCTGTTCTTTGACCATCACGATGGGGATGTGACGAAGATGTTCATGGGATGGCGCGGCTAGACATAAGATAACTATACCACGATGCCAAAAGAAGTATCCGTATTGGTCGGAGCCGGTTCCATCGGCCAGGCCATCGCAAGAAGAGTGGGCGCAGGCAAGATTACCGTCCTGGCCGATTATAGCATTGAGAACGCAAACCGGGCAGCTAAAACGCTGGAGGATGCTGGTTTTGAGACTCGAACGATCTCGATGGACCTGGGCGACAAGGAAAGCATCCTCAATCTGGTGAAATTTGCCACGGAACTGGGTCCGGTGAAGTATTTGATTAATGCGGCGGGAGTTTCTCCGTCTCAGGCCCCTGTAGCTAAAATCCTGCAGGTGGATCTCTACGGGACCTCAGTGTTGATTGAAGAGTTCGGTAAAGTCATTGCGGAAGGTGGTTCCGGCGTGATTATCTCTTCCCAGTCCGGCCACCGTCTTCCGGCATTGAGCCTGGAAGAGAACGAGGCGCTGGCTACGAGTCCCGTGGAAGCCCTGCTTCATCTTCCCTTCATCGAGGCCATTACCGATACCCTCAAGGCCTATCAGTATTCCAAGCGCTGCAATGTCCTCCGTGTAGCTTTCGAAGCTTGTCGCTGGGGTAAGCGCGGCGCCACCATCAACAGCATCAGCCCGGGCATTATCATCACACCGTTGGCCAACGATGAGCTCCACGGTCCCCGCGCAGAAGGCTATCTGAAGATGATTGCCGGCGCACCTGCAAAGCGCGCGGGAACGCCTGACGAAGTGGGCGACTTGGCAGAATTCCTGATGTCCAGCCGAGGCCGTTTCATCACCGGCACTGACATCCTCATTGACGGCGGCACTACCGCCTCCTACTGGTACGGAGACCTTCAATATCTCAAAGCGACGCACTGAGAATCTGGATTTATGACATGAATGAATTCGGACTGTTCTTGGCCAAGAAACCTGCGATAGACTGTGTGCTCAAAAAAACTTAGATCCAGGCTTCTTTAGTTAATCTATCATCTGCCTGAATACCAAGTAGATACACCTCTCGATAATCATCAAAATTGGTTAGATAATTGTCCCATTGCCCGCACGAAAGCTTGCCTGGCTATTGCCAGGCGCTTTCGTTTAGGGATGAAGGGACTCCGTCGTTTAATCCCCCGCCGCTTCGCGGCTGCCCCCAGGGGCACGGGTGAAAGGATTCCCCCGCTGCGCTTCGCGCACCCCCTTCTGTCGGCCTTCGACCTCCGAAATTTTTTTTTTGCGCCGTATGGTGAGAATTGATTATATTTGAACTGTAATTATTACTCGTATGAGGAGATTCATTGTCAAATACTGGTGGTTATTCCCTGTTATACTAGCATGTCTGCTAATACTAATGGGATTATTATTCACAACCATTCCCACTATACTGGATACTATAGTTGGTATTCTGATGCTTATAGCTGTACTGGCACTTCTATGTTCTTGGATTATTCTGCTGGTTTACAAGCAATGGTGGAAGTGTTTCCTGTCTGTTGCCTTATCTATTCTTGTGATATGTGTTATGTATTTCCCCCTTGTGATGGGATCCATGACGGCACCGGATGGATTTGGACGAAAACACCCCATTCCTGAGGGCATGGACTACTCTACTCCTATTGACCGTTCGGTGGATGATTATAATCGTTATACTTTTTCAACAGTTATAGTAGACTCTCTAGATACATCCAGTTACCTTCAGATCTGGGGAGAACATGGTAGTTATTACTACGATTTCTATTATTCTGAACTTCCTGCCGGTAGCATCTTCCTTCGTTGTTTTGAGGCAACTGACAACATCGCTCTTTCAAAAGATAGAGTAGCTGATTATAGTTCCGTTCAGATTGATTCCTCACATTGCTTTACTCAGCTTGTGAACAAAAAGCCGTTCACAGTCTATGAAGGAGACTGGGATGATTATTATGCGGCACGTATAGAAGTATGGCATAAAAACGCCGCCACCCAAGAGGAAATAAAGCTTCTTGAAAAAGTTTATCGCATCGAGGGATACATGAGATAACCAAACTATTCAATTTGTTGTTTGCCAAATAGATACACGGTTCTAAAATCGTCAAAATTGGTTAGATATTTGTCCCATTGCCCGCACGCGAATACAGCCGGCCTCCTCTGCGAGGGCCGGCTTTTTGCCCCTTTAGCCACCATTGCCGCCAATCCACACAGAAGGCTTGTGGGGCCCTTTTTTTTGGATTCGCGGCAAAATGCAAAAAAATATCTACCTTTGCTTATAAATGCAAAAAAATATTCCCAAAACATGAAACGATTTTGTCATTTTATAGCAGCCATCATCGGCCTAGTTTCTTTGGGCTCATGTGACTATTTTTACTCTCTTGACATTGAGAATCAATGGAGCGGTGGTATTTACATTTGGTCGCAAAAGACGGGACTACCAACAGGTGATGATCCTCAAAGCATTGAGGAAGTGAACAGCAAATGGTATTTGACACACATCGATCCAGGAGATATGGGGTCATTCGCTAATGTAATGACGGGTAGACCGGTAGACGCAGAATGGGTAGTGGAGGATGTGTTCTGGCAAACAGATGTTTTATTGGTAGTGGTACTGGATGGGGATCGTATGGACAGACATTGGGGCGAAGGGAAAATGTCTGATTATGTCATTCAGAAATACTGGTTCAGAAAAGATGATGTGGTGGAGAAAGATGGGAAAACATATAAACGAATCTCCTTCCCGCCTAATGAGGGAATGAAGGATGTTGAGATGGATCCGCCCTATGGGACATACCCTTCTGTAAAATCCTCCAAAACGGGCCGATAATTCGCAATGATACCGCACTTTTGAGCGACATTTTTAAGCGACATGGCTTGGAAGTGTCGCTCAAAGTTTGTAGTTTTTGTTTACGCCCACACGAAAAACTCCCTGTCAACGGGAGTTTTTCGTTTATTTTTTGTACATTTGTGATGATATGTCAATGAAGGAGTGCATACAGGGTTTTTCAGTCAATCTGTTTTGGGATGTTGACAAGAATAGTATTGACCTCATCCAGAATGCCCCATATGTCATTCAGCGAGTGTTGGAATATGGCCAGATAGGTGACTGGAAGCTCTTGCTGGACTACTATGGACTTGAAAAGATTGTAAGCATTACCAAGAGCCTTCGGTCCCTGGAGCCTCGCGCACTTGCATTCGTCAGTACTGTTTCCCGTACACCTCCAGAACAGTTCCGATGCTACAATACCAGACACTCGAACCCGGAACACTGCAACTTCTAAAGTCACTGCAGGCCATTCCTTTACTGCAAGGTCTTCGCCTTGTAGGAGGTACTTCATTGGCCTTGCAATTGGGACACAGGAAGTCTGTAGATTTGGATTTGTTTGGAGACATTTCTGCCGATGGAATTGAAATCAGGGATGCCCTTGAAGAGCATTTCAATGTTTCAGTTATCAAAGAGTCCAAAAACATCAAGATATATCAAGTAAATGGCATTAAGGTTGACCTGGTCAACTACAGCAGGTATCCATGGATTGATAAGCCCGTTGAAGAAGACGGCATTATCCTGGCAGGCATAAAAGATATTGCTGCTATGAAAGTAGCGGCGATTATCGGCCGTGGCACCAAGAAAGATTTCATAGATATGAATCGGCTCCTGCAAATCTTTTCTTTGAAGGAAATCCTGGATATGTACATGCAGAAGTATCCGGACGGATCGCTATTCATTGCCATGAAGAGCCTTGCTTACTTTGAAGATGCAGAGACCGATCCCATGCCGTTTATGTTTGACAACACAGACTGGGGCACTGTAAAGGCCAACATCCG
>ONOQ01000025.1 GCA_900319485.1 uncultured Bacteroidales bacterium | reverse complement strand
ACAACCTCCCAGCCCGCGGCCACAAAACCGCGTTCATAGGTGGATGTCTCCGCGTAATTGAGTTTACATCCAAGTGTTGTGAATGCTATCTTCATTGTGCCTGGATAAGAAATACGCAAGGACGTTTGCCAATTGTGAAACCCTGGATCTTCTTCCACTCCTGAACCTTCAGGGTGCGGATAAACTGGTCAGGGCAGGTTATGTTGGCCGCAATGCACAGCCTGGTGGAGGGACTCAGGGTAGAGAGCATATCCTTCAGCAGGGAGTCGTTGCGGTAAGGGGTTTCGATAAGTATCTGCGTTTGATGGAAAGACCTCTTCTCAAGGGCCTTCAGGGCCTGTTTCCTTTCATCGGCCTTGGCGGGGATGTAGCCGCAGAAGGCAAAACTCTGGCCGTCCAGGCCGGAGGACATAAGCGCCATCATAAGGGAAGACGGCCCCACGAAGGGCACAACCTCAATCCCGTGGCGGTGGCACAGGGCAACAAGCCTTGCGCCGGGATCGGCCACGGCGGGAAGGCCGGCCTCGGAGATGAGCCCCACGGCGGCGCCGTCCTCAAAAAGGGGAAGAAGCGCCTCCACCTCCTGCGGGGAAGTGTGCTCATTGAGAGTGTGGAACTCCAGTTCATCTATATGCCCCTTGAGGCCTGCCGATGACAGGAAACGGCGTGCGGTGCGGACCTCTTCCACCACATATCGCTTTATCTCCGGCAGGATACGGAACACGGGTGCCGGAAGGACATCCTCCGGCGCACCGTCTCCAAGAGGAGAGGGTATGAGATATAATTTACCTGTTAAAGCCATCTTCAATTACTTTGGATTTACCCGTGGAGTCTATCTGGATGAGGGACTGCGGCACGGCGACTCCGGAAAGGCGCCTTTCGGCCCTTTCCTCACGCTGCTGCCTTGTCATAAACATCTCGCTGAAAAGTTGTGTGAAGGAGTTGAATTCCTTCTGATACGCTATACCCGCTCCGTTTCTCTGGCTGTTGTCAAGGTAGGTGGAGAATTGGTCGGCGGAATGCGAGAATATGGTTGTGCGGAGGTTTCCGTTTTTGCTCAGTTTTATCTCAACGTCTATATCTCCGGTAATCTCACTGGTGGAACTGCCTATCATCTGCTTGTTGCCCACCGCGCCGTTCACTATTACGCGGTTGTTGAACAGTTGCGTGCTCACGGCCACGTCAAACATATTCCTGCCTTCGTGGGCCTTGTAGTTGAGACCAAGGTCAAGCGGGATGTTGAGTTTGTCGAAAATGTTGTTTATCTGGCCGCTCATTATACTGGACACGTTGGAGAACAGCATATCGGAGCCGGTGCTTGTGATACCGCTGTCTTCATCAGGGAGGAATGATCCTGCGATGAGGAGGTAGATGAACTGTTTCTGGATCTTGTCCTCAGTGCTAAGCGCGTTCTCAAGGGCAAGCCTGGTGCTGGGGTTAAGGTCCGGAACGTCTATTGAGAACTGGACCTCCGGGTTACTGAGTTTACCCGTAATGTCAATTCCGCAGTTCACGGTACGGCGGCCTCCTCCTCCTCCGCCGGAAGCCTGGGCATTTTCTGCTGTAACAAGGTTGTCAAGGCTTGCCTTTGTAACGTAGAGGCCCTTCACGCTTAGGTCTGTGTCGTTCACCGGGCCGTTGAAGCGTACAGAACTGCCGTCCTGGATGGTGAAGTCGCGGCTCACTATGTTCATTGCGCTGAACCTGAAACTGCCCTCCTGGAGGGTATAGTCTCCGCTGAGCCCGAACGTATGCTGGGCCGTTTCCATATTGAGGCCGATATTTCCGGAGCCCCTTGCGTGGAGCGTATTCTCCCCAAGGTCTATGTACACAGTTGCATCCGGCGTGGCGCGGGCGTTGAGGTTTATCACAAGGTTTGTCTCCTCCTGTTTCTGCTTGGTGTTTGCGGCCATCATCAGTTCATAGGGATCCTGCTGGAGTTCATCCGGCGGTTCCGTGAACACCAGCATCTTGCGCTGGATCTCTCCGCTGGCCCCGCCGATGGGGAGATGGAGGTCTCCGGGGCCGCTTGTAGCGGCGTCGATGTTAACCACAATCCTGCTGAGAGGGCCTTTCACCGTAAGGCCGCCGGAAACGGGCAGGCTGCCCCATAGCGTGGAATTCTCCCCGCGTCTGAGGTCCAGCGCCTTTATCCTGTCAAGTTTTACGGTAAGGTCCGTCCCTATGTTCTGCAGGCGGTTGAGTATGACGTCGCCTGTTACCGTGCCCTTTCCGCCGGCGTTGTCCCTCAGGCGCAGTTCCTTAAGGCCGATAACATCCTGCGTAACCGCAAGTTCACCTTCCACGTCATAGAGGGCGCGGGTGAAGTCCAGCGCAACGTGGCCGTCGTATAACCTCAGGTCACGGCTGGAAAGTTCTATCTTTGACAGGGGACCGTTTACCGTGAGCGCGCCGTCCACGAATCCGTCAAACGTGGAGAAGACGGTGGAAAGGATGGGGGATGCCACGGCAATGTTGAACCTCTGGAGAATGGCTTCTGCTGATAATGTCTGGTTGTCAGGAACGAAGTGGCCGGTTATATCCAGGGGAGTACGGCCGTCCAGTGTGCTCCTGGCGCCTATGTTGAAACGTTTTGCGGGGGCGTCCCAGTTGCTGTTTATGGCAAGGGTTCCCATCCTCTGGCCGGAAACCATAGTGGAATCGCACACTATTCCGGCCTCGATTCCGGGGAAGGGACTTCCGGGAGAGATGACCACGGCGTTTCCGCTGGCGTAACCTTCAATGGGAAGGAGATTGCCGATAAAATTGGAAACTATCCCTACGTCGAACTTCTCCATCCTCACCTTCAGGGTATCGGCCCTGGAGGAAGAATAGCCGCCGTCCACCTCAAGTAGTTCGTCGTCGTGGGCGGCACGCAGCCTGTCCACGCTTATGTCTCCGCCCTTGTAACGGATGTCCCCTGAGGAGATGCCCCAGCCGGCGCCATTGTAGTAGAGGTTTGAAGGAAGGGCGCGGGCGATTACCGCCAGGCCGTCCTTCTCATCCCTCTCAAGTTCTGCGCTGAGGTAGATTTCAGCCTTGCTGGCGTCTTCGTCGGAGTTGTCAAAACTGTATCCCAGGCCCACGTGGTTGTCGTTGGCAAAAAGGGCCAGGCGGCTCCCGAGTAGTTTCAGGCCGTTTGAAAGTTGGATGGAGGAACTGGAAAGATCGGCCTTGAGGACCTCGTTTTCGTTGCTTACCGTAAGGTCCAGGTTCCTGATGAATTTCTCGTTGAGGGCTATCCTGTCGCTTTTCAGGTTTCCTTTCAGTATGCCTTCACGGTCTATGCTCAGTTTCAGTTCCGTGGGATTTGCAACGTATGTGCCCGGGGCCAGGAAGTCCAGTAGGTCGTGAGCTCCCTTCATCTTCAGGTTGATGCTGTATGTGGAGCCGTCCCAGGCGGGGGCGGGGGTAGGATCAAGGGCGCTGAGGTCACGGTCAAGGGTAAGGCTCCGGAGGTGGTTCACGAAGTCGAATAGGGCCTTGTCTCCAAGGTAGGTGCCTTCAAGGTAACTTGAGGAAAGGTTGATCCTGTGAACGTTCTCATTGGCGTGGGCCTTGACGCTGAGCGTGCCCAGGTAATGGGTGCCGGTGGCGCTCACAAGGGTGAGGTTGGAGATGTTCACGTCTCCCAGGATGTCGTGGCTCTCAGTCCTCAGGAAGTTGGACGTTGCCTGGAAACTGATCTTTGACTGCGGCCTCTTGTCAATGTTTAGGGCGTGGAGGTCTGCGTATCCAAGGGAGGCGTAGAAGCGGTACACCTGGTTCTTGGTCTTCTTTGAGAGGTTGAACTTTCCCTGGAACAGGAAGTTCAGGTTTGGATCGGCCGCTATTATACGCCCGTCAAAGGCGTCTTCGGCGTAATTGCCGGCGGCCGATATGTTGGTGTAGTCGTATCCAAGGGCGCTGAGGCGGTCAATCCTGAGGGAATCTATCCTCACGTTGATGCCGCCTCCCTTGGGAAGGGACGCTTCCAGTCCGGATGCAAGGGTTACGGGGCCGATAGCATCTATTCCCGCAATCTTACCTACGTTGAGGTCCCTTGTGCGGAGCCCGCCGTCAATTACGATTGGACGCCTGGGGTCTACGGTGTTGCGGACGGTAATATCGGCCCTGGCGGAGCCAAGACGGGACGTAAGGCCTCCGTTCACGCCAAGCCTGTTGAGAGGGCCTTTGGCAGTGCCTTCAAAGGTGAAGAGTTCTCCGGGTGCAAAGCCGTCAAGGCCAAAGTCAAGGTCGCTGGCCCAGGTCCTGAGGAAGCCCTCAAGGCCTTTCAGTGTGAATTTTGCCTCCTTTACCTTGAAGTCCAGGGAGGAGTTCTGGATGTCCGTGCAGTTCATTATGCGCCCGGACGCCTTCACGGAGAAGTTGTGGTCCAGGTCATTTGCCACGATGTCTTTCACGGAAAGGTCGTTCACATAGCCGCTCACCTTGCCCTGTACGCTGCCGCGGAAATTCATACTCTCTTCCAGCGGGCCGAAGAATGAGACCGTCTTCATAGAGACGATGGTCCCGGGCCTTATGTCTCCGCTGAAGCGTATGCGCTCCACGAAATCCGAGTATTCGTCCAGCGGACCGTCCAGTTCAAGGGTCTTGAGGTGGATTTCTGAGTCCTTTTCCCTTAGGTCAAGGCCGTCCACCCTTACGCGGCCCATTCCCACCTTCACTTTTTTGGCCGATGCCCCGAGTATCTCAAATCCGCTCTTCTCCACGGCGCTGAGGCTGTCCACGGCGCCGGTGACGTGGCTGTCGGCCACCCTAATGTTCCGGGCATGGATGTGATTGACAAGGACGTCAAGGTCTGAAAAGTCCATTTTACCCGGGGTGTAGTCAGGTGCGGTGAGGCTCTTCATCCGGAACCTGAAGTTGTTCACTACAAGGTCACGGGCGGTGAGGAGATTGCCCCAGGTGGGAGGGGTGTCCTTCTTGGAGGAGGGCATACGGAATACCCTCTGGAGGTTGGTGGTGCTTTCCCCGCTCAGGGAGTCCGGCTCAATGACCAGGAAGAAACTGGCGTCATCCAGGCGGGCGTGGCTGAGATACGCCCCGGAGCCGTCCAGAAGGCCCATAACGGAGAACTTGGCCCCGAGGGATCCTATGGTGGCAAGGGTGTCGGAGCCGGGGACGGAGGGGTTCCGGTCTATGATGGTTACGTCGTCAAGCGTGATGGCCTCGAAGGGACGGAAGGATACCATCTTGAAGGTGATATCGGCATCCATATTGCCCCTGAGTTTCTCCACAACCTTGCCGCCCGCCCAGGACTGGACCCTCGGGGACTGCATAGCCGCAAGCGCCGCCAGGAATACAATGAGTATCCCTGCCAGGACTTTCAGCAGTATGCGGAGACCTTTTTTCATCGCTTAAAAATCGGCCATCCTTGAAACGGGCGCAACGTCAAGGGGTGTACGCACGCCGGCCTTGTACTGGAACCATCCGGACACCGCTATCATTGCGGCGTTGTCCGTTGTGAACTTGAATTCCGGAAGATAGACATTCCAGTGGCGCTTCTGCCCCTCAAGGGTGATGCGTTCCCTGAGGCCGCTGTTTGCGCTCACGCCGCCACCTATGGTGATTTCCCTTATGCGGGTTTCCTTGGAGGCGCGGATGAGTTTTTTCATAAGGATGTCTATTAGGGTTTTCTGGAAACTGGCGCAGATGTCCTCCTTGTTCTTTTCCATGAACTCAGGGTCCAGGGCAAGTTGGTCCCTCACAAAATAGAGGAGGGAAGTCTTGACGCCGCTGAAACTGTAATCCAGGCCGGGGATGTTTGGCATCGCAAACTTGAACCGGTTTGGATCACCCTGCTTTGCCAGGCGGTCTATGACGGGGCCGCCGGGGTAACCGAGGCCCAGCATCTTGGAGCATTTGTCAAAGGCTTCACCCACTGCGTCATCAATGGTCTGGCCCAGGATCTCATATTCCGTGGGGCTTGTCACCTTCACTATCTGGGAGTTGCCGCCGGACACAAGGAGGCAGAGGTAGGGGAAGGCCGGCTCCCTCACGGGGACTCCTTCCTGACGCACGAAATTGGCCAGGATATGCCCCTGGAGGTGGTTTACCATAATCATGGGAATGTCAAGGGAGAGGCTGAGGGCCTTGGCGAAGGAAGTGCCAACGAGGAGGGAGCCAAGAAGGCCGGGGCCCCTTGTGAAGGCAATTGCCGTAAGGTCCTTTGCCGATATTCCGGCCTTGCGGAGAGCCTCGCTCACCACGGGAACTATGTTCTGCTCGTGGGCGCGGGAGGCAAGTTCCGGCACAACTCCTCCGAAGTCCTTGTGCACCTGCTGCGACGCAATGACGTTGGAGAGCAGCACTCCGTCCCTCAGGACTGCCGCCGATGTGTCGTCGCAGGACGATTCTATTCCAAGTATGATGTCTGCCATTTCTTTCTAAATCTTTTCTGCGCAGTTAATGCCGTCCAGGGCCGATGAAACTATGCCTCCCGCGTATCCGGCGCCTTCCCCGCAGGGGTAGAGGCCCGGGACGTCAACGTGCTCCAGGGTTTCCGGGTCCCTTGGCAGCCTCACGGGGGAGGAAGTGCGGGATTCCGTTCCAAGGAGGAGGGCGTCGTTGGTGTAGTAGCCTTTCATCTGGCGGTCTACCTGTGGCAGGGCCCTTCTGAGGCGCATCGAGACGTGCTCCGGAAGGAGTTCGTGAAGAGGTGCGCTGAGGGTGCCGGGGTGGTAGGATGTCTTTGGAAGGTCCTTTGACACTATGCCTCGGCAGAAGTCTTTCATCCTTTGGGCGGGGGCAGTGAATGGGTGCTTTGCGCCGTGCTCACGGCACCAGTTATACATGGCCCTTTCTATATCTCTCTGGTAATCCATAAGGGCAAACGGGCCGGTGTATCCTGAAGGCTGGTCTCCTGGTTCAATCTGGACCACAACCCCGGCATTTGCCCATTTTGAGTTACGCGCGGCGTTGGACATCCCGTTGAGGACCACCGTGCCTTCCTCCGTGGAGGACGGCACCAGGATGCCTCCCGGGCACATGCAGAAGGAGAACACGCCGCGTTCCTCCACCTGCTGAACAAATGAATACTCCGCTGTGGGCATCTCCGGCTGGTATTTTCCGTGATAGCGGATCTGGTTAATCATCCACTGGGGATGCTCTACGCGTACGCCAAGGGCAAATCCTTTGGCTTCAAGCGCCCATCCCTTTGCCTCAAATATCTCATATATATCCCTTGCCGAATGCCCTGTGGCAAGGATAACCTTGGAGGCCTTGTACTCCTTTTCTCCGCAGAACACCGTCATGCCCGGCTCCGACCGGGCATCTCCCGGCTCTATGTCCGTGACCTTGCTGTCAAAGTGATATTCACCTCCGTGCTCTTCAATGCACCTGCGAATGTTTTTGACAATCTCAGGTAGGCGGTCAGTGCCGATATGCGGGTGGGCGTCTATGAGTATGTCCTCAGATGCACCGAATGCCACAAGTTGGTGAAGGACTTCACGGATATCCCCGCGCTTGGAGGAGCGGGTGTAGAGTTTTCCGTCACTGAATGCGCCGGCTCCGCCTTCCCCGTAGCAGTAGTTGGAATCCGGGTTCAGGATGCCATCTGTGGAGAGTCTGGCCATATCGGCCTTCCTTCTCTCTACGTCCTTGCCGCGTTCAAGGATAATGGGTTTGAGACCTCTCTGGAGGAGTTTCAAGGCGGCGAACATTCCGGCGGGGCCTGCGCCAATCACAATGACGGGCGTGGCGTTATGGACGTCCTGGTAGGGTGCCACCTCATACGGCACATAATCCTCTCCCTCCCTGAAAGCCTGGATGCGATACCGGTACAAGGGGTCCTGGCGCGCGTCGATGCTTCTTTTCACTATGACCGTGCGCCATACCTTGTCGGGTTTCACTCCCAAAGCCCTGGCCGCGGCAGCCCTGAGGTCTTCCTCCGGGATGGGGCGTCCAATCTTTATGGCTATCTCAAACTCTTTCATCTTCTTGCTCTCAAATTTTCAGAAATGCCCTGCCGCTGCGGCCGTCAACGCAGGCCGATAGAGGCTTATCAAGGTGCACAAGACGCATCCAGGGGGTTTCTTCCTGGGCGGGAAGGGCGTCAAGGACGCTGAGATCCAGGGAATCTCCCTGCCTGGTGTAAGGGTCTACGTTCACGTAGCCGGCATTGAAGGAAGTGAGGTTCTGGAAGAAGTGGGTTCCCTGGCTGGGATCTACGCGGAAATCCGGGAGGGAGCATTCCACAAGGACCTTTGTCTCAGAGATGTCGCTCCACACAACGGGAACGCCAAGGGTGGGGATGCTGGAGCCCCATCTTCCATAGCCGATGAGGATGTACTGGCGGCCTTCCGCCCTCATACGGGCATTGATTTCCCTGAGTTCAGCGGCCATCTCCTGGGTCTTCATCTTGTCAAATACATCGGCCTTGAGGTAGATGATATCCTGAATGCCTTCAATCCAGCCGGTTCCAAGTGCGCTGGAGGAGTTCACGAAGGCTCCTTCGGTGTCAATGCTCCGCCAGTCTACGTCGGCCTTAAGGCTGTCGGAGGAGATGGGACGTATCTGGAGGGCGTTGAAAAGGCCCGTGGAAGGCTCTGCGGCAAATTCTATCTCTACGCTGGATTTCATTTCGGCGGTGCACACTTCCAGCAGTTCCTTCACGATAGGTGCCAGCGGGAAGGTGTTGTATCGGAGGATGTGGGCGAAACTTACCACCTTGGGGCCGTCCGGGATGGGGGAGTCCACCATACGCTGATTTTGGTAGTCATATGTGGAAACCACCTTACTGAAGGAAGGGAACCTGCCGCACTCCGTGATGGGGATGCGGGAGAGGTTCACGGCATCGTCAAGGGAAGTTTTGAAGCGCTCCGGCTGGAGGTCAAGGGCGTACATCACCTGCTGGGTGTCCCTCATGGCGAGGTCCGGGGTGGAAGTCTGGAGGACGTGCTTTGGATATTCCGGGGAGAAGCGGAGAACCTGCTCCCCGTCCACCACGGCCTTCCCAAGGCCATAGGCAATCTTGGCAATTCCTTCCTCGGCCCTTTCGTGGCCGATAGGATAGAAATTAACGCTCCTGGCTACCCCTGAAAGGGTGGGGAAGAAGCAGCCGTCCTGCTCCGCGCCGCAGATTTCCTGGATGATTATGGCCATCTTTTCCTCGGAGATCACGTTGCCGGTGGCGGTTATATATCCCCTTGAAGGGGCAAAGTAGACGGATGCGTAAACACTCTTTATGGCCTTGGAGAGGAGCCTTAACTGCTGGTCCTCGTTCTCCACGGCGGGAATCATATAGGTGGAGTAAACACCCGCAAACGGCTGGTAGTAGGAGTCTTCCAGTTTGGAGGAGGAGCGCACCGCAAGGGGAGTGCGGACCACCCTGATGAAACTGCGGAGAGCCTCCGTAAGTTCCATAGGAAGGTTTGAGGACACGAATTCCGAGAGTATCTCGGAGTCCTGGATGTCGCTGTTTATCACATACTGGAGGCCGTTTTCAAGGATGAAACGGTCAAAGTACTCCGTTGCAATGACAAGGGTACGGGGCACCATCACGTGGACGTCCTCCCACTTGTGGTAGAGTCTGTGCTTGTCCAGGATCTGGTTCAGGAATGCAAGGCCGCGGGCCTTTCCGCCCATGGAACCTTCTCCAAAACGGGAGAACCACACTGTGTCGTTGTAGGTTGCGGGGTCAAAGCGCGCCACGACTCCAAGGTTCTGGGCAATCCTGTAGGAGTGGATGCTCTTCACGGCGGCTTCGCGGAACTGCTCCGTTGTCTCGAAGGTGGTGTTCTTGAGGGCGTTTCCCTCCTTGAAGATACCCCTCGCGAGCAGCCAGCGTGAGACGTAGTTCTTGGAGCGCATCTTGGTGAGTTGGGGCTCCGGGATGGATGCGATTATAGCCTCCGCACCCTGAAGGTTACGGGCGCGGGCTGTTTCACGGCCGCGGGCGTTTGTGACCACAAAGTCTCCAAAGCCGAATTCCCGGCCGATATACTCTCCAAGGTCGTGGGTGAGGGTTTTGGAGCGTTTCATAAGGAAGCCTGCGCCGATACTCTCCGCAACGGAGCGCATACTCTCCTGGGAACTCTGCATCAGGATTGGCATCTTGGGGATTTCCTTCCTTATGAGGCGGCAGAGGTCCACCCCGGCGTCCAGTTTTTCATCGGCCGGCTTGTCATTCCTGTGAAGCACGAAACCTATGTCTGAGATGACCCCAAGGAGGTTCTCCTTGTATTTCCCGTACAGGGCCACGGCGTCGTCGTAGTTTGTGGCCATGAGGATCTTGGGCCTTGCGCGTTTGCGGAAGATCTGCTGGTCTTCGTTCACGGCGTCAAGGATTGAGTCGGAGTTCTGCTGAAGGACCAGTTTGTAAAGGAGCGGGAGGTAGGTGGAATAGTAGCGAACGGAGTCTTCCACAAGGAGGATGGCCTGGACGCCGCCTTCCAGGATATCGGCCGGGGCGTTCATACTGTCCTCCAGAAGTTTGATTATGGCAATTATGAGGTCCGTGGAGCCATTCCAGTTGAAGATGTAGTCCATACAGGAGCGGTCACGGCTTTCCAGTTGGCGCCAAACCTCCCTTGAGAAGGAGGTGAGGAGCACCACCGGTGTTTCCGGGGAAAGTTCCTTCATCCTGACTGCAAAGTCAAATACGTCCACCTCTCCCACGTTGTACATGGTGATAACAAGGTCCCAGCGGTCTCCCTGCTCTGCCCTCTGAAGGGCTTCACGGGTGGTGGAGACTCTCTCGAAGACAGGCGGCCCGGAAAGATTTAACTCACTGTATTCACGTGAGATTCTCATATCCAGGCGACCGTCTTCTTCAAGGGAGAAGTTGTCGTAGTTGTTGCAAACAAGGAGGATCCGGCGGATCCTTCGTGCCATAAGGGTTTCAGTCATACTTTTCTATACAAGTCCTTGATCGGCCATGGCGCCGGCAACCTTTATGAAACCGGCGATGTTGGCGCCCTTGACGTAGTTCACGGTGCCGTCTTCACGGGTGCCGTATTTTACGCAGGCGGCGTGGATGTCGCTCATAATGCGGCGGAGGTACTGGTCCACTTCCTCGGCGGTCCAACTTGTGCGCATGGAGTTCTGGCTCATCTCAAGGCCGGAAGTTGCCACGCCGCCGGCGTTGGATGCCTTACCGGGGGAGTACAGGAGGCCTGCGCCCTGGATGATCTTGATGGCCTCGGGGGTGGTGGGCATGTTTGCGCCTTCCGCAAGGCAGATGGCTCCGCCCTTCACTATGTTCTCTGCATCGGCCACCTCAACCTCGTTCTGCGTTGCGCAGGGGAGGGCTATGTCGCAGGGGATGCGCCAGGGGCGTTCTCCCGGGAAATACTGGGCCTGAGGGTATTTCTGGACGTATTCCTTGATACGGCCGCGGCGGATGTTCTTAAGTTGGAACACATATTCCATCTTTTCCTCGGTGAGGCCTTCGGGGTCATAGATGAAGCCGTCGCTGTCGGAGAGGGTCTGGACCTTGGCGCCAAGCCTCATTGCCTTCTGGGCCGCGTACTGGGCCACGTTGCCGGCGCCGGAGATGTTCACTTTCTTGCCCTCGAAGGATTCTCCGCGGGTTGCGAGCATCTGCTCGGCAAAATAGCACAGGCCATAACCTGTTGCCTCCGGACGAAGCAGCGAGCCTCCCCAGGCGATGCCCTTACCGGTAAGTGTGCCGGAGAATTCGTCCCTCAGGCGCTTGTACTGGCCAAAGAGGAAGCCAATCTCACGGCCACCTACGCCTATGTCACCTGCGGGGACATCCGTATTAGGGCCGATATGACGGAAGAGTTCAGTCATAAAACTCTGGCAGAAACGCATAACCTCTGCGTCAGACTTTCCGCGGGGGTTGAAGTCAGATCCGCCCTTTGCACCGCCCATAGGAAGGGTTGTGAGGGCGTTTTTGAAGGTCTGCTCAAAGGCAAGGAACTTCATAATGGAGAGGTTTACGCTGGGATGGAAGCGGATACCGCCCTTGTAGGGGCCGATAGCGCTATTGCACTGGACACGGAAGCCGCGGTTGATCTGGACCTCTCCGCGGTCGTCCATCCACGGAACGCGGAAGATTATGATGCGCTCAGGTTCGACTATCCTTTCAAGGATCTTCTGGTCCATAAGGTGGGGGTAGTCCATCATAAAAGGCGCTACGCTTTCCACAACTTCCCTCACGGCCTGGTGGAACTCTTTTTCTCCGGGATTCCTGGATACAACGGAGCCCATGAAGCCCTCGATGTAATTGCTAATGAATTTGTCCATAAAAATGTACTATTAACTAACCGTATTTTGTTTATCTGTTTGCGCGTTAAGTGTATAATCTCACAAATATAGCAAAAAAATCTCACGTGCGCGCATATACGAGCCCTTCACTTTCCCTTTTTGCTTTGCCCCTCCACAACAGTTCTCCCCTTGCGGTGGACCTTAAATGGCTGTTTTTCAGAGCGTTATAGAATCTTCTACCAGAATATCTTCTCCCAGATAATCTTGTAAATAATTGTATATCAACAACTTGACCTTCACCGTATACCTTTTCCCCCTTTTTTACTATCTTTGTAGCTGATGAATATGGATACAGCCATACAGTACCTCCCGGGCGTCGGACCCAAAAGGGCGGAACTACTTGAGAAGGAGTTAGGAATAGCTACCGTCGGGGACCTTGTGCGCCTGTATCCTTTCCGCTACATAGACCGCAGCAGCATTGTCCGCATTGCCGATATCCATCCGGATCTTGCCCAGGTCCAGGTTCGCGCCACGGTTACCAAGGTGCGTCTCTACGCCAAAAACGGCGCGGAACTGCCTCCGGACAAACTCAAGTACAATCTTGTAGCCCGTCTCAGCGCTATTGTGGCCGATGAAACCGGCGAGATGGAGGTGGTGTTTTTCAAGGGCGTAAAGTGGATGCACACCCGCCTTGTTCCGGGCTCCACATTCATCTTCTTCGGGAAGCCTGCCGTATTCAACAATCACCTCAATATGGTGCACCCGGAAGTGGATGCGCCGGATACATCGGCCACCGGAACCCTCACCGGAATCTACACCTCCACGGAGCGCCTCAAAAACGGCGGAATCACGGGCCGGTTCATGACTAAAATCATAGCCACGGCACTTGAAGGAATACTTCCGGTACTGCAGGATACTCTTCCTGATTACATATTGAAAGAGAAGGGTTTAGTGCCTTTAACTTATGCGCTGCGTCAAATACATTTTCCGGTAAGTCAGGACGCCCTGGCAAAGGCTACATACAGGCTAAAATTCGAGGAACTTTTCCTTCTTCAACTGAGTCTTCTAAAGCAGAAATACATCCGGAGCAGCAGCGCCGTGGGCCTTAAGATGCCGGCCGTGGGGGAAGCCTTCAACGCATGCTTCAGGGCTCTTCCGTATGAACTCACCGGCGCCCAGAAAAGGGTTATCCGTGAGATCCGTGAGGATATGAAAAGCGGCCATCAGATGAACCGCCTCCTGCAGGGAGACGTTGGCTCCGGAAAGACTATGGTGGCCGTGCTCAGTTCCCTCATCGCTGTTGGAAACGGCTATCAGGCCTGTATTATGGCTCCTACTGAAGTGCTTGCGCAGCAGCACTTTGCAAATGTATCAAAGTACCTCAGGCCCACCGGAGTGCGTGTGGAACTCCTCACCGGTTCTACCGGCACGGCGGCGCGGCGTAGCATCCACGCGGGGCTGGAGGACGGAAGCGTGGGGGTACTTATCGGCACTCACGCCCTCATTGAAGATACAGTCCAGTTCAAGGCCCTTGGGCTTGCCGTCATAGACGAGCAGCACCGCTTTGGCGTGGACCAGCGCGCCCGCCTCTGGAGCAAGGGCTACAACGGCATTCCTCCGCACGTTCTGGTTATGACCGCAACGCCCATTCCACGCACCCTGGCAATGACCCTGTACGGAGACCTTGACGTGTCCGTGATAGATGAGATGCCTCCCGGGAGAAAACCCATCACAACCATCTGTGTGGGGGAAGGGAAGCGGCACGCCATGCACAATTTCATCAGGGATGAGATAGCAAAGGGACGCCAGGCGTTCATTGTTTACCCGCTCATCTTTGAGAGCGAGAAACTGGATTACAAGAACCTTGAACTGGGTTATGAAGAGATTGTGAAAGCGTTCCCGCTGCCCCAGTACAAGGTGGCAATTGTTCACGGGCAACAGAGCAATCAGGAGAAGGATTTCAACATGAGCGCCTTTGCCGCTGGAAGGGCCAACATCCTGGTTTCCACCACCGTGATCGAGGTGGGCGTGGACGTTCCAAACGCATCCGTGATGGTGATTGAAAGCGCAGAAAGGTTCGGCCTTAGTCAGCTCCATCAGTTAAGGGGCAGGGTGGGCCGCGGCGCGGAGCGTTCATACTGCATCCTGATGAAGGGCACCAAGGTTTCAAAAGAGTCACAAAAACGCCTGGACCTTCTTTGTGCCACTGAAAACGGTTTTGAACTGGCCGAAGAAGATATGAAACTGCGCGGGCCCGGAGACCTTGAGGGTACCCAGCAGAGCGGTCTTCCCATTTCTCTTAATATCGCATCCCTTGCAAAGGACGGCATCATTCTCTCTGATGCCAGGGGCTATGCCCAGCACATCCTGGACCAGGATCCGTCACTTTCACAGCCGCAGAATGCATCCCTTGCGGCAGAACTCAGGAAAGACAAGTACGTCACCAAGGATTACTCCCAGATATCATAGGTTTTTGGTGGAGGCTAAACCATTGAAATATAATAAGTTACGGGATTCTCTGGGAGAACTTTTTCTGGTAGAGAATCCCGTAAATTACTGATAATTAGATGGTTGGCCTCCACCGCAAGGGGAGAACCATAAAGCGCGGGCTATTTCATCCAGCGGTCAAGCCAGCCGAAGTAACTGCGGTGCCAGTAGAGGGCGTTCTGGGGCTGGAGGATCCAGTGGTTTTCCTCCGGGAACACTATGAGTTTGGAAGGAACTCCCATCATCTGGGCGGCGTTGAAGGCTGCCATACCCTCATCCACGGGAACGCGGAAGTCAGAGCCGCCGTGGATGCAGAGGATGGGCGTGTGCCAGTTCTGAACCAGTTTGTGAGGGGAGTTGTCGTAGTGCCTTCTGGCCTTCGGGAGATTGCTCCAGGGGGAGCCGCCCTGCTTGATGCCGCCAAATGTGACGCCGTCTCCGGCAGGGCCCACCTGACCGGGCTCAAAGGCATACTCATGCAGGCCGCCGTTGTCCCAGTTGGGGAACCACATCTCCTCCGTGGTCATATACATATGCTCCTCGTTGAAGATGCCGGCGTGGGAGATGAAGCAGTCGTATACGTCACCGTGGATACCTGCAAGGTAATACACGCTGTAACCGCCGTAGGAAGCCCCGCAGGCCGCAACGCCGGAGATGTAGGGCTCGGCCTTTATGGCCTTTGCGGCACTTAGGTAATCCTGCATATTGAGGCCGATATAATCACCGGAGATCTGCTCGCACCAGGGCTGCCCGAAGGCCGTTGTGCCGCGCCTGTTGGGAAGCACAACCACATAGCCCTGATGGCACATGAGGAGGTAGTTCCAGCGGTAACTCCAGTCCTGCGAAAGCGTGCCCTGGGGGCCTCCCAGGGTGATTTCAATTGCGGGATAAGTCTTGGCGGGGTCAAACTGCGGGGGATAGAGAACCCAGGTGAGCATATCCTGTCCGTCCACGGTCTTGACCATCCTGGCCTCGGTCTCGTGCTTGTCCAGTTGGGAGAGGATGTGCTCGTTCTCGAAGGTTATCTGGCGCACCGCGTTGTCATTCACAGCCACAAGTTCAGTGGGGAAGTCCATGGACATAAAGGTGGTGAGGAGGGTGCCGTCCTGCTGGATGCCGAAAGGTGACCCGAAGTCGAACCACAGGTTGTCGGCGGTAAGGCGGAATATCTCACCTGCGTCAGGCACAACATTGTACACGGCGCCAAGGCCTTCTGTAAGGGCGCTGAAGTAGATGGACTGGCTGTCATCGGCCCATACCGGGCTTTCCACATTATATTTGAAGGAGGCCGATAAGTCACGGATGTTCTGAACGGCAGGGTTTTCGCTCTGGCCTTCAGATACCCGATCGGGGTCGGGTATGACGACGTCACCAAGCATCAGGCGCACTTTATCGGCCTCATAGCCGTCCCTTTCCATCGAGAGCCAGGCAAGGCGGGTGCCGTCAGGGCTCCATACCGGGTGGGTGTCGTAGCCGCCTTCGAAGGTGACCTGGGAGGTCTCTCCGGTAAGCGGGCAGTAGATGAAAATGCAGGTGTTTGTGGAGAAGGCGTACTCCTTGCCGCTAAGTTTCTTGCAGGAGTATGCGATGTAGCGGCCGTCAGGGCTCCAGCAAAGGTCTGCGATGTCAGAGAACGGGCCGTTGGGTAGTTCAAACTGCTTCTCTTCTTCCCCAAGGATGTCCATCCCTTCCGTCACAACGCCGTTCACGAGGGGCGCCACAAAACTGTGGGCAATCTCAGTGCGCCAGTGGTCCCAGTGGCGGTACATAAGGTCCTCCGTGGCGTAGGCCTTGGCCTTGTCAAGGGCGGGATCAGTGTCTGAAGGCACTTCCACGTGGCTGTGGACGCCGGTTACGTAAATCATCTGGGACTGGTCCGGAGAGAGGAGGTAATCCTCTATTCCGCCGGGAACATCGGCCCTGAGGGTTCTCTTCCCAAGTTTTCCGCCCTTATACGGAGCCTCCCAGAGTTTCCCTTCCTGAAGGAAGAAGACGGAATGGCCGTCAAGGCTCCAGCGGGCGCTGGAAATGCTCTTTCCGTCCATTGTGAGAGGGGTGGGGTCACCGCCTTCCACGGGGATGGTGAAAAGGTTCCTGACGCTGCGGTTATCCGCTATGGAAGTGTAACTGACGCCGTAGAGGATGGTTTTTCCGTCCGGGGAAAGTTGGGGGTCCGAGAGGCGGCCAAGGGAGAGGAGCACCTCCGGAGTCATATGCCCGTCCGTAATTTCAATGCCGGAGGGGCCGATGTAACCTTTCTGTGGTTTCATTTGGGGTTGTTTGCAGGCGAGGGCGGCGCACACGGCGGCGGCCATCGCAATGGTGAACTTAAGAATCTTCATATTGTTTCAAAGCGTTTTTCAATTCTTCCTTTACGGCATTCCTCAGGCTCAGGGGCTCCAGGACTTCCAGGCGGTTTCCCCTCTTGCACAGTTCCATAATGAAGCCGGGATTTGGGATGAGCGTCATAGCATAGACGCAGGAGCCGGAATCCTTTGAGAGGAGCATCTGGCTGGGGTGCAGGGGGAGGTCCTCAAGGTAAGCGGCCTCACGGAGGGTGGTGCGGATCTTTACCAGCACGGGCTTTTCCCCCTCCGGGAGATAGATGCCGAAACTGGACTCGAAGAGTCTCTCCACGCTGAACCCCTGGGGCATCCTGAAGCGTTCCCCGGTGCGTTTTATTCCGGCTATGCGGTCTAGGGCGAAGGTGCGGAGGTCTCCGGCGCTCTCGCTGAAAGCAACTACGTACCAGCGCTTTTCGAATTCCTTGAGGGCATAGGGGCGGATGGTCCTGAGGTCTTTCTCCGGACTCAGGTATTTGCGGTATTCTATGGACAGCACGGCGTTTTCAAGCATTGCCTCCATTATGGTTGTGAGGTATTTCTGTCCGGAGGGGATTTCCTCCACGCTCACGCGGCCCCTAAGGCGTTCCTCCCCAAGGGTGAGGAGGCTCTTCACGGTGAAGGTGTCAATGAGGTACTCCGTGGCGGCGCGCCTGTCAACGGCGCTTTCTCCCTCATTTATGTAGTACCGGTTGGTGCTTCTGTCGCAGGTTATTTCAATGCCGAATACATCCGCTACGGCCGCCCTGTGGTTCACAAAGGTGCGGCGGGGGTACGGCTCTCCGTATCGGCCCTCCCATCTGTCCTGAAGTTCCGGAAGGGACAAACCCGCCTGCCCGGCCTCTATGAAAGTCTGGACCAGGAAGACGTACTTGTCTATGAGTTCCGGAACCATAGCCTATTCCTCTTTCAGGCGGCCTTCCATAAGGGTGTCGTACTGGAGGCGGCGGCGGAAGATGTCAATGGCCGTGTAGATGGCGCTCATCATTGAGCGGGGGTCTGCTTCGTCGCGGCCGGCCATCTCATAGGCGGTGCCGTGGTCCGGGGAAGTGCGCACAACCGGAAGGCCGGCGGTGAAGTTCACGCCATCCGCGAAGGCGATTGCCTTGAACGGGGCCAGGCCTTGGTCGTGATACATTGCAAGGGTGGCGTCAAAGCGGGAATAGTTTCCAAGGCCGAAAAAGCCGTCGGGGGAGTAAGGGCCGAACGCCTGGATGCCCTGGGCCTGGGCTTCCTTCACGGCGGGGAGGATGATGTTCTGCTCTTCGTCGCCAAGAAGGCCGCCGTCTCCGCAGTGGGGGTTGAGGCCGAGGACCGCGATCTTGGGATCGTTTATCCCGAAGTCCCTTTCCAGGGAAGCCTTCATTATCTTGAGTTTACGCACTATGCTGTCCTTGGAAATGGCCTTGGGGACGTCCCTCAGGGGGATGTGGCCCGTGACGACGCCAACCTTAAGTTGGTCGCTTACCATAATCATCGTGACGTCATCGGCCCCGAACTCTTTCTGGAGATACTCCGTGTGGCCGGTGTTGGCAAAGCCCTCCGCGTTCATGGCCCTCTTGTTGATGGGGGCGGTGACAAGCACGTCTATGAGACCGTCCTTGAGGTCCTTTACCGCCGCCTGGAGGGCCGATATTGCGTTTTTGGCGCTTTCAGGCGTGCTCTGGCCGGGCTCTGCGTAGATGCTGTCGGGGAGGCAGTTCACAAGGTTAATCTTGCGCTGCTTGGCGTCCTTTGCCGATGAGATGACATTGATGTCCATGGACTCTATGTTGTGGAGAGTCTTGCGGTAGAAGCCCATCAGTTTTGAGGAGCCGTACACCACGGGGGTGAAGGAGTCAAGGCTCCTTTCATCGGCCAGGGATTTAATTATTACTTCGTATCCTATTCCGTTGCTGTCGCCCTGCGTAATTCCGACGACAAGTTTTGGTAATGCCATATTATAAAAGTTGTGTAGATTGTTCTGCTTCATACCCGGTATCCTCCGGGAGGTCCGGCTGATGGTAGGCGGCCACGGCAAGGGCGTCGCAGCGCTCGTTTTCCGGGTGGCCGGCGTGGCCCTTTATCCAGTGGAACGCCACGCGGTGCCTGCTGTAGACTGCGTCGAAGCGGAGCCACAGGTCCACGTTCTTTTTCTTCTTGAAGCCGGTGCGCTTCCACTGTTCCAGCCAGCCTTCGTTGAGGGCCTTCACCACGTAGGATGAATCGCTTACCACGTGGACCTCGGCGTTTTCCCACTTTATCTGTTCAAGGCCGATTATAACCGCCAGGAGTTCCATCCGGTTGTTGGTGGTGAGGCGGAATCCGCCGGAGATTTCCTTCTGGAGGGAGCCGCAGCGGAGCACTATCCCGTAGCCTCCGGGACCCGGGTTCCCGCTGGCCGCGCCGTCCGTAAAAAGGTATATGGGAGGCTTTGACTGGTTCATATATGCAAAGATAAGAAAAATCTTTGCGGTCTCTAAAAAAATTAGTAAATTTGCCCCGATAAAAATGAAATATCGTTTAACAAACAAATAAATCAGTAACAAATTATGATCAAACTTGGTATTAACGGTTTTGGCCGTATCGGCAGGATGGTTTTCCGCGCAGCCGTTGAGAATTTTGGTAAGGACATCGTGGTAGTAGGTATCAACGACCTCCTTGACCCCGACTATCTCGCTTACATGCTTAAGTACGACTCCGTACACGGCCAGTTCAACCACGATATCAAAGTGGAAGGCAACTACCTCATCGTAGACGGCAACAAGATCCAGGTTTTCTGCGAGAAAGATCCCGCAAACATCACCTGGGGTGCTCTCGGCGTAGACGTCGTTGTTGAATCCACCGGTTTCTTCCTCACCGCTGAACTCGCAGAGGCTCACCTCAAGGGCGGCGCAAAGAAGGTTATCATGAGCGCTCCTTCAAAGGATGCCACTCCTATGTTCGTTTACGGTGTGAACCACAAGACCTATGCTGGTCAGGCTATCATCTCCAACGCTTCCTGCACCACCAACTGCCTTGCTCCCCTCACCAAGGTGCTCAATGACAAGTTCGGTGTTGTCCGTGGCCTCATGACCACCGTTCACGCTGCAACCGCTACCCAGAAGACCGTTGACGGTCCTTCCAAGAAGGATTGGCGCGGCGGCCGCGGTATCCTGGAGAACATCATTCCTTCCTCCACCGGCGCTGCAAAGGCTGTGGGTAAGGTTCTCCCTGAACTCAACGGCAAACTCACCGGCATGTCCCTGCGTGTTCCCACCAGTGACGTTTCCTTCGTAGACCTCACCTGCGAACTCGCAAAGGAAGCCACCTATGAGGAAATCTGCGCTGCAATGAAGGAAGCCTCCGAAGGCGAACTCAAGGGTGTTCTCGGTTACACCAACGAGGCTCTCGTTTCCACAGACTTCCGCGGTGACGCCCGTACCTCCATCTTCGACGAAAAAGCCGGTATCCAGCTTGACAAGACCTTCGTAAAGGTTTGCGCCTGGTACGACAACGAGTGGGGTTACAGCAACAAGGTTTGCGAAATGGCAAAGGTTATTATGAAATAATCTTTCCCCAACCTTGTGTAACGCTAAGAGGTGGCCTTTGCGGTCACCTCTTTTTTTTGTGCAATTCCCTTTCTATTTCTCCCCTAGCAGTGGAGCTTAACCTGCTTATACTCAGTTACTTATAGAGGTTTCTAGTAGAAAAAGTTCTACCAGAAGATCCCGCAACGCTCTGAGTATCAGCCATATAGCTGCCACCCAATCGGCATTACAAGGGAGGGGACATCATTACAAGGGAGGGCTTATGACATGATTTCCTCTGCGGCGCGGAGGGAAGCGCCGGACCAGCCAGGGACACGGCACAATTCTTGAATCCTGGAATGCCCGGAATGAATTGTAAATGGCTCTATATGTTTGTGCTGCTGATGGCAAGTGCCATCGGCCTGAATGCTCAGGAAAAGGTGGACACATCGGCCATAAAGCCAAAGCCTGTTCCGGTGACGGTCTCTCCCATCTTCCAAAACAGTATGGTCCCTTTCTTTCCGGTCCTTTCAACGGAGCATCCGGAAAGCAAAGAAGAACGTGCGGCCAGAATAAATCTGGAGACATACCAGCGTGTAATGGAATCCGTTAATCAGTATCTCGCTCCTTATACTCCTCCTCATCTTTCAAATACCCAGAAGGCGCTACTGTTTGTAGCCGGACTTTTCCTCTCCAGTCCATACAAGTTCCGCCCCGGCACCGTTCCCGTGATGAATGGCTCAAACCCGTATATGTATGCGGTTACGCCGGGGATGGCACCTTATGAGCATCCCTATTCTCCGGAGGCATTCCCGCAATGCATCAGAACCGAACTTGACTTCAGCACGGGGACATACAAACAAGTGATGGTAAAATGGGACGAATTTGAAAAAAACGCCGCCAGAAGTTTCGGCGGACCGTACAGGCTGGACCCTGTTCCAAAGTTCCGCTACAACAATTCAATGGACAATATTATCCCCTGAACCAATTATTTCCCCTGCGGCGCGTGCGGCCTGCTTTTTTGGTTCTTTTTTGTTATCTTTGCCGTATGAAAATACTCCTTTGCAACGATGACGGCTACAAGGCGCGCGGCCTGCACGTCCTGGCCCAGATAATGTCCGGTTTCGGGGAAGTCCAGGTTGTGGCTCCCAAGTTCCATCAGAGCGCAATGTCCTGCGCCGTTTCCCTTGGCGTGAAGCAACTCGCATACAAGGACCTCCCGGAGGAGGGCCCGGGGAAGTGGACATATCTGGACGCCACTCCGGCATCGTGCGTGAAATTCGGCCTGGAATTCAAGTATGATCACCGTGACCCTGATCTTGTGGTTACAGGCATCAACCACGGCACAAACGCCTCTACGGCAGCAAATTACAGCGCCACCCTGGGTGCCGCGGAGGAAGCCGCCATCAACGGCATCAAGGCAATAGGCGTATCCCTCTGCGATTTCCGCCCGGACGCAGATTTCAGCGCCGTGCAGGCCATGCTCCCGGAAATTATGAGAAAGGTGCTTGAAGACTGGCCGGAAAACCGTCCAGGACTTGTCTACAACATCAACTTCCCGGCCGTTCCGCTTGAGGACATCAAGGGCGTGAAGTATGCCCGCCAGGGCTTCGGCCACTGGGAGAAGGAGTTCGAGGCCTGGGACGAAGGCAGCCTCGGCGCCCTCAACGACTCCTTCCTCTGGCAGCACTACCGCGTAAACCTTGAGGACGGAGAGAAGGCCGTGTTTATGAGAGGCACCTTCATCAACGATGACGATGATGCCGATACCGCAGACCACCTTCTCCTGGAGCAGGGCTGGGTAACCATTGCCCCCATCAACATCTTCATGACGGATATGGAGGAGTATCGCAGACGTACTAAATGAGGTATTATTTAATTGCTGGCGAGGCATCGGGAGACCTTCACGGGTCCAACCTGATGAAGGGACTTTATGCAAAGGACCCTGAGGCCGATATCCGCTTCTGGGGAGGCGGCCTTATGGATGCCGTTTACAAGGAGCATGAGAGCGGTGATGGCCTTGTGAAAGACTACCGCGAAGGCGCGGTCCTTGGCTTTGTGGAGATCCTCCTCAGCGCCCGCTCCCTGATGAAAAAGATTCGGTTCTGTGAGGATGATATATCGGCCTGGAAACCGGACGCCGTAATCCTCATTGACTATCCCGGCTTCAACCTCCGCATTGCAGAATTTGCCCACAAGGCAGGCTTCAAGGTATATTATTATATAGTGCCCAAGGTGTGGGCCTCCCGCGAAGGCCGCATCAGGAAGCTCAAGGAGTACGTGGACAAACTCCTCATAGTCTTTCCCTTTGAGATTCCGTACTTTGAAGGAAAGGGCGTTCCTGTCACCTACGTTGGCAATCCGCTCATAGACGCCATAGAGGAAAGTCCCGCAATGAAGGAGACAAGAGCTGTGTTTCTTGAGCGCACCGGCCTCCCTGACGCCCCCTGGATTACCCTTCTTGCCGGCTCCCGCGGCCATGAGATCAAGGCCATGATGCCGGTGTTTATGGAGCTGGCCGATAAATGGCACGCCACCCACCCTCAGATGCATTTTGTGATAGCCGGGGCGCCTTCCCGCTCTGAGGCCGATTACGACCTTGGCGGCAGGGACTTCGTGCATCTTGTGTTCGGGGAAACCTACGGGGCGCTCCGGCACGCAGAAGCCGCAGTCATCAATTCCGGCACGGCATCCCTGGAAGCGGCTCTTATCGGCACCCCTCAGGTGGTTGGCTACCGTATGGCCTACGGCACCTACGTTATGCTGAAAGGCATGATCAAGGTGAAGTTCATCTCCCTCGCAAACCTCATCATAGACCGCGCCGCCTTCCGTGAACTCCTGCAGGATTACTTCACTGCCGATAACCTCTACGCGGAACTTGACCGCATCCTCACGGACTCATCCTACAGCGCCCGTATGAAGGCCGATTACTCTGAAATCCGCCGCCTCCTCGGCGGTCCCGGCGCCTCTCTCCGCGCCGCAGAGGAAATCATCGGCAAAGTGTCCCAGGTCCCGGAGTAAAGTGTCGCAGGTCCCGGGCCAAAGTGTCGCAGGTCTGCATTTTTGCTGTCACCTGCGACGCAAATCGGCCTCAGGGGCAAAAAACCGTCGCAGGTCCGGCCGATTTTGCAGACCTGCGATGTTCCGCCACCCTACCTGCGACAGTCCGCCACCCTACCTGCGACAGTCCAATCACTGACCTGCGACACGGCTGCTGCGGGTGAAATAATCGGCAAATAGCCCCTGGTGGGTAACTCGCTGATAATCAGATTCTTCTCAAAATTTGATTGCGCGAAATGTCTAACCAGTTTTCCATAAGCAATTGACATTCAGATAAATAGCCACCAGCGGTGTAGACAACAAATAGACTGCTACGGGTGAGCTCGGAGGCCGAAGGCCGACAAGGGGGAGTTTGAGGGGGCGGAGCCCCTTCAATAAAGTGAAACGAAAAAAAGAACAACTTCCTGAGAAGCTGTCCTTTTTTGTACTGGGTAGGAGAATCGAACTCCTATTGCGAGATTGAGAATCTCGAGTACTAACCGTTATACGAACCCAGCGGTTGGGAGTGCAAAGGTACGTAAAAAATCCGAATCTCCAAATTTTTATTTCAAAAACACGAAAAAAACTGCAAGGACCAGGCAGATAAACGCCGCAAAGTGGTTCCATTGGATGGGCTGGCCCTTGAAGAGGAAGGTGACGATGACGGTGAAGATGGTAAGGGAGATAACCTCCTGGATCACTTTAAGTTGAAGCAGGTTGAACGGACCGCCGTTTCCAAGGAAGCCGATCCGGTTGGCCGGGACGGTGAGGCAGTACTCGAAGAAGGCTATTCCCCAGGAGAAGAGGATTATGAGGATGAGAGGCCATCCGGTTGAAATCTTCATCTCCTGAAGTTTGAGGTGACCATACCACGCAAACGTCATGAAAACGTTTGAAAACACCAACATCAAAACAGTCCAAAACCCTTTCATTAGTTTATCTATTGTTTAAAGCGCGCAAAATTAATATATTTGTATGATAAATTGAGCCTAAAAACCAAAAAATATGACACTGATCAAATCCATTTCCGGTATTCGCGGAACAATTGGCGGAGAACCCGGCGGTTCTCTTACCCCCATCGACGTAGTGAAATTCACGGCCGCATATGCAGCCACACTGCCTCAGCGCAAGCCCCAGCCCAACGGGGAACGTTACAAGATTGTTGTTGGTAAGGATGCCCGTATGTCTGGCGATATGGTGGAGCAACTGGTGGTAGGAACCCTCATCGGCTGCGGAATAGACGTGGTAAAGTGCGGATTCGCATCCACTCCCACCACGGAAATGGCCGTGCTGTTTGCCAAGGCCGATGGCGGAATCATCCTCACCGCCAGCCATAACCCCAAGCAGTGGAACGCCCTTAAACTACTCAATGACAAGGGAGAATTCCTTACCGCCATCGAGGGCCAGGCCGTCCTTGACCTTGCAGAGAAGGAGGACTTCAACTTCGCAGAGGTTGATAACCTGGGCCAGATTGAGGAAGAGGACTTCACTGACAAGCACCTTGACGCAGTCCTCGCCCTTCCCGCAGTGGACGTGGAAGCCATCAAGGCGGCAAAGTTCACCGTGGTGGTGGACGCCGTGAACTCCGTGGGCGGCATCATTATGCCCAGGCTCCTTAAGCGCCTGGGAGTCAAATGTATCGGCCTTAATTGCAATCCTACCGGAGACTTTGCTCACAATCCGGAGCCGCTTCCCGCAAACCTTGTGGAACTATCTGAGACCGTTGTCAAGGAAAAGGCCGATCTTGGCGTTTCAGTAGACCCCGACGTAGACCGTCTGGCGTTCATCATGGAAAACGGAGAGGCTTTCGTGGAGGAATACACCCTTGTTTCCGTGGCCGATTACCTCTGCGAACTCGCTGAGAAGGAAGGAAAGCCCATCGCAACGGTCTCCAACCTCTCAAGCACCCGCGCGCTTCGTGACGTCACTGAAAAGCACGGCGGCAAGTACTATGCATCGGCCGTAGGTGAAGTGAATGTCACTACCCTTATGCACAAGGTGGGCGCCCTGATCGGCGGTGAAGGCAACGGAGGCGTAATCTATCCCGCCATCCACGCCGGCCGTGACGCTATGGTGGGCGTGGCCCTGTTCCTGAGTAACCTGGCCCATAAGAAGATGAAGGTGAGTGAACTCAAGAAGACCTACCCTCAGTATTTCATCGCGAAGAACAAGATCCAGTTAAGCGACAACGCCCTTATCGACAAAATCCTTAACGAACTCAAGAAGATCTACGCCAACGAGAACATCAACGACATTGACGGCGTGAAGATCAACTTCGAGAAGAACAAGACCTGGGTCCACCTCCGCAAGTCCAACACAGAGCCCATCATCCGCATCTACTCCGAGGCATCCACCATGGAGGCCGCCGAAGCCCTTGGCAATGAGGTGATTGCCGTTGCTCAGAAAATCATCGGATAATTGCAAGGGGTATACTGTCTCTGAAACCGTCGCTTCGCGACCCCTCCCAAACGAGTTTGGGCCCCTCCCTCTTATGATGCCGAGGGTGGCAACAGGTTTCAGAGACAGTATACCCCTTTGCCAGACAGTAATATATGTTTTCATTCAGGACAACGCCGCTGGAGGACCAGTTGGACAAGGCGCTGCTGTACGGCAAGGTGGGGTGTTTCTGCACCCAGAACTGCTGGGATACGGCTAAGGGCCGATGGATGTGGGAACTGTTCCGGGAGAGGGGAAACCTTGAAGCGGTTTTCACTCCGAGGGACGCGGAACTCACGCCCGGGACCAATCACATAGTTTTTGAGGCCGATGTTTTGGCGCGGCTGGACGCCGTAGTGGTGGAAATCCAGGACGTTGGGGTGAGGTACTTCAACTACACCAAGGACGTGATGCAACTTATGGAGATGCTGCGTCTTCTTGGGGATGAGGCGCCGTCCCTCTATATCGTAGACCATATCAACCCTTCCGGCAGGGTGGTGGAAGGCACCATCCCTGCCGTGGCGGGGGAGATGTATGTGCCAAAACTGGCGCATCGGCACGGACTCACCCTGGGGGAGGTTGTGAACCTGTATGCCTCCGAGATAGGGGCAAAGTTTCCCATCCACGTTATATCGGCCATGGCAACGGACGCAAACAGGCAACTTATGCCCTGGACCATCGCGCCGGCCTCCGACATCCCCGGACTGTTCAGTTCATACCTTTACAGCGGCGGCGGGCTGTGGAACAACACCACAATTACGCCGGGAATCGGCACGGCCCGTCCGTACGAGTACATCGGCGCGCCGTTTGTGAAGCCTCTCCACCCGGAGGAACTTCCCCAGGCGCACGGGGCTCTCCTCAGGCCCTGCTCCTTCACGCCGGCGGCAGGCCGATACGCAGGGGAGCGCTGCCAGGGATTCCAGATTATGCTGGTGCCAGGGGAGCCGTACCACAGCCTCCTTCACACCCTGCACCTCATGCGGTGGTTCCGGGAACACTATTCCGCCTTTGAGTTCGAGGCCGGCTTCTGGACCAAACTGGCCGATCCTGTGCTGGAGCAGTACCTGAAAGAAAATATCCCGTTTGACGTTATCCAGGAGCACGTCAAACTGGAGGAACAGAAGTGGATCCGCAAGGCAAAGAGATATCTTCTGTACGATGACCAGCCGTACAGGATGAAATAATTTTGGAATTACAAAGATTATTGCTATCTTTGCAGCCCAAAATTGTTAACAATTATATTATTTACGTAAAATGAAGAAAGGAATTCATCCCGAAACCTACCGTCTTGTAGCTTTCAAGGATATGTCCAATGACACAGTCTTCGTAACCCGCAGTTGCGCTCCCTCCAAGGAAACCCTTACCGTGGAAGGCGTTGAGTACCCGCTGGTGAAACTGGAAATTTCCAACACTTCTCACCCTTTCTACACTGGAAAGGTGAAACTTGTGGATACCGCCGGTCGTGTGGATATGTTCTATCAGAGATACAAGAGCCGCAAAAAATAAACATTGCAGCCCAAAGGTTCAAAACGGCAGCCTGACAGTTCAGGTTGCCGTTTTTTGTTATCGGTCCATAATATTTTTTCCTGAGACTACCAAATCTTGGCAAGCCTTGCCAAAATTTGGAGAGCCGGGGGTATCGGCCGTAACTTCACGGAAAACTTTGAAATTATGGAGTATCACATTCACATCATCTGTGACGGGCAGTCCGTTCACATCGACGGCCTTCCGGGCGGGCCGGATTCAATAACGCTCCCGGACAGTATCCTTAGGGGAATCAATATGATCTGGGCCCTTGTGGAGGCAAGGGTGGGGGATGCGGAATGCATCTGTATCGGCGGCATAGGCTATACCGGGGACGTAACCGCGGTTGCGGCCTTCGACATATGGGTGCAGACGGGGGATGAGGGTTATTACCTTCCTGTGGATGTATCGGCCAGGCTGTTCTCCGAAAACGGCATTCCTTACTTCCATTCTCCCTTTATGTCATAACTGACATATTGTCATAACGCGGGGGCTTGGCAGGCAATTTGATATGTACTGAGGCACAATCAGTACTAAACTATGGCAGAAAAGAAAAACAAGAATACGGAAGCGCCCGCAGACGGCAAGAAACTTGCTGCCCTTGAGGCGCGTGTAGAAGGATTGAAGGAAGAACTTGAGGAGGTGAAAGCCGCCAAAGAGGAGGCTGAGAAAAAGGCCTCGGATTCCAAAGCGGATTATATACGCCTTATGGCGGAATTCGACACTTTCCGCCGCCGTACGGCAGAGGAAAGGCTTTCGCTTACGGAATCGGCCGCATCAGATACCATTAAGGGTCTCCTGCCCATCCTGGACGACTGCGAAATTGCCCTTGACGCCCTTCAGAAGAGCACGGACAGTGACGCCGCCAAGGAAGGCACGGAGATGATCTTCGGGAAACTGATGTCCTACCTTAAAGGCAAGGGCCTGGAGAAGATCGAGGCAAAAGGGGAGGAATTCAACACTGAACTCCACGAGGCAGTTACCACTTTCCCCGCACCGGAAGAGTCCCTGAAAGGCAAGGTGATAGACGTGGTCCAAACCGGCTATACCCTTGGCGGGAAGGTCCTCCGTTATGCCAAAGTTGTTGTTGGAGCATAAGTTATGGCACAGAAAAGAGATTACTACGAGGTCCTTGGCGTAGACAAGAAAGCCACGGTCGATGAAATTAAGAGCGCCTACCGCAAGTTGGCGCTCAAATGGCATCCGGACCGTTGGGTGAACGGCAGTGATGCGGAGAAAAAGACCGCCGAGGAAAACTTCAAGGAGGCCGCGGAGGCATATTCCGTCCTGAGTGACCCCGATAAGCGGGCCAAATACGACCAATTTGGCTTTGCGGCGGATCAGATGGGCGGCGGCGCAGGCGGCTTCGACTTCGGCGGAATGGACATCAACGACTTCCTCCGCAATATCTTCGGTGGCGGTTTCGGCTTCGATTTCGGAGGCTTCGGCGGCAGCGGTTTCGGCGGCTTCGGCCAGCAGGAATCCGGCACCAGGGTACTCAGGGGCCGTGATATCCGCACGTCCGTGAAACTCACACTTGAAGAGATTGCCAGCGGCTGCGTGAAGGAAATCTCCCTTGAAAGAGCACGCCCCTGCCCGGATTGCGGCGGGCGCGGCGCCAAGAGTGAGGCCGATATAAAGACCTGTCCCACCTGCGGTGGTCAGGGCCGCGTAAGGCAGCAGACCCGCAGCCTTTTCGGCGTGGGATATACTATCGGCACGTGCCCCCAGTGCCAGGGAGAGGGAAAGATCATTTCCAATCCCTGCAGGCGCTGTAACGGCACCGGCCTTGAGCGCAAGCGTGAACTTGTGAAGGTGACCATCCCCGCCGGCGTAGAGGACGGAATGCAACTCACAATACGCGGAGAAGGCCACGCGGCTCCCCGCGGCGGCGTGAACGGAGACCTCCTTGTCGTGATCAGCGAGGTTCCTCATCCGCAACTTCAGAGAGACGGCAACAACCTTTTCCATACCCGTATAATTTCCGTTCTGGACGCTATGCTTGGCTGCGAGGTAAGCATCCCGTGCCTGGACGGCAGTTATAAAGTAAAGGTAGAGCCCGGTACCCAGTCCGGCACCGTTGTAAAACTGCGCGGGAAGGGCCTTCCCAGCGTGCAGGGCTATGGCCGCGGCAACGGAGACCTATACGTGAAATTCCAGGTGTGGGTGCCCCACAAACTGTCCCGTGAGGAGAGGGAAGCGCTTGAAAAGATGAAGGGCAGTTCCAGTTTCCAGCCGGATCTTACCAGGGAAGACAAGAACACTTTTGACAAGGTGAAAAATATTTTCTAAAAAATCTTTAAAAAAGTTTTGGTACTTTTAGAAAAATTACTACCTTTGCAGTCCCAAAACAACGCAACCTCTTGTAAGGAGCCAAACCGCAATGTTGCATAAAGAGAATTAGAAATTATGGATTTGATAAAAATTGCAGAGCAGGCTTTCCAGAATGATAAAGCCGCTTCCTACCCGGAATTCAAGGCCGGTGACACAATCACCGTTACCTACAGAATCAAGGAAGGTGATAAAGAGAGACTCCAGAAGTTCCGCGGAGTGGTTATCCAGATCAGCGGTCAGGATGCTTTCACAAAGACTTTCACCGTCCGTAAAATTGCCAGCGGCGTTGGCGTAGAGAGAATTTTCCCTTACCAGAGCCCGTTCATTGACAGCATTGAGGTTAACAAGTTCGGTAAAGTGCGTCGCGCACGTATCTTCTACCTCCGTGACCTCACCGGTAAGAAGGCCCGCATCAGGGAGAAAGTCTACACTGCTGAAAATAAGGAGGCCTAATTAAAGGCCAACTAACGGCTCCATAGCTCAATTGAATAGAGCATTTGACTACGGATCAAAAGGTTACAGGTTTGAGTCCTGTTGGAGTCACAAAAAGCCCTCGGAATTTCCGGGGGCTTTTTTGAGTTCAAGTTAGATTTTTCATTGGATTATTTACGTTATTTAATTGCTCCTCGTAATAATTCAACAGGGTCTGTATCACGAATCATTTGTAATGTTAGGTTACAAAGATAATCATTGTCCGGGGAAATGTCTATCTTTGCAAAATCAATTCTGTCTTTATGAGAAAGATTATTTTTTCCATTGCCCTTTTCTGCTCAGTGACAGCGCTTTCTGCCTATGCAGGCGGGGATAAAGAGTTGTCCTGGACGCCCAACGGGACCATCTGCTATCGCTTTGCTTCGCAGGAAGAAGGCAGGCAATTAAAAATGGCCAATACGGCTTATCTGAACTCGCAGACCCAGAACGACATAGACTGGAAACTTGGATGTACAGGCAAATCCCTTGAAGATTTCAAGGCTCATGAGGAAAAGTATGTGTTTAGGCGTAGATATTCTGTAGCCTAAAGAGGAAGTATTTTACATCTGTTACCCCTCTGAGCTGCGCTCTGAAAGCC
>ONOQ01000016.1 GCA_900319485.1 uncultured Bacteroidales bacterium | reverse complement strand
TCTTCACTCCGGAGGATATGGGCCCCGTGGAAGAGACTCCAAAGCCTAAGGAGAAGAAGTCCACGAAGGTGAAAGTCCCAAAGCCCAAGGGAGAGAAGACCGGCATCCTTTCAATTTTCTGGAATACAGTGGAAAACACCGCCCTCAAATGGTATGATGAGGCTAACAAACAGTAGGAGGAAACGTTATGAACATTGACAAAGACATTTTCCCGGACAACTGGGGCAAGGAAAACTCCATCATAAAGGTTATCGGCGTGGGCGGCGGCGGCTGCAATGCCGTGAACTATATGTACAGGCAGAACATCCAGGGCTGCAGTTTCATTGTGTGCAACACGGACGCCCAGGCGCTACAGACCAGCGAGGTCCCGGTGAAGATCCAGATGGGCAACAACGGACTGGGCGCGGGCACTGACCCCACCGCCGGCCGTAACGCCGCCCTGGAAAGCCAGGACGAGATAGCGGCAAAGGTTCTGGACTGCGGCACCAAGATGCTCTTCATTACCGCCGGTATGGGCGGCGGCACGGGCACGGGCGCATCCCCGGTCATCGCAAAGATGGCAAAGGACCGCGGCATCCTTACCGTGGCGGTTGTCACCATCCCGTTCAAGAATGAGGGCAACGAGAGCCAGTCTAAGGCCGTGGATGGCATCCACGAACTTGAGAAGAACGTGGACTCCCTCCTTATCATCAATAACGAGAAACTGTATCAGTTCTTCGGGGACACCCTCATCCAGGAGGCCTTCCCCAAGGCCGATGAAGTGCTGGCAACAGCAGTCCGCGGCATCATAGAGGTCATCTCAAAGCCCGGCTACATCAACGTTGACTTCCAGGATGTGTGCAAGATGATGCGCGGCTCCGGAATGGCGCTGATGGGAAGCGGCGAGGGCACCGGCCCCAACCGCCTTCAGGATGCAGTGAAGGGCGCTTTCGAGAGTCCCCTCCTCAACGACTTCGACCTCAAGACCGCAAAGAACGTCCTCCTCAACATCACCACCGGCAACAACGAGCACGGTGCCAAGATGAGTGACCTTGAGAAGATTGACGACATGATATCGGCCTATACGGGCGACGCCAATCACTTCAAGAAGGGCATCATCTGGGACAGCGACCCCGAGTTTGGCGACAAGGTGCGCATCACCGCCATTGTCACCGGCTTCCAGATGGACCTCGGCGGCCTTGGCCTCAACAAGGACCTTGGCAACCTTGTGATAATTGACGAGAATTTTGTCTGGGACCAGTCCGAGCACGGCGCTGAGGTGACGCTTCCCGGCGCCACGGAGACCATCAAGATCGGCTACAACAACTCCGACAACGCCCGCAGCTTCAACTTCTCCACGGAGGTCCGCCCCGTCCTCTGCGTAGAGCCCGGCCAGCCCACCGCCGACCTCGAAAACATCCCGGCCATTCGCCGGCAGCACTGATCCCCTCAGTGGGCGTTGAATATAAACGCCTGTGCGTCAATAAGTTAAGCGAAAACCCCTATGTCAAATTGCATAGGGGTTTTGTTATAAATACCTGCTAGACAATCAGTTACATTCAACGGTTGCAATTGTGCGTGGAATCCGCTAAATTTGCATCTTCAATAAGAAAGACACTTATGGAAAGAAGAACACGCGTAAGATTTGCTCCGTCTCCCACCGGTCCGCTCCATATGGGCGGCGTGCGTACGGCTCTGTATAACTACCTGTATGCCAAGCAGAAGGGCGGAGATTTCATCATCCGTATAGAAGACACTGACTCCCACCGCTTTGTGCCGGGAGCGGAGCAGTATATAATTGAGGCCCTCCAGTGGTGCGGCATCATTCCCGATGAAGGAGTGGAGAACGGCAAGGTAGTGGAAACCGCAAGTGAAAGACACCCCCACGCCCCTTACCGCCAGAGTCAGCGCAAGCCCCTCTACCGCAAGTACGCGGAGGAACTGGTTGAGAAGGGCTGGGCATATTATGCTTTTGACAGTGCCGATGAACTGAACGACAGGCGTGCCCAGGCTGAGGCCAAAGGTGATACGTTCATGTACAACGCCGCCACCCGAGGCAGCCTCCGCAACTCCCTGAGTCTCAGCCAGGATGAAGTACAGAATCTCCTTGACACCACCACGGACTGGACCATCCGCTTCAAGATGCCCCTGAACCGCGTGGTGAAGATGGACGACTTAATCCGCGGCCACGTGGAAGTGAACACTGACACCCTCGACGATAAAGTTCTCTGGAAAAGGGCCGATGAACTCCCCACCTACCACCTCGCAAACATAGTTGACGACCACCTTATGGAAATAACGGAGGTGATCCGCGGAGAGGAGTGGCTCCCGTCCCTTCCCCTTCACTATATGCTCTACGAGGCATTCGGCTGGACAGAGACCATGCCCCGCTTTGCGCACCTGAGCCTTCTCCTGAAGCCTGTCGGCAACGGAAAACTTTCCAAGCGCGACGGTGACAAACTGGGCTTCCCTGTGTTCCCCCTGGCCTGGAAGAACCCGGAGACCGGAGAGGTTTCCCACGGCTACCGCGAGGACGGCTATTTCCCGGAGGCCTTCGTGAACCTTCTTGCGATGCTTGGCTGGAACCCCGGCGACGACCGCGAAATGTTCACCCTGGACCAGCTTGTAGAGGCTTTTTCCCTTGATAAAGTCCAGAAAGCCGGCGCAAAGTTCAACCCTGACAAGGCCAAGTGGTACAACAAGGAATACCTCCGCCTCAAGACCACCCGGGAACTCACGGACCTCTTCATCCCCGTCCTGGAGAGCCACGGCTGTAAGGTGGTAGACTGCCCCTGCAACGCCCTTACCGCCGGCGCATCCTTCGAGGGCTTCGGCGCCGATTTCACCAACCACATCTTTACCCGTGAATACGTTGAGGCCGTGGTTGAACTTGTGAAGGAGCGCGCTACCTTCGTTAAAGATATGTGGGATATCGCCGCATACCTCTTCGTGGCGCCCAGTCAGTTTGAGGAGTTCGGCATCAAGGCCGGCGCAGGACTGCCGTCAAAGCCGGTAGATCCAAATCGGCCCGTAGATCCAAGGGCAAAGGTGTACGACGACACCAAAACCGCCCCCTTCCTTGCCAAGGACGTGGACAAGTTCTGGAACCCGGACCACTACGAGAACTGCTTCGAGGTTTGCCAGTACATCTCCGGCGCGGAGTTCGGCTTCGACGACCTCGACGTCTATCGCGGCACAATGGAGGCCGATGCCCTTGAGCACGCCCTGGAGGATTACATCAAGATGAGGGAGTACCCTATGGGCAAGGTCATGAACAGCCTCCGCCTGGCCCTCACCGGCGCGGCTTCGGGCCTTGGAATAGCCGCCATCCTAAGTTTTATCGGCCGGAAAGAGTTTGCCCGCCGTATGGGCTACGTGGCTGAGCGGCTTGGAAGGATTTAAAGCCCGTCAATCGTTTTCATTCGACGGCCACCAGTGAATGTGGCAGTAACCGCCGGGGTTTTTGTCCAGATAGTCCTGATGGTATTCATCGGCCGGATAAAAACAGGATAAAGGGAGTAGTTCAACAGGCATTTCCTTTACCCCCAGGGCATCCTTAACCTGTGAAAAGACCTCCGATAGTACTGCTGCATCCTGCTGATTGCCATAATACACACCCGTACGATATCGTGTTCCCTCATCTTCTCCCTGTTTATTCAGACTCAGAGGGTCTATAACCTTGAAGAAGAGTTCCGTCAGTTTATTTAAAGAAACAATATCTGGATTATACCTCACGTGTACGCATTCTGCGTGACCAGTGGTATCTGTGTAAACTTCCTTGTAAGTAGGGTTTTCAGTTTGACCGTTTGCGAATCCCACCTCTGTGAAGTCTACGCCGTCTATGCGTTTGAAAAACTTCTGGGCACCCCAGAAACAGCCTGCGGCAAACCAGATGTCTTTTTGCGGCCCATAGACAAGGCCTGCCATCTTCTCAAGATACTTCTTGTCTGTTTCATCAAAAGTTCCAAGTTCCTTACTGTCTATATCAAGGACAGCCGTGATCTTGTTTTTGTGCCAGACAGGAACCACTATCTCGCTTTTGGATGCCGCACTGCAGGCAATGTGGCCGGCGAACTGCTCCACATCGGGAACAACTACCGTACGCTTTTCTTTCCAGGCAGTACCGCATACACCCCGCCCATAGGCAATCCGCGTGCAGGCTATGGGTCCCTGGAAAGGTCCAAGAACCAGTTCTTCGTCCTCCACACGGTAAAAGCCAGTCCACCAGAACCCCATTTCCTGATGAAGCAGCGCAGCAAGATTTGCCATATTGGCTAACGAATCCGGCTCGCCGGCCAGTAACCCCTGCACCTGAGGCAGAAGTGACTTATACTTCTCTTCCTTTGTCATTTTTCAGTTTTTGCAGTGCTAAGGTACAAATTTATTTGTAAATGAGACAGAAGATTACGATATTCGTGGTGACCGATCAAGATTCACCCACGCTGTTGGTGTGGTTTGTTGTGCTCTATGTCTTGAATATGAAAAGTCGAAAACGGTCATTTCAAAAAAATGTCTTGAATCACTGCTATCAGCGCACTGCAGATGGTGGTGTAATCTTCTACAGCAACCTGGATTATCTGGTATGGTTTACCATTGTCTGCACCACTGCAAGAAAGCATAAAGTGCGTATTCTGGCTATGTGCCCTATGCCGGACCATACTCACTTCTCCATTGAGGCGGCATCCTCTGCGGAGTTGGCAGCATTTATGAGGGATTACTCCAGCCTTTTTGCTCTTGAGCACAATAAGGTCTGCCACAGAAAAGGTCCCCTTTTTGATACTCCTTTCGGTAGCGCTCCAAAGAATACCGACAAAAAGGTCAGGACAAATCTTATCTATGTTTGGAACAATCCGCCTGAACGAAAACTGATTGGAAAGGCCGAGGACTATCGTTGGACATTCCTGGCTTATGCCGTGTCTGACCATCCCTTCTCACAGAAACTGATTATAAGAGACTCCCGTTGGCCTGTACAGAAAGCAGTAAAGGAGATAATGGCTCAGTTCAAGGCTGGCCGGCATCTGCCATATGCTCTTCTCAAAAGGCTGTACGAGCCTCTCACAACCGATGAGAAGCAGCAACTTACAGACTTTATCATATCTACATACAACATTATTGACTACAATGCAGCCCTCAAGTATTTCAACAGTTATGATGACCTTCTGCTTGCCGTACACTCCACTACCGGCAGTGAGCACGATATAAAGGAATCATTTGTGGGCAAAACTGACAAGGATTATTCCACTATGGTCAGGATAATCTTGCGTGAACTGCAACCGAAGGATATTCACGACATCCTTGCACTTTCAAAAGAAGAGAAATATGAACTGTTCCAGTTACTTCGCAGGCACACATATGCAATGAATGAACAGATAGCAAAGTTTCTCCATTTGACCGTTAAATGGAACTGATTCATTTTCAATAACTTACAGCAAAACCCCTATGCATATTTACATAAGGGCTTTTGCATAAATTATTAATACAGAGCAATTTACATTCAACGGCTACTGCAGCAGCGCCAGGGCCTGGTCCAGCGAGAGGGCGTCCTCTATGCGGAAGGAGCCGCTGCAGGTGCGGATGAGGCCGCCAAGGTGCGCGCCGGAGCCCAGCGCCTCCCCAAGGTCACGCGCAAACGCCCGGATGTAGGTGCCTTTGGAGCAAGCGATGCGGATAACCGCCTCCGGCAGTCCCAGGGCCGATGTATCCGCCACGTTGATGCGTGCCGATGGTGATGGAGATAGAGTCCGGGGGGACTCCGTTTCGCTTCGCTCCACTCCGGCCCCTCCCACAGCCTGCTGTGCCGGTGACCAAGCAAGCTTGCTCACCGTCCCTACAGTCTGCGGGCCCCTCCCCCTACACTCGTCCGGGGGTGGACAAGCCCCCCGGACTCTATCTCCATCACCCTCCGGAACAAAGTCCAGCAGTTCCAGTTCTGAGATCACGATCTTGTTGCGCTGGAGGGTTTCCAGGGCGGCGGAGTCAAGTTCCGAGAAGCGGCCTGAGCGGTAGAGTTTCCGGGCAAGTTCGTACGCGCGGACGCCGTCTACGCTTTTGGCGGAAAAGAGCGGAGCCACCTGCTCCTGCTCGCCAAGGAACTGGGGCAGGGCGGCACGGACCGATGAAGCCGTGATGTGCTCATACGGAAAGCGCCGGTCCACCTCCTTCTCAAGGTCGTAGGAAGGGGTTGTGGCGCCAAAGCGTATGCGCGCGATGTACTCCTTAGGGTGATCCTGCAGTTCCTGGGCCCGTTTGCAGGCATTGCCGATACAAACCAGCAGCACCCCCGTAGCCAGCGGGTCCAGCGTGCCGGCGTGCCCCACCTTCAGGTTCTTCTTCCCGAAGTGCCTGATGGCGGCGTACTTGAGTTTACGGATTACATCGGCCGATGTCCACCTGTACGGCTTGTCCACCGCAAGGACTATTCCCTCCGGGTAATCGGCGATGTCACGGGTAAAACTCATCTGCAGGGCATTTTGTCTATGCGTTTCTGATGGCGGCCGCCCTCGAAGGGGGTGTCAAGCCATTCGCGCACTATGGCCGATGCCAGGCGGTAACTGATGAACCGGGCCGGCAGCACAAGGACGTTGGCGTTGTTATGCTGCGCCACAAGATGGCCGATGGCAGTGCCCCACGCAAGACCTGCGCGGATTCCCTGATGCTTGTTGAGCGTCATGGCCATTCCGTTGCCGGTGCCGCAGAGCGCTATTCCAAGGTCCACTTCCCCGCCCTCAACGGCACGGGCCAGCCTGTGGGCATAATCAGGATAGTCTACGCTAGCCTCTGTGTCAGTGCCGTAATTCACAACCTCGATACCCCTTTTCTGAAGCATCTTCACCAGTTTGAACTTGTACTCCACGCCTGCGTGGTCATTGCAAATGCCGATTTTCATAATATGATCAATAATCAAATTCCTTAAAGAAACGACTTGTGCCGAAAGTCCATTGGATAGACTCAATAACTACATACTTTACTCCTGAAGATGAATCAATTATTACTCTTATTGAAACAACTCCAATATCCTCAATCTCATAGGAATGATTCCCCCAGGAAGAGTCAACAACCACATCATCATTAGTGAGATCCTGAAATCCCTTAAGCAAGCGAGATATAAAAAGCGCAAGAAGATTCAGATTGCCAAGATTATAATCGATGACACTGTCAATCTCTGCAATCACTTGAGGCGAGTACCTCAACTTTGTCCCTTCATGCGTCAGTGGCGAAATCATCTATAAATACTTTGCAAGATGATTCTCCAGATCCTCGTGCGAAATATAACCCATTGAGCGCAGGGTTTCATCCGCATTCTCCATTGGTATAGGAACTATATCTCCCAATCTCACCTTACTGCCGTAAGACGCTGCCGGTGACTTTAAAGTATTATCCTGTTTCTCCTTCATAGACGGCTGTCGTTTCTGCAAATATACAAAAAAAACGGCCCTCAAAAAACATGAGGGCCGGAAATTATTTGTTATAAGGTTATCAACTCATTCTTGATAGCATAAACGACCAGTTCGACTGTATTGTTTATACCCAGTTTCCGGAAAATGTTGTTTTTGATAGTAACAACCGTGAGGTATCGGATTCCCAGTCGCTCGGCTATTTCCTTGTATTGAAGGCCCTGGCAGCTGAAACGTATCACATCTAGTTCCCGTGGCGTGAAGATGCTATCCGAAGCCTTCTTGGCAAGGCTTATCCGCTCAATTAGACGCGCAATGTCGGTGCCATAATACTCATAACCGGCGGCTACGCTCTTGACGGCATCAAGCATAACGGGGGCATCGCTGGTCTTTGAGAGAAAACCGTCTATGCCGATATTGAGGAGCACTTCCAAGGACGCAAGTGACGAATCGCTTGACAATACAAGGAGCGCAACATCAGGATACAAGGCCCTCATCCTTCTGGCCAGTTCTATGCCATCCATAACCGGCATCATTATATCCAGCATCATCACGTCCGGCTTCAACTGGGGCACCATTTCCAAAGCCTCGCTACCGTTACTGGCTGTTCCCACAATCTCTATTCCCTTACCAGAGAGCATAGATGCAATACCCATCAGCATGAGCGGATGGTCATCCACCAACATAAGCCTCACATCATCACCCATTTCCTTCCCCCCCCCGCAGGTATATGAATTGTAAAAATGCTGCCCTTGCCCTCAACGCTTCTCACATCCAAACGTCCGCCTATTGCCGCCACAAGGTCCCGGCTCACCGCAAGCCCCAATCCATGGCTTGGTTCCCCGACTGTACCCGGACGCCTGAAAGACGACTCCGAGTTATAGATACTGTCCAATTTATCGGCAGGAATACCTATACCGCAATCCTCCACTCTCAAATCAATTTCATCGGCCTTTTCTTGTATGGTTACCGTCACCCGCCCTCCCTCATGAGAGAACTTTATGGCATTTGACAAGAGGTTCCGAAGGGCTATAAGCAAATTGTTCCTGCCGGAAAACACAATGATGCTGTCCGGACTCACAAGTTCAAGACTAATCCCCTTCTGAGAAGCGCCTCCCCTATACTGTTCCATGGCCTCACGGGACATACTCACTATATCGAAACGGGCCTTGTCACGGGAAGAAGAATCTTCCTTGTTACGGGCCCAGCGCATTACATTGTCAATAAGTTCCACTTCCGATTCCGCCTGCCTTTCCAGCTGGACCAGGACCTCCGAGTCTCTTTCAAGAATGCCGTCACCTGAATGGCCCCGAAGCATCTGAATGCCTCTCAGCATCGCTATTGCCGGTGACATTATATCGTGCGATATTACCTTGAAAAGGAAATCCTTCTGGGCGTTACTCTGCTTTAGTTTTTCCCTGTCTTTCTTTGACCTATACGCCGTAATTGCCGTGATAATTGCGGCAACAATCAATACTGACAGTACTATTATCAGAACAAGAGTCAGCTGCTTTTCAGTTCGCAATTCCCTCTCCTGCCGGGCAATCTGTTCCTCCTTCTTGGCGGTCTCATACTCTATATTGAAGAGTTCCAGGGCGTTATCACTCTCGCTCTTTGATATCTCCTCCTGCAATTGGGCCGACCGGCTTAATAACTCATATGCCTCATCCGGTGCCGTTTTTTTAATATGAGCCGATAAAGAATTGCATATCTTCTGCTCCAACGGCTTGTCCGGCAGTTTCCGGGCAAGGTCCAAAGCCTTCCAATAATATGAAGTGGCCAAGGAATTCCTGCTGGTCCTTTCATAGAGCCCGGCAAGCTGGAAGTACACTATTGCCAATGACTGCCTGTTACCGTTCTGGCTAAAATAATTCTCGGAAAAGGACAAATCGGCCTCAGCCTCCTTATACCTGTTCATTGCCAGAAGAGGATATGCCCTCTGACTCCTGCGTATGGCTTCAGCACCGGCGTCTTCTGTTTCCCGGGCCGTTGATACGGCAAGATTGGCATACTCCAAGGCCGTCTCTTCCCGCTTAAGGGCATGATAAACGTCGCAGGCTTTCCCGTAGGCCATGGCCAGTTTTAGCGGCCTTCCCAGAGGCTTCTCGTTTTCGATGGCTTCCAGCGCCCTCTTCTCGGCCAGTTCAGGTTTCCCTGCGTAAACGTACATAGACGCCAGATTGATCAGGGACGATGTCATCCCTTCCTGATTGCCCTCTTTCTTGTCATACTGGTAGCAGCGGAAAAAGAAATCGGCAGCCTTGTCAAAAGCACCCAGCCTGGAATATGATGCTCCAAGGATGGAGTAGAGTTCCACTGCCGATTCTTCACTACTAAGCGCCGGGTCTACCTGTAAGCCCTCCAGGGCTATCCTGATGGCCGATCCATATTGGCCCCGATAAAACTGCTCCTCTGCCACGCCGTACGCATCCTGATCCTGCGCAGAAGCACAGAAACATGCAAGCAAAAGCAATATGCTTGTAATGCGTTTCACAAACGCAAAGATAAGAATAACCCACCGATTCGGACATACATAAAAATATGTATTTATCGACTCACCTGCAAACACCCGGGTTTGACTACCCGAAGATTTGACAGACTCTACGCCATCAAGAAAGAGTTGATCACGCTTTGATTGTTCTTCAAAATAATAGAGAAAGAGGCCGGTCTCGCGACCGGCCCTTTCAATTATTGTCTAACACATCTCACCTGGAAACCATATGCAGGAAATTCTGCCTGATAAATATTTTCGAACTGATACATGTCAATGCTGGATGCTCTGAAAACATAAGCCAATTTATCATCAAACATACTGTTGCCCCAGTAATATGCGTCTCCAACGTCAACACTGTAGCTGTATGTCTGCCAGATGCTCCAGGAAGAATCTCCAGTATTACAATAGTAGAATCCGCAATAAGGAAGGGTAAGGCCGTCAAACTGATATGTACCGCCATAGGTGCCGCTATCGTTGATAGTCTTTGAAACAGGCCGCTTGTCAGGAGCGACTCCCCAGAAATTGACATCGGATCCGTCAAGAGTCCTGTCTGCATAATCGGTAATAGCCTGCCATATTTTGGTATCTGCAACACGCCATCCGTACGGGCAGGGATCCTGCTCATCATCTACATCTCCCCAGTATCCATCCACCTGACCTACAGTCGGCACCCAACTCTTGCTATTGGTGACACCCCGCACGAATGACATTGGATGTGTGATAGTGTAGCCCCAGGGAGTTTGAGGGCCGCAGTCAACCTGGGTCCAGTTGCCGGAATTGGTAGTTTCGCGGTTATCAGAAGCTTCATAAATGTCGTTCACCCCGACGAAAGGATCCTTTCGGCCGAACTGGTAATACAGACCGACCTGTTCCTCACGATAGCCGTTTATATCTACGCCTGCATTTTGGAAGGCGCCAAGGTTACGTCTCATCATGAAGTAGTGGTCTCCATCCAGGTGGATATTGTGATATGCTGTCCCATCAGTTTCGGGATCGTAGTTGGTGACCCAGAGGTGCCAGCTCCACACGATTTCACCCGAACCGTTGACCACGGCAACGACGGCATTACCCTCGGTACCGGTTGTTTCAACATAAACACGGTTGTCGTTGTACAATCTGACGCTCTTGATAATGTCTCCGTCCTTAACTGAATTGTTGTAAGGAAGAGCTTCCCAAAGAACAATGGCGCTGAATGCAGCATTATAATTGGACGGATAATTGAACCCGCGCTTGCTCTTGGTGGCGAAGCTGTATGTTCCGGCAGTGCAAGGAACGATATAGCAGTTGGAAGGCATCGTGCCGCCGCCGTCGAGTTCCGTTGCGGTAGGAAGGATAGGAGTGGTTGCAACGGCAGTTGTCGAGAGTTTCGCACCCGCGCCTTTTGAGAAACTGTAATCAGAGCTGAATGTCAATTCCTTTTCATATACATAACCGCTGGCATCAGTTGCCGTCAAGGTCCATACATAATCCTTTAGTTGATCTACAAAATCACCGACGATGTAGTATCTCACCCAGGAACTGGTGCTTGCAGGGCGGGTTGGAAGATTCAATCCCGTGGGATCATCTTCGCCGCTGTCCGGAGCGCCGAAATAGGAAATGATTTTTGAGAAATTGGAGGCGCTTCCGGCCTTGAAACTGGCAAGATAGGCCCAGGACGTGTACTTGTAAATAAAATGGTCTGCGTTGATTTCGACCGTCTTCAATGCGGATGACATGGGAGACAAGTCCCAGGGATCAGACTCGTTCACCCTGAAATCCAGTTCTACCGTAAGAACACCGTAGTAGTTCTGGAGGGTTGCAGTCATAGTTCCGGCTGCAATCGTCGCCTCACCATATAAGATCGAACGCTCCTTGATGACGTCGACGTCCATGTTCTCATCTGAATAAACAAATGAATAAGGATACAGGGACATTGTTCCTTTACCTATCTGGACTCCGTCGATCAAACGGCGTGCGCCTGCTCCGGAAGTACCATTAAGGGCTTCAGAGCCCCAATTGCCGCTGGGGTTTCCCTCATAAGCCTCAAGATGGGGATAGACCACCATTATCCTGGCAGCACTGCCTCCCGTGAAGGTCCCTTCGAAAGTGCCGTCTCCGGCCGTCGTCTCAAAGTTGTCGATGGCAGTAATACTCGCATAGTCGCTGTCGGAGTCAAAAGAAATGACAGAAATCTTGTCTCCGGCTTCCCAGTTGCAGCTGAAACCTGCTATACCATTAGGGGAATAGGTGGTTTTTGTGTCTCCAAAAGATACCTTCAGTGTCATTGGAACGCCATTAACCTCCTGAGGAGTCTCTTCCTGGATGGTTTCTTCCTGGGGATTGAGCTGGGCCTGGCAGGAAGCCAGAACCATTGCGCATAATGCGGCTGCTACAAAACAAATCTTTTTCATCATAAGTCCTCCCTTTAATTAAAATGGTAAATTTCCACCGTCCTCAATATCCGGAGGAGTAATCATTCCTTCAACGATGGATTGGCAGATAACGCCTTCTACACGCATCTCGACTGCTTCGCACTCGGGTGCACAATAAGTGTTTTTCATTTCCATAAACCTATAATTAATTAATAATACCGAATACACAAAATCACTGACAAAGATACCTGTGATGGCATTTTATATCAATACATAATTATATGTACTGCCCGGTTGGTCCAGTTGCCACAAAAAATGCTTAATTTAGCAGAGTAATGAAACGCTTTATCACATTGTTTGCAGCAGTTTGCGCGTGTGCTGTCCTTGTGGCGCAGGAGGTTACTCTTCGCCCGGACAACATTGACGCTGTCATTGCCAGGATGACTCTCAAGGAGAAGACCACGCTGGTTGTTGGCGCCGGCTACAAGAGTATGCTGGCGGGGCAGTTTGGTTTCAAGGTGCCGGTTCCCGGGGCTGCGGGGATGACTCAGGCTATTCCCCGGCTGGGGATACCTGCAATTGTGCTCAGCGATGGCCCTGCCGGGGTGCGCATAGAGCAAACATGCACGGGTTTTCCCATCGGCTCAATGCTCTCCAGCACCTGGAACACGGAACTTGTGGAGTAGGTTGGAGCTGCAATCGGGGCCGAGGCCCTTGCCTACGGCGTTGACGTTCTCCTGGCGCCCGGGATGAACCTTCACCGGACCCCTCTCTGCGGGCGCAACTTCGAGTATTTTTCAGAGGACCCGCTCCTTTCCGGGCGCACGGCGGCGGCGTATATCAGCGGCGTGCAGAGCCGGGGGGTGGGGATATCGGCCAAACATTTTGCCGCCAACGATAGGCTGCGCAACCGCAATGTCTGTACGTTGCGTAAAAAAGTAAAATACGTCGCAAGGCTTTTTCTTGTCAGGACGACTGAAAAGATTTGGTATTACGGAAAAAAATCCGTACATTTGCAGGCTTTTTTGCGGGGCGGTCCCGCAGAGACACAATAACCAAACAAAACTCATTGCATCATGGCAGAATATTTACAGCCTGAGAAAAAGCAAGAGATTTTCGCGAAGTACGGGAAGTCCAATAAGGACACCGGCTCACCAGAGAGTCAGGTTGCTTTATTTTCCTACCGTATCGCTCACCTTACAGAGCACGTGAAGAAGAACAAGAAGGACGTTGTAACACGCCGCTCTCTTCTTCGCCTGGTCAGCAAGCGCCGCCAGCTTCTGAACTATCTTCAGAACGTTGACATCGAGAGATACAGGGCTATCGTCAAGGAGCTTGGTCTCCGCCGATAAGCGCACAGGAAAACAGAACGGGGGTACGGATGCAAGGCATCCTGCCCCTTTTTTCTTGAAAATACGCCGGAAGGTCCGGCAAATGACGCAATAAAGACGTAACAGTAGTAAACAAATGAACATTATCAAAAAGACCATCGAACTGCCCGACGGAAGGGTTATCGAGATCGAAACCGGCAAGCTGGCCAAACAGGCCGCTGGCTCTGCCGTAGTGAAAATGGGCGGCACCATGCTGCTCGCCACAGTAACCTGCGCCACTGAGGTAAAGGAAGGCACAGACTTCATGCCCCTCACCGTGGATTACCGTGAAAAGTATTATGCCGCCGGCCGTTTCCCCGGAGGTTTCCTCAAGAGGGAAAGCCGTCCCAGCGACTATGAGATCCTCATCGCACGTCTCATAGACCGCCCTATCCGCCCCCTGTGGCCCAGTGACTTCCACCTGGAAGTATTTGTGAACGTGATGCTTATATCGGCCGAAAAAGACATCCAGCCGGACGCCCTCGCAGGCCTTGCAGCATCGGCAGCCCTTGCCACCAGCGACCTCCCCTTCGGCGGTCCCGTATCTGAGGTGAGGGTAGCCCGCATCGATGGTAAGTTTGTCATCAACCCCGGTTTCGAGGATGGCAAGAGGGCCGATCTTGACCTTATGGTTGCCGCCACCGAGGAGAATATCATGATGGTTGAAGGTGAGATGAACGAGGTCTCCGAGCACGATATGCTGGAAGCCATCAAGTTCGCTCACGAAGAGATCAAGAAGCACTGCCGCGTGCAGAAGGAACTCATGCACGAACTTGGCACCGACGGCCCCAAGAGGGACTATCCTCATGACGAGGAAGACGAGGCCCTGAAGACCGCCGTCCACGAGGCCTGCTACACAAAGTGCTACGAACTTGCAAAGAGCGCAAAGCCCAAGCACGAGCGTGAGGACGGCTTCAACGCCATCCGCGACGAATTCAAGGCCCAGTTCTCTGAGGAAGACCTTGAACTGAAGGGCGCAATGATTGACCGCTACTACCACGACGTGGAGAAGGAAGCGATGCGTAACCTTGTCCTTGACGAGGGCAAGCGCCTTGACGGCCGCGCCACCAACGAGGTGCGTCCCATCTGGTGCGAGGTTGACTACCTCCCCTGCGCCCACGGCAGCGCCATCTTCACCCGCGGTGAAACCCAGTCCCTTGCAACTGTGACCCTGGGCACCAAGATGGATATGAAGGAGATGGACGAGGTCCTTATCCAGGACGACCAACAGTTTGTCCTCCACTACAACTTCCCTCCGTTCGCTACCGGCGAGGCAAAGCCTCAGCGCAGCACCGGACGCCGTGAAATCGGCCACGGAAACCTTGCGATGCGCGCCCTCAAGCCCGTCATCCCTACGGCTCCCGAGTTCCCTTACGCAGTGCGCGTAGTTTCCGATATCCTTGAATCCAACGGTTCCTCATCCATGGCTTCCGTCTGTGGCGGCTGCCTGGCCCTTATGGACGCCGGCGTCAAGATCAAGAAGCCCGTGGCAGGTGTTGCAATGGGTCTTATCACGGACGCAGAGCGCCCCAACGACCGCTACGCAATCCTTACCGATATCCTGGGTGACGAAGATCACCTTGGCGATATGGACTTCAAGGTGACCGGCACCAAGGACGGCATCACCGCCACCCAGATGGACATCAAGGTGGACGGCCTGTCCTACGACGTCCTTGAAAAAGCCCTGGAGCAGGCCCGTCAGGGACGCATCCACATCATGGGCGAAATGCTCAAGACCATCCCCGAGCCCCGCGAGGACTTCAAGCCCTTCGTTCCCCGTATGGTCCAGATCGAGATTCCTGCAGAGTTCATCGGCGCCGTTATCGGCAAGGGTGGAGAAACCATTCAGGGTATGCAGAAGGAATTCGGCACAACCATCACCATCGACGAAGTTGACAACGGTGACGGTACCACCAAGGGTGTTGTGGATATCTTCGGCACCGACAAGGCTGCAATGGATGCAACCCTTGAGCGCATCAAGGGCATCTGCGCAGTTCCCGAGGCCGGCCAGGTTTACCACGGAAAGGTGGTGAGCATCCTGGAGTTCGGCGCTTTCATCGAGATCCTCCCCGGTAAGGAAGGCCTCCTCCACGTGAGCGAGATTGCCTGGACCAAGACCGACAAAGTTGAGGATGTCCTGAAGGTTGGCGACGAGGTTGATGTGAAACTCCTTGAGATTGACGCCAAGACCGGCAAGATGCGCCTTTCAATGCGCGCCCTCCAGGAAAAGCCCGAAGGCTATGTGGAGCCCGCAAAGCGTGAGCGCGGACCCCGCCGCGAAGGCGACCGCAAGGACGGCAACCGCGGACCCCGCCGCGAAGGTGGAGACCGTGGTCCCCGCAGGGACGGCGACCGCCGCGAAAAGCGCAATGATGGCCCCCGCAAGCCCCGTTTCCAGGACGATGAGCCCAAGAATTCAGAACCTGACGTGTTCTAAATCTTAATCAATTAGTAAAAAAAGACATCCGGCGGATGTCTTTTTTTATTATCTTTGTGGATATGGAAATGCCCCAGAACCAAAGCATTCTCATAGACACGGATGCTGTTGTGAGAAAAGTGAACCAAGGCAAACTGCTGCCGGGGCCCGTCATGAGTTTCCTCCGAAAGTTCATCCATGAGGAGGATTTCAACCGCAATTTCCGTAAGGGAAAGGTGGGCGCAGACTTCGTGGACTGCTTCTTCGAGGACATTGACGTGAAGCTCACTATAATAGGAGAGGAAAACATTCCCGCAGAGGGCCTTTTCACTTTTGCCTCCAACCATCCGCTTGGCGGGGCCGATGCCGGGCTGGAACTTGGATTCCTGGCAGGGAAGTATAATGACAAGGTGATTACCCCCGCCAACAATTTCCTCCTCAACATCAAGCAACTTGCCTATTACCTCATTCCCGTAAACAAGATGGGAGCCCAGGCAAGGGAACTTGCGGGCCTTCTGAACGAAGCCTTCCACAGTGACCGTCAGGTTCTGTTTTTCCCTGCCGGAGCATGCTCCAGGAAGATTGACGGCGTTGTCCAGGACCTTGAATGGAAGAAAACCTTCATAACCAAAAGCCGTGAGACAAAAAGGGACATCATCCCCGTATGGTTCTCCGGCCAGAATTCAAAACGCTTCTACCGCATTGCGGCTTTCCGCAAGTTTTTCAAGATAAAACTGAACCTTGAGATGTTCACCCTCCCGGACGAACTGTTCGGCTACCGCGGGCAGCATTTCAAGATGGTCATAGGAAAACCCATCCCCTGGCAAACCTTTACCTCAGAGAAATCGGACACGGAATGGGCGCAATACGTCAGGGAGCAAGTGTACGCGCTAAAACAAGACTGAACCACAATGGAACCAATCATTGATCCTATAGACATCGGCCTCCTCAAAGAGGAGTTCAGCCGCGCTCCGGAACTCACGGAAGCATCCCGCGGTGACATAAAGGTCTACTGCATAGATTCCTCTTTCCCCAGTATTTTAAGGGAAGTGGGCCGATTGAGGGAGATCGCCTTCCGGAAGGGCGGCGCCGGCACCGGCCTGGCCTGTGACCTGGAGCCCTTTGACACAGACCCTTCATTCAAGGTGAAGCAACTTGTCATCTGGGACGCTGAGGACGAATGCATCTGCGGCGGCTACCGTTTTGTATACGGCTATGATATGAAAGTGGATGATGAAGGCCAGCCTATGATTCCCGCAGCGCATATGTTCCATTTCTCAGAGAAATTCATGAAGGAAGAATTGCCTCATACAATGGAACTGAGCCGTTCATATATAGTGGAAGACCACCAGAGGACAAGTTCTGCCAGGAAGAGCATCTTCATTCTGGACTGCCTGTTCAAGGGCATCTGCGTGGTTGCAAGGGACGGAAAGATGACAGATGTGTTCGGGAAGGTTACATTCTATCAGGATTATCCCAAGGAGGCTTTCTCGCTTGTCATTTCATTTATGAAGAAGCATTGCTGCATAGACAACGAGATATCTCCCATCAAGCCATATGTGGCACCTGCCGCCAGGAATGCCCGCAAACTGTTCTCGGCAAAGGAGTTCCGCGCCAATTTCCGTGCGCTCACATCCTTCTTCATCAAAAATAAACTATATCTCCCTCCCATCCTGAAGTCTTATATGAACCTCACCACCACCATGCGCTATTACGGCGCCGCTATTTTTGAGGAATTCGGTGGCGTAAGGGAGATCGGCATCAAGATTCATCTGCCGGATATTGACAAAGAACGCTGGCCCCTGTATTTCAAAGAAGTATGAAAAGACTGATACTCTTATCTATTGCCATTCTCTGTTTCTTCAGCCTCGGCGCCCAGGAATACGGAGTGGTGAACATCTCCGTCTGCAATCTTCGCAGCACCCCCGATTTTGACGCAGAAATGGTGTCCCAGGCCCTTCTGGGAACCCCGGTACATATTATCGGCAACAGCGACTCCAAGCCTTACCCCTGGCCGGAGATTGATACCCCCGACGATTATTCAGGCTGGGTGCATTACGCCGCCATAACGCGTATGTCCTTTGATGAGTACCACGCCTGGAATGCGGCCCCAAAGGCCGTTGTGACGGCGCTTACGGGTGTTGTATACGCAAAATCCTCCACCCGCAGCGAAACAATCTCCGACGTTGTGGCAGGAGACAGGCTCAAACTCCTCAAAAAGCGCGGCGCCTGGCTGAAGGTTGAGTTCCCGGACGGCCGTCAGGGGTGGATTCAGCGTAAGGTTGCTATGGTTGAAAGGGAATGGAGGATGACTCTGGACCGGAGCCCGGAAGCCATCCTTGCAACGGCAAAGAGTATGCTGGGATTCCCCTATATCTGGGCGGGAATGTCCCCCAAGGGAATGGACTGCAGCGGTTATGTGAGGACCGTCCTATTTATGCACGACATTATAATTCCCCGTGACGCAGGCCCCCAGAGCAAGGTGGGAGAAACCATCGAAGACAGGGATGCCCTCCAGCCCGGAGACCTTGTATTCTTTGGTTCAAGGAGGGAGAACGGCAGGCCGCGCGTATCTCACGTTGGATTCTACCTTGGAGACGAAAAATTCATCCATTCGCTTGGTTATGTGAAGATTGGAAGTTTCAATCCCAGGGATCCGGAGTATGACTCCTACAACACGGACCGCTATCTTTTCGGCGGCCGCATACTCCCCTACGTGGACCAGATGCCGGACATCACAACCACTCTCACCACTCCCTTCTATGCAGAATAGGAGAGATTTCCTGAAAACCGCCGCCCTGGCTGCTGCCGGGGCATCCATCATCGGCTGCAAGGGCTTCACGCCAAGGCGTTCCGGAGGCCCCCTCAGAATGAAGTTCTTCCCGTATGAACTTCAACTGAGGCACACCTTCACGGTGGCTTCATACAGCCGTACCGTCACCCCTGATGTCCAGGTGGAAATATCCTGGGAGGGCGTTACCGGATACGGAGAGGCATCAATGCCGCCTTATCTTGGCCAGAGCGTGGAATCCGTGTGCAGGTTCCTTGACAAAGTGGACCTGAGTCAGTTCAGTGACCCATTCAGGATTGAAGACATCCTCTCCTACGTAGACAGCCTCTCCCCCGGAGATTCCGCCGCCAAGGCAGCCGTAGACATAGCGCTTCACGACCTTGTTGGAAAACTCATCGGAGAGCCCTGGTACCGCATCTGGGGCCTTGACCCCGGAAAGGCGCCCTCCACAACGTTTACTATCGGCATTGATACTGAAGAGGTTGTGCGGGAAAAGACGCTGGAAGCCGCCGGCAAGTTCAATATCCTTAAGGTCAAGGTTGGCCTTGACACTGACCAGGAAATGATCCGCGCCATCCGCTCCGTCACGGACGTCCCCCTTGCCGTAGACGCAAATCAGGGCTGGAAAGACAGGGAGAAGGCCCTTGAAGAGATTTTCTGGCTCAGGGAGCAGGGCGTAGTGATGGTGGAGCAGCCTATGGCAAAGGAGCGCCTGGACGACAACGCCTGGCTCACGGAGCGCAGTCCCCTCCCCATCTTTGCCGATGAAAGCATCCAGAGACTTGCCGATATCCCCTCCATCCAGGGAGCCTACTCCGGCATCAACATCAAACTGATGAAGTGCACGGGTATGCGCGAAGGCTGGCGTATGGCCCAGATGGCCCGCGCCCTTGGGATGAAAGTGATGGTGGGATGTATGACGGAAACCTCCTGCGGAATATCGGCCGCGGCGCAGTTCTCTCCGTACGTTGATTTTGCCGACCTTGACGGCAACCTCCTCATCTCCAACGACCGCTTTGACGGCGTGAAGGTTATTGATGGCCGATTATCCCTCCCGGACAGGCCGGGGATAGGCGTACAGCTATTGCGGTGAGTGAGGGATTCGTAAACGAAGTGCAATCCCGTGCAGGAACCCTTGTTTAAATGATTTCTATTGCGTATTATTGCAGTCGTAGTCAAGCGGCTACACTCAAAATTGGGCCATTATTGGGCCACGATTTGACAAAAATGCGCTATGAAGATTAAGAGAAATATCGCTTTCAAGCTTCGTCCTTACGGGAAGGACGGGAACCTCTTCCAGATCAGGATGAGGGTTACTTTCAACGGCCGCCGTTTTGACACCAAGACCGGATGCCAGATCAATAACTTGTCGACCTGGGATGATCAGTTGCAGCTGGTGGCCGAAGGATACGTGGGGCCGAAGGGGGAGACGGCGCAAGCTATCAACAACGAGCTCCGCAATGTCCGGGACCAGATGGATACTGCATTCAAGTTCTTCGAGGCTACGGATAAGAACCCGACGATTGAGGAACTGAAAGTGAAGTATGAACAGCGCCTTAACGGTACTGTTCCGTCCAAGCCTGCCGAGGAGAAGAAGGAGCGCAAGCCCAAGGCCCCCGGTTTCTTTGAAGTATTTGACAAGTTTACGGCCGAGTGTGGAGAAAAAAACGCCTGGACGGAGGCTACTTTCCAAAAGTGGGCGGCACTGAGGAATGATCTGCATAAGTTCAGGTCCGGCATCAAGTTCACCGAACTGGATGAAGATGTTCTCACTGCTTTCGTCACCTACCTGAGGGACACGAAGTCGCTGCGTACTCCCCGGAAAAAGAAAGGGGACAGGAAGGAATATGACCCGGAAGATGTGACCGGCCTCAAAAACTCTACCATTGAAAAGAAGATTGACTACCTTAAATGGTTCCTGAACTGGGCCTCCGAGAAAGGATTCAACACAAACCGCAGCTATAAATCCTTCCATCCAACCCTCAAAAAGACGCAGAAGCGTGTCATATACCTGACAAAAGAGGAAATCAAGCAAATCCGGGCGCTGGAGCTGACGGCCGATAAGGCCTTCCTGGATCCGGTTCGGGATGTACTGCTCTTCTGCTGCTTCTCCGGCCTTCGGCACTCCGACGCCAACAACCTCCGCCGCAGCGACATCAAGGGAGACCACATTGAAATTACTACTGTCAAGACGGCCGACAGCATCTCCGTCGAGCTGAACGACATCACCAAAGCCATTCTGGAGAAGTACAAGGATGTCCCCTTTAAAGACAACAAGGCGCTTCCCAACCTGACCAACCAGGCCATGAACCGGGATGTCAAGAAGCTTTGCAAATTGGCCGCTATCGATGAAGAGATCCGGGTGACCACCTACAAAGGGAATGTACGCACGGACACTATTTATCCCAAGTATCAGCTCATCGGTACCCACACCGGCCGCCGCACCTTCATCGTCAACGCCCTCTCCCTGGGGATTCCCCCGGATGTGGTAATGAAATGGACCGGCCACAGCGACTACAAATCCATGAAACCCTACATTGACATCGTTGATTCCATCAAGGTCCAGTCCATGGCCAAATTCAATTCCTTAATTTGACTTCGCATTTTGCGACATCAAGAAGAATACATATCTTTGTAGGAGGACTAAGACACGTATGCAAAGGATAAGGATCTTCATCAGCAGCGTTCAGAGCGAATTTGCCCAAGAGAGGGCTATGCTGAACAACTACATAAGGACAGATGCTCTGTTGGGCAAGTTCTTTGAGACCTTCATTTTCGAGGATGTCCCTGCTAACGAGGCATCCCCTCAGCAGGTGTACCTGAGCGAAGTCGAAGCTTCCGATATCTACCTTGGACTCTACGGCATTAAGTATGGTTTCGAGGATGCCGAGGGCGTTTCTCCCACAGAAAGAGAATATGATCTTGCTGCGGAACTGCATAAGTCGCGTCTTATCTTTATCAAGAGCACGAATGAACAAGACCGCCATCCTAAGGAGACAGCACTGATTCAAAAGGCCGAACGTGACATCGTCCGTAAAACATTCGTGAATATCGAGGACTTAAGGGCCTCCGTTTATGCCGCTTTGGTCCGCTACCTGGAGGAAAAGGAATATATCCGCTGGCAGCCGTTCGACGCCGCCTTTGATACAAAAGCTAAGTTGGACGATCTGGACGAGGAAAAGATGAGCGCATTTATCCGTACCGCCAGAAAGAAACGCGGTTTTCCTCTGCCACTGGACTCAACTCCGACCGAATTACTTACTCATTTATCTCTTATGGACGAAAACGGACGGATTGCTAACGCCGCCATTCTTTTGTTCGGCAAGCGTCCGCAGCGTTTCTTCATCACTTCAGAGGTCAAATGTGTTCAGTTTTATGGAAATGTTGTAGAGAAACCTCTGCCCAGTTATCAGATTTACCATGGAACCGTCTTTGAGATGATTGACCAGGCAACATCGTTTGTGATGAGCCGGATTGACAACTGGACAGGAACGCGCGCAGAAGGCGATACTGCCGAAGTTCCCACTGAATACGAACTGCCTTATGATGCCGTAAAAGAAGCCATCGTAAACGCCGTCTGCCATCGTGATTATACGAGCAATGCCAGTGTGCAGGTAATGCTGTTCCGTAACCGTCTGGAAGTTTGGAATCCCGGACAACTGCCATACGGGCTAACAGTTAAAAAGCTTCTTGAGCCGCACAAATCGCTTCCCGCCAATCCGCTTCTGGCCGATCCAATGTTCTGGACCGGATACATAGATAAGGTTGGGACGGGCACTGAAGATATCGTAACCTTATGTAAAGGCAAGGGATTGAAGGACCCGGAATATCATCAAGAAGAAGATTTTCGCGTGGTTATCTGGCGTAAAGAGAAGCCCGGACAGGATGAGGGGACAAGTGACAGTACAAGTAACAGTGCAAGTAATAGTGCAAGTAATAGTGCAAGTAGAGGACAAGTAAGTGACTCCGTAATCCGCCTGCTTTTGGCTTTATCGGGAGAAATGTCTATGCGCGAGATGATGGACAAGCTCGGTTTCACGAGCCGACCAATGTTCCAAGACAATTACTTAACCCCGGCGCTTGATTCCGACCTTGTGGAAAGAACCCAACCTGAATCACCGAAAAGCCCCACTCAAAAATACCGGATTACTGAAGCAGGTAGGGAGGTACTGAAGAAATATTTGTCAGAGCACTGACAAATCACCCATCCCCCTTTCTTTTTCACCCCAATAGCCGAAGGCCCTATGGCTTTCGGCCTTTTGTCGGGGGCGGTTTGAGTTGATAAAACGCCAATCGCGGAAAATGAACTAAGATGCGTCAAAATCGGCCTTCCAGGGGCCTGTAGTGCATTTCGTTTTGGCACTTTTTCTGGGGGAAATTTGGCCAAAAGCGCCTTCCGAAATTTGGAGTTCAAAAATGAGCGTATCTACCTTTGCACGGAGTCACAATAGTGTGGCCCCGTGATTTTTAAATGTATATGCTTATGAGCGAGTCAAATTTCGACATTGCCGCCTTGATGGCAAAGCCCGTCTGGCAAATGAGTGGAGAGGAGTTCGTGCAATTGGCCGACTACGCTCTCTCGTCCAAACCATCCGGCACCTCCTCCGAACCCTTGTACGTGTACGGAATCCAGGCCCTCGGGGCCTACATCGGCTGCTGTCCCAGCACCATCTACGAACTCAAAAAGAACGGCGTGTTAACCCCGGCCATCGTCTCACAGGTGGGCAAGAAGATTGTCTTCAACGCCGCCCTCGCCAGGGAGTTGGCCGAGAAGTACAAACGGGAAAAGCGTGGGGAGGGACAGCTATGACAAAGGATAAAAAGGCTTCCGGCAAAGAGGTAGCGAGTTTGTGTTCGCGTAAACGCGAACTAACTCGAAGTGGCCCGCTCCCGTTGGTCGCAGGCACTGAAAAGATGAAAAAGAAAAAGGGTGGGCGTCCCCGCGAAGCCATCCGCACAAGGGTGAGAGACGGGAGGGTCTCCTTCGCTGTGTGCGAGAATGAGCGTGCCGCGATCCAGATCAAGTACAAACTCTCGCTCAAGTGCGCTGCCGATTATTGCCGGGAAGCCCTGCTGCGCTGTGACATCCACAAGGCCCGGTACTGTTCCTTCCTGAAGGATATCGACACGCTTACCCATTCGGAGTTCTGCCGGATGGTGGTGATGTCTTCCGATGTGGTGTCGGCTCTCTCACCGGAAGAGCGGCACATTATTATCAATCTGCACAAACTGGGGCAGAGGCTGAACCAGCTCTTTGTCCAGGGGAAGCTCGGTTCCAACATCAACGCACTGGCGCAGTACAATGCCTTCATGGCCGACTTTGCCGAGATTAAATCCTACTTCCAGAAGAAAGTGAAGCAGCTATGATGGCCAAGATAACGACAGGTTCGTCCTTCGCCGGAGCATTGAACTACGACGGAGACCTGGACCAGAAGAACGGCAAGATAGTCTCTTACCTTTACTCCGAGGGCGTGGATATGAACTACCGCCCCGACGGCACTCCTGACCCCGACCTGAAAGCCATGGCACGTAGCTTCGAACTCCAGGCAGGGCTGAATCCCAAGGTCACCAAACCGGTGGCGCACATAGCCCTGTCTTTCAAGCCGGAAGATATGCCCAGGCTAACCAACGACTATATGTTAAAGATTGCCAAAGACTACCTGCAGAAGATGGGATTCACCAACACACAGTATGTCATCCATCGGCACGACGAAACCCGTAACCCGCATATCCACATCACCCTGAACCGGGTGGATAACGACGGAAACCGTATCAGCGACCAGTGGGAGCGTCGGAGAAACGTTGCCGTCTGCCAGGAAATTACTAAGCGGGAAGGACTCACGTGGGGCGACAGCAAAGTCATTTCCAAATCCAAGGTTAACGACCCCACGGAGAAACTCCGCTATCAGACCGCCAGGGACGTGAGCCAGTGCTTGAAAAGGATAAGATCCATTGCCGATCTTCCGGAAGAGACGGCGCGGCGCGGCATTGAAACCCGAATTAAGGTAAACGAAAACTCCGGAAGAATCATGGGTATCAGCTTCGCGGTCAAGGACATAGATGGGAAAGAACATGTCTGGAAAGGGTCTGAACTGGACCGTTCCCTGTCGGCCGGCAATATCATGAAAACACTTCGTGAGAACGACTTGCAGGACAAACGCCAGGTCCGGTCGCCGGAAGAATTTGAAAGAGAGGTGCTCAAGCATACCCTGTTCCAATGCATCTCCAAGGTATCGGACATCCGCCAGCTTCCCGCCGAGACGGCCAAGTACGGCATACAGACACATTTCAGGACCGACCCCAAAACCGGCGCTGTCAAAGGCGTCAGTTTTTCCTTCGAAGACCGGAACGGGGAAGATAAAACCATCAAAGGGTCGGCCATCGACCGCAAACTGTCGGCCGGGAACATTGCCAAAATGATTGACGGCGAAGAGTATGCTTCAAGCTCCGTCCACGGTTCAGAATCCCAACTGGTTCTTAAGGAGCATATGTCCTTCAAAGACGTACTGGGAGAAGTCACCATGGAACTTCTTGACGTTGCATCACAACCAACGAAGTCCAGGGAACATCTGGACGACATCTACTTTTACGGTCCTGGAAGACGAGGAAGGAGGCCGGGATATCCCGGAATGCGCAGATAAGAAGAAATGATTATGAAATCAAACCATACTACCAGCCGGGAAAATGTCCAGGACATTATAGCCCAGCACAACATTGATATCAACGAAACCATGGAGCGCGTGAGCCGATTGGAACAAATGATCGAAACGCCAGCTCCTGCAGCTGTTCCGCAGGAGACGATAGATTCTATTACCCAGACAGTCTCTACACAGCTAAAGAACAGCCTTGCGGGAGTGGGTGAAGCTATCAAGAAGGCAACGGAAGTCAGCGTGAGCCAAGTGCTCACAAAGCACTCAATCCGCATTGAAACCACTTGTACCCACGAATGGTCCGAGCCTCAGGAAAAGAAGATGGACGAACTGATGAGCAGGGCCGACAGATTGATGAACCTGGTGCGAGAAACCAAAATCAGTCCGTGGAAACGATGGCTTCGCGAGGGAATGGCCGCCGCCTGTCCCTTTGTCGTCATCTTATTCTGCGTAGCCATCGGCATTTACACCCATAGTCCCGAATACTGGGGCAAAAGGTATTATGCTGTTTGCAATCATCCGCGCCAGGATAACAAGGGGCTCATTGATCACAAAGATGTCGCCTATGAGGACGTCGTCCACATCTTTGAAACTGGGAAAGAGAGTAAAAAACGGATGAAAGCGTTTATCCGGGAGCAGGAACAGCGCTTGAAAAGAGAGGAGATTGAAAGCAAAAGGTAAGACAACTGAAAGCTCGCTGACAACAATCGGTGCTATTCTCCGCTGTAGCGTCCGGCAAACAGTACGGCTCCTGTGCTGGTTTCTGTAATCAGGTAGAGGAACGGATGATCGGCGTGAAATACGGCATGAGGGTTGGGGCCGGGAGAAGTAACAAACACTCCGGCAGAAGAGACGGCAGCGGCTTCAGAGCCTTCTTCATCCACCTTGATGGCGGCATCCTGACGAATAAAGCTCAGGCATAAGGCATCTGGAGACATCGCGCTGAAATCGGCCCTGGTATCATCGAACGCCCTGGGCATTCCCATCGCCGCGAGGATGTCGTTCAGTTTGATGCCGAACTTGGTTTCAAATCGAGGGAGCCACAGATCTACCTCGCTAATCCCCATACCCAGGCGGTAATTGTTCCAATCTGCCTTTTTCAGCTGGCCGATGACATCCGGAATACCGTAACCCGTCTTGGGCAGGAACACCAACATGGAGAAGGCACCGTTCCCGTAAGGAAGGTTTACCACTTGGTAAGTATCATTTTCGGCATACTGGTAATTCTCGGCCTGCCTCATCATCTTCACCTTCACCTTCTGACCGGCACCGCTCATGAAATCTTCATCTGAGGTGGCCGACTTGTCGAACATGAACTTCCATTCGCTCTTGAAATACAAGGCGTTGAACAGATAGCAGAGCATGTCGATACTGACTCTCTCCAACACTTTCGGCACCATTCCGCCCGTATGATCAGAGCACCATTGGTTGATTTCTGTCACGGCCGCATCACTATTGGAGAAATCCATCTTAGATACAAAAGCTTCATAGTATTTACCCACCGTTGCCTGATAACTGTCTAACAGTGAATACTGTTGGTTGACCACGATGGCATTGGCAATGCTGAGTGTAGTCTTTTTGTCCAACTCCGGGAGCTGCTGCAGCATGGACAGGCAATACTCGTTTACGGCATCGACCTCACCTTTCCCATATCCGAGCACTGTGCATATTTCATCGGCGGTTTCCCCGCGGGTGCCGTCCAGAATCATCCCCAGCAGGAATTGCATGCTCAGCGGAGAAATGATATAGTTCTCTTCTGTGCCGTCATTGATCCGGCCGATGTAGTCGAAGGTGAAAGGAAGGCCCTGTTGGACGAAATCAGCCGATTTCGTCGTAATCTCTATTTCCTGGTAGGGGTTGTCCGGTTCATCATCTTTATTATCTATCTTCTCACAGGAGATGGCAACCATAAGCAGGCTGGCCGCTACAGCCAATCCGCGCATCCATTTCATTGACGATTTTGTTCTCATAATATCCAAATGCAAAGTTATCAAAATGTTACAACATACCAGCAGCTTGTCGAGAACCAGTTCCGCAGATATGGAATCCTGTCCATACCCAGCTTCAGTTTGATAGGGTGCAGTCCGAACTTGGCTTTGTAGTGGGGATTGATGAGCCAGAGCGTCCGGTCCAGAACAGCAAAGCCATGCGCTCGGCATAGTTTCTCAAACCGCTCTACGGTCATCCTGGAACGGCGGATGTCCATCAGTTCCTTTATATGCCCATCAGAGTCTTTGAATAAGCGAAGGACTCCCCGGTATAGAGGCTTCGGCAACAGGTGAATCCACGGCAGGACTCGGAGTACCTTCGGGGAACAGGTCTGCTGATGGCCGCCAAAGGGCATCTGCCAAGCCGGGAAAGCCAGGAAGGCCACACCGCCCGGGGCCAGAAATGCGCGAATCCGATCCAGAAATCGTCCCTTGTCTTCCGGCGCGATATGCTCCATCACGTCGTGGACCAGAATCACGTCAAATGCCTTGTCCTGTAGGGGGAAATCGAAGAAATCAGCACAGAAGAATGCCCCATCGGCGCCATTTATCTGGAAATAGTTCCGGGCATTTTCAATCTTCTTTGCGGAAAAGTCAACCCCGGTCACTTCGCAGCCAATCAGCGCAAAGGGCAGGAGATTCCCGCCTTCGCCACATCCCACTTCCAGTACACGGATGCCCTCGGCAATGGGCATGAATCGGCAGATATATTCGACGTAGAAGGCCGTCGAAGTCTCCACCAACTCATCAAAGTATTGATGTCTGTCCTGGTATCGGTTTCCCATCCGTTTCGTTTTTCTATATGACTGAACGGACGGGCAAATACTGCGTGTCTTAGAATGTCAGCCGCACGCCGAACGGTACAGCAAATTCAACGGGTTGAACCTGTCTGATTGTTTGGACACCACCTCCGGTATCGAAGTAGTAGCGTACCTGCGGCTCCACATACAAGCCCATCCAGGGCGTCAGGTTGTACTGGAGGCCGATGCCGACCCCGGCCGACCACTGAATAGGAGCCTTGAACTTAAGTGTATTCTGATACGTGTTCGCCACACCATTGTGGTGCTCGCTGTTCAGGATGCCGGCAACCGGAATCTCCATCTTGCCAAAGGCCGATGCATTCAGGTGAAGATTTCCCTTTGACCAGACCGTATAGGAAAGGCCGAGCGGAACACCCACGTAATGGATGGTTTGCCGGTTCTTGATATAGAGCGTATCCAGGCCGATGGTGTGCGAACTGCGCAGCCGTGTATATTCCAGGCCGGTCAGTATGTTCCAGCGGTCATTCAGGCCGATGCTTGCGCTGAGTCCCAGCGTGAAAGGTCTTTCATATTCGGCCTTCTCTTCTACCGGCTTCGGATGCGGGTCCATTACGTCGGGGACGGCTAACCGTTCTGCGATATCCAACAGTGAATTATAGTAAGCAAGGGAATCGCCGGTGCTATAACGACCTTCCATTGATTGCACGGCAGTAAGGAAATCGCTCCAGTCTGTCACCTTTGTATCCGGTGCCATGACAAAGGAAGAGGCATCGGCCAGAATACCGGAGCCCATGATAATAGGGCTGACACCCGCAATAGTACTCGGGAGTGCCGAGATGGATGGCAGAAGCCCCAGGAGATTCTTCTTTTTGGAGCCCCTGGCATCGGCCAGTAGTGGCTGGCCAAGGGTGGTTTCCTGCCGATTCGGCTTCCTGATGGATGCTCCTTGCCCGGATACCTGGCGGGTGGCAGTCGGGATAGACACAGGACTAATATCGATTGGCATCAGTCTTTGCCTTAGAGTTACCGTATCGGCGGGCTCCGGAGTTGTATCAAGGGGACCGGCTTCCGCTGTCCGGATACGCTCCATTCGTGTCGGAGTTGCAGGAACAGACAACGAGTCCACTGGAATCACTACTTCTACGCTATCTGCACCATTATTCACAACTATTGGCCCATCCGGAATAGACGTCGGCTCCGTTTCTTTATGTAGCAGGAGCGGTGTGACAATCAATACAATCAGCGCTAAAAGCGCCAGCCAATACTGCTTCAATTCCTTCTGCAGCACCTGGCGGGCCCGGAAAAGATTGGATGAAGACGATTTCTCTCCGATATGCAGCAGAGCCCCTATCTCCTTGTGCGAAAGTCCCTCCAGTACGGACAGGCGGAACACCTTTCCATACTGTTCCGGAAGGCGGTCAATCAGCGCCATTAAATCCTCATAAGGAGGCACGGGATACATCGGCTCATCCGGTACATCCTCCATGTCCAAGTCTTCCTGCGGATGCGTAAAATGCTGGCTTTCCTTGAGATAGTCGATGGCCATATTCTTCACGATGACCCCCATCCAGGAATCCAGCTTATCGGGATTCTTGAGCTGGCCGATAGAGGACAAAATGACGATGAAAGCATCATGCAGCAGATCTTCAGCTACCTCCTGGGAGTCAACATAATGCCGGCATATTCCAATGAGTTTCCCGGAATAGCTGCGATATAGGGCCTCCACTGAAGCGGAGTCCCCACGTTTGCAGCCATCCACGAGTTGTCTTTTGTCCATGCAGCCTTGTGCCTATTTTAATTATAGACTGCAAATTTACGAAATACTGCGTCAGGGGGCAGAAAAAAGTGAGTCAGTAGATGTTGACACAGTCTGTGCTCCGTGTCCACCGGTGGACGGAGTGGACAGGGTGGACAGTGGTGGACAAATGGGTTTCTTATGCCCTGTGGTTTGTCAGGATAGTTTGAACCTCCTCCTTATACTTCCTGGAAACCGGGAGTTCTGCCGTGCCGATAGTCACGGTATCGGGCGAAATGAGCGTTGCATAATTGGCATTGACCAGGTAAGAACGGTGGATACGCAGGAAGTTGTCACCCAGCAGGTCCTCCCACTGGCCGATGCCGGTTTTATTGCGGAAGCGGCGGCCTTCGGTGGCATTGACCGTCACCTCTTTGTCGTTGGATTCGATGTAGAGAATCTCATCGGGAAGAAGGGATACCGTCTTACGTTCTGAAACAAAACGGATGGGCTTCTGGGTCGTAGGGAATCGTCTGTCCAGGAATCGGCCCAGAGTGGTGTCGCCTACGATGAGGAGCGCCAGCACCATGCCGATAAAGACAGGATTGAAGAGAGTTTCAGGGTAGTCATCATATTGCCACCAGATTACGATGTGCCGCATGTGGACGATTATGATACTGGCCATTACCACCAATGCAATCTCGGCCACGAGAATAGCCAGCATGACGAAGATGGCATCCCGGATGCCGGCGCTTTTGTTCCGGAATGATATCTTGGATAGAAAGTAGCGTGCGGCTAAAACGCCGGGGAGAAACTGAACGCCGATGAAGAGGGCTTCCGGGAAAGAATACCCCATACTGACAACCAGGGCAGCAATCAGCACAACGGCGGCCACCCAAAGACCAAGTATGATCAGTGTTTTCTTCATCTGCGAAGCAAAGATAGTCCTTTTTGCCGAAAAACGCTTTCATTCCGCGGCTCCAGGGGGATTTGACAGGTAATGGAGGGGTTTTGACAAGCCGAGTTATCGGCAATTAGTCGTACCTTTGTAGCAGAAACCAATCGATAATGCCATGAATATGTTAACGACACTTCCCGCTCTCTTTGTCCAAGGAGGCATCTTCATCATGTCCCTCATCACCGTGCTCTTCGTCGGGCTGCTATTTGCCGCATGGAAAGCGCCCGCGTGGGTGAAGGAAATCGGAATCATTACCCTTGTTGTAAGCCTGATATTTCCTCTTTTCCCTCTTTATCAGTTTCTGTCCACGCTTCAAGATGTTGCTGCCGTAAAGGGTGAGGCCGTATCCAGCATTTTCGATCTAATCTCTCCAGGTGTGCTCTTTGGCGTGAAGGCCCTTTTGATTCCTGTCATTTACGGAATGATCGTTTATGTTGTTTCGCTCGTCATACGTATTATAAGGAAACCTCGTTTGTAATCATTGTGGAGAAAATCTATATAGCATTATTATCAATTATGGCCGTTTTGACCGGTTGTGCCGGAAGAACGGACAATGGAAAGATTGTCATCGATTTGGACAAGCCTTCTTCGAAAGGGATCAATTTGAAAGAATATTGTGAGAAGATAGAAATCATCTCTCTTGATGAGACACAAGGATTGTTTCCAAAGTCAAAGTTTTGCGTGTTCGACAAGGGCTACGTTATTCTAAAAGATTCCACATGCCTTTATTTCTATGATAAAATAGGGCATTTTCAACAAGAATTGGAGTTTGACGTTATTAAAGATTTTTCGACATTTCGGGATAAAAGATTGTACATTCTAACCGCTGACGGGATAGAAATGTATGGCTTGAACGATTTGTCATATGAAGGATGCCTGCCACTTCCGGACACCTCGTATACCTACTGCAAAGTAGGCGGGAAGGATGATAATTCGGTTGTTGTTTTAGCTTTTCGGGACGGTCGAAATTACTCGGGAGAATATGCTGTCAGGGAACGAGTTTTTTATTTCCCTGCCGATGGAGGAATGAAGGGGAGTAATTCCGCAATGAAGAGAGTGTTGGACAAAAGTGGGTTTTTCTATTCTGAAACGGATTCATACTACTATTATTCTAACACAGGCGAAATCTATAGGATGGAGGATTTCTATTATCTGAGCTATCAATGGGAGTTCAAGCATAAGGAGCCTGTAAAAGTTAGCATAAGCAACGTGCAAAAGATGTCCAATAAACTGTTTATGCGAATAGAAACCAACCGAGGGAATTATTGTTTGATATCGGAGAAAGATAATGGTTACCACCGAACTTCAAAGCTATTCTCGGAGGCTGACACGCCTTATTTCCCGTTGGGAGTATTTTATGACGACGCCAATTACTTCTTGTGCAATTCTATGGATATTGACAAGTATATTAGCAAGGAGTTGCTTGATGACATTATAGACAATGCGATTGATTCGTTAAAATCCATATCGCGTAATACAATCATTAAGTATAGTCTTAAATGAGATTGTGACTTCTATTGCCGGAGCAGATGCTACATGATCATTCGTCAAGTCAAATGATAGAAGAGATTTGTAAGCAGATGGACAGTTGTGGACAACGTTTGGTGCAGAGAAAGAAGTTCGCCTTTCTGTCGCAAAAAATGATTAAATTTGCACTAATAAATCGAAATTTGAAATGGCAAATCACTCAATAGAAATAGATTGTTCTGGGATGACAGAACTGTCTCTCAACATAAAAATGAAAGAGCTATTGGGCTTCCCTGATTTTTATGGGATGAATTGGGATGCAATGATAGATTGCCTGTCATATATGCGTCAGCCAAGTGCAGGGATGTCAAGTGTAGCACTGAATGATGATGAAGCGCTCGTTATTTATTGTAAGAACCTTTCAGAGGCATCCTTCGATATTGCTGTATTTATTGATGTTATTAGGGCAGTCAACGAGAGAGAAATAAATGCGGGTAATAGCGCTCAAATATTCCTTTGCCCAATTCCGTAAATTCCAATTTCTCGTCCTGAACACTGATGATTATCACCCTTCATACCTGGACACCCGCCGACAAACCAGCGCTGATGGCGCTGTGCAATGCTGTGGACAGGACTTTTCTGTCTGACCGGCTGCCGTATCCATACACGGAGGCGGATGCCGATTGGTGGCTGGGGATGGTTGCAGAGAATGAAGGCAAGGAAGGTGTCTGGCGGTCTATCTGGGCCGATGGGCAACTTGTCGGTAGCATCTCCGTCGAGCGAAAGGCCGGGGACGAGCACAATATAGGCGAACTGGGCTACATGATTCTGACGCCTTGGTGGTCCAAGGGTATCGGCACGGAAGCGGTACGGCAGATCTGTGGAATTGCTTTCCGGGAGCTGGCGCTGGAGCGCATTACCGGCGAGGTATTCCCGGAAAACCTGGCATCGGCCCGGGTGCTGGAGAAGAATGGCTTCCGGCTGGAGGAAACGAAGGGCGGCGCTATTGTGAAGGGCGGGAAGGCGATGGATGTGAGAGTGTATGTGTATAAATCTTGTTCAAAGAATATGAACAGGCCATAACTTCTCAATCCTTGTATAATTATCCATTAGTAAGAACTTTTCTCTACCAATAGCATCTTTTAAGTCGGCAGGGAACTGAGCCATATCTTTATAGCTATTTAGTACGACAAAAGCGACCTTCGGGCCGCTTTTGTTGTTTTAGGTGCAGGTGTATTCAGGTGGATGCGGAGACTTTATTTCTCGCAAAATTGGGCCATTTTTTGGGCCACTCACCCGGGATTTCGCCTTCGGCGACATCCCTGCCCGCCTGCGGCGGGCTTTGCAAAGAGCTGAAACAAAGAAAGTTAGAGCCAATGCTCTAACTTTCTTCATTCCATCTCTTTGCGGTGAGTGAGGGATTCGAACCCCCGTTGCGCTCGCACGCAAACCTGTTTTCGAGGCAGGCTCCTTCAACCACTCGGACAACTCACCAAGATTGGGACTGCAAAGATACTAATTTTTTTTCATCATCTTCAAATCAGTCCACTAAATCGCCCAAACCTTAATTAAGTTTCTCTGCAATGAAAGCATCCCTGACGGGCGGCCAGGCGGGCTCCAGCCACATTGCGTGGCCGCAGGTGGGTACGCAGAAATAGTGTTTCTCCCTGGAACCCAGGTTGTTATAGATTGAGAAATTGGTATGCGGCGGGCAGGTGGGATCCTGCAGGCCAAAGGCCATATACACCGGGCAGGTTACGCGGGGAGCGAAGTTCTTGACGTCAAAGTAGCGGAGAAGGGCAAAGATATCCTCACGGGGAATGCCTGCTGCATCGGCCGATTCAAGGACCTCGTGGACAGGCCACCACACTATGCGCGCGTAATCCGGATAATCCCCAAGGAACGGCACTGCGGGGCAGGCCACCTTGATGCGGCTGTCAAGCGCCGCGGCAACAACGGTGAATGCGCCTCCCTGGCTCTCTCCAATAGCGGCTATGCTGTTAACATCGGCCTTGTCAAGGGTGCACACAAAATCCACGGCGCGTTTTACGTCCGCGAATGCGCCCCTGTAGTAGAACTCCTCCTTTGAGGTGAGGCCCTTGTCTATCCAGCGCTCACCCGGGTCACGGAATATGCCCTGCTCGCGGACGCTCACAAGGAAGTCTATCCTTTCTGGAGAGGCCGACGGATCAAAGTAGAACGGATATGCGCCGTAGCCCATATACTGGATGAGGACGGGGTATTTGCCGGGAGCGTTGGGAACGGAGATGATACCGCCGGCCTTTGCTCCGCCAAAGGAATCATAAGTAACTTCATAGCAGGTCCTTACGTCGTTGGAATACTCCGGCATTTCCTTGAATACAGGCTCTAGCGGAATCTCATCAAGCAGCGCCAGAGTGCTTTCCCAGAACGTGTCAAAATCCTCCGGGGCATCCGGGGCGCTTACAACTTCGTCGGGCCTTATGCCGATATTGAACCTCACGCTGTCCCTCAGCCTCACCTCATAGAAACCGGGCTCCAGGGCGCCCAGGGCAACGGAAATGGTGCTGTCGGGGGCTATCTCACAGGAAGTCTCCAGAACCACGTCCGGGGCATCGGCCATAAGGGAAACGTCAGTAACCAACTGGAAGGTTGCTTCGCCTGGTGCGGCCTGTACCTTGGTGTTAAGGGTATAAGGGCCCTTCTCAAGGAAAAGCCATCCAAGATTGGGCTCCGGATAACCTGTAGCGGGTTTTACGCCGGTAGAACAAGCGGCGGCAACTAAGAGGGCCGCAATAAGCAAGTACTTTTTCATAAGTTTCTGTTTAACATACAAAGATAATAAAATGTAGTTTATTTGCACACTCTATAAATCATTTGGATATCTCCTTATTATCAAGTACTTTTGTGTATGCGAAAGTGCTTGATTATTATATGCTTGCTCCTCCTGGGCCAGAGCCTTCTTGCCGCTACGGACACCCTTAGGCTGGGTTATTCCGCAGACGGCAAGGTTGTTGACGCAGCCACGGGACGGGCGCTGGAATCAGTACTTGTAACAATCCCCGGCCGCCGGCATTCAACCGTAACCAATGCCGATGGAGTATTCACACTTAAAAGCGATTCTCCCTTCAATGAAGTGGCGTTTTCCTTCCTTGGATACCGCGCCGACACACTCAAGGCAGGTGAAGGGATGAAAGTAAGGCTCCGCAATGAAAACCTGAAGCTGGACGCAGCATCCATAATAAGCGGAAATCCTGAAAAGATAGTATGGGCCGCCATAGACAATATCTGGTATACATACTGCACCCAGCCGGAACTCCTTGAATGCTTCTACAGGGAAACCCTTCAAAAAAGGAAGCGCTATACATATGTGGCAGAGGCAGTAGCGCGCATTTTCAAGAACCGTTACAGCGGCGGGAGCATCAGCCGTGATGCCGCAGCCCTGGAAAAAAGCCGCATCCTCCTGAGCCAGAGAAGCCGCGACACCCTTAGCGTAAAAACTCAGGGCGGCCCCACTATGGCCGTACACCTGGATCTTGTAAAGAACAGCAACGCCCTGTTCTCAAGAGATGAGATGAGCAATTATAAATTTGAGATGGGTATGCCGCAGTACATTGGAGACCGCCTCCAGTTTGTGATTAAGATGAGCCCCAATGTGGTAACTGACTACGCCCTCTACTACTGCACCTTATATATAGACAGGGAACTCCTCACCCTCACAAGGATAGAGGCATCCCTGGATATGTCGGATACCGGGAAGGCCACCAGGATGATCCTTGTTAAAAAGCCTGCTACCCTCCGGTTCTATCCCCAGGAGTGCTCAATAGTTATTAATTACCACCTTGAAGGGAAGCGCTCCAGGCTGGAATACCTCCGAAGCACCATCCGTTTCCACTGCGACTGGCGCAAACGCCTTTTCAGGACGGACTACACCGCCATAAATGAGCTTGTGGTCACGGATGTCCGCCCGGAAGCCATACCAATTGAGCGGTCACAGCGCTTCAGCACGGCAGATTATCTTACGGACAAATCCGGAGAATTCTCAGACCCTGATTTCTGGGCCGATTACAACATCATCGAGCCCTCCGAGAGCCTGGAACACGCCATAAACCGCCTCCGCCGCAACCAGGGCAAAAACTGAAATTAATACTACCTTTGCATTCCCCAACAGGGGCGTAGCTCAGCTGGTTTAGAGCGCTTCAGTCACATTGAAGAGGTCATCGGTTCGAATCCGATCGTCCCTACCCCAGGAGAGACCGTTATCGGCCTCTCTTTTTTTATGCCCCTTATTGTTTATTTTCTAAACTTAACTAACTTTGTAAAAGTTTACGGAACAAACTAAAAACACATATCCTATGAAACTTTATCATTTTCTTCCTATCCTGGCCCTGGCGGCAGGAATGATTGCGGGATGCGTGCCTCCTGAGGGGGACTCTTATGCGAACAAGGAGACCGAAGACAATCTCACCGTTTCTCCTAATGCAAAGAAAATTGCCGAGGATGGTACGGCCACCTTTACCTTCACCCTTTCGGTCGTTTTTCCTGGCGGAAGAGAGGTTAACTTTGAAAACAATACAGCAACCATAACCTTTTCGGCTACCGGCGGCAGCGTGAGTCCTTCCAGCGCCACAACAGACGCAGATGGAAAGGTTACTGTAACCTTTACCGCAACCGACGCAAAAAGCTTTACCGGAGGAACCGTCACGGGTGTTGTCAAGAAGGTCGAAGGAAAGGATCTCTTCCAACAGGGGAACCTGGCCACCGCCACTGCCCAGGTCCTTCCCCTGGATGCGGAAGAGCCTGGCGGAGGAAACGTCATAGAGCAGGCGGAGAAACTGAAGGACAATACCTATTCCATCCAAAAGAAGGGCGGAGAGGTTCATGTCTATGATTTCCCCCAGCAATACTCCAATTGGTACGTTGGCTCCAGCTGGATGGACGGAACAAAGCAGTGCATCCACGTGGAACTGATGGATGAGGATCCGGAGCTGATGACGCAGGGCTGGCTCTCCGGGGAGATTCCCCTGGAAGTAGCCAACAAGCTCACCACCATCAACCAGGAGTTCTACACCAAGTACCCTTGGGCAGGTGCTAAGCTGGGGACTTTGAGGTTGGGGCAGGATAATATGATTGAAGCCCATATGGGCCAGGGCGGAAATGTCAAGCCTGACGGCAGCAGCCAGTTCTATCTGAAGGAAAAGGGCGGCACCAAGGCCTACTCCGGACAGTATCAATACCTGGCGGTCTTCGAATTTGAAAACCAGATCTGGGATCAGGAAACTGAGACCTATCTCTCCGGTGATGAATACACCCTCTGCATCAATGCAACGCTTGAAGAACTGGTGGCAGAACTGGATTATTTCAGTCTGGATTATCCCAGCAACTGGGTTGCCCCCGGCAAGTCCATCACCCTCACGGCCAACTGGACAGCCGGCGCCACATTTGACTGGAGCAAGGTTAAACTTGACAGCCAAACCTGCAACGGCGCTTCCGGAGAATGGTTCAGCTGGGATGCCTCCACGCAGAAACTTACCGCTACAAAATCGGCCGATAACGATCAGGTTACGCTGTCCTTCAGTTATGCCGGCACGGAGATGAAAGATCAGTTCTCACTCTATAACGGGCCCGGGTACTCTTCATTCTCTCTTTCGATGGAAAACAGTTCCGCCGATTATATCCTGGCCGAGAATGATCCCGCTTACGGATGGAGCAGCGACACCATCTGGCTTACGGTAGATGAATGGAAACCCGAGGGCTCTTCTTTCTCCGGATACGGCATAGAGATTGACCCCGCTACGGAGAACTATAACAAATTGGATTACAATCCTTACGGCATATATGTCAACTTCAAGAAGGGCATCCCGGAAGGAGAGTTTAACCTTGTCTTCCGCAGCGTGACCGACCACAGCGTCAAGTTCACCATCCCCGTAAAGGTAGTTCATCATAAGGCCACCTCCTTCCAAATTACCTATAAGCACAGTAACGGCGCTTTTGAGCCCTGGACCAGTGGCGGAGAAAACGGCGTGTGCAATTATCCAATGGGGATGGAAGTGGGCGTGATTACGGATCCTGAAGACGCCTACTGGAACTGGGCCGATGTAGAACTGGCCTACGATTACGACGGATTCTCCTTCTCTGGCCAC
>ONOQ01000028.1 GCA_900319485.1 uncultured Bacteroidales bacterium | reverse complement strand
GTTTAAAGTGTTCAACAGTTCCTGCCCAAGCGGCGAACTGTCTGTTTCACTGGTCAGCAGTTATTATGCGAATCTTCCTGAAACTGCGCAGCTTGTAATAGGGCCAGCCGATAAACGTCATCCCTGATGCGGTTACAGAGATGGCACTAATTGAAATCAAAGATGTTAAGTACCTTGCCAACACAAGACAGTTACAGGGTGAGCTTGATGCCGCACAAAGCATCAAGCACGATTTTATATTATACATTGGGAAAGATACTAAAATTTCAGGGCCTTTGCAGGATAAGATTAATAAAGAAGAAATAATCCTTCATAGGGATGAGTTAATAGATTATATTTCGTGGTGATATTATGTTTAAGGTAGGTTATTCTATTAAAGTATATTCTAAGGAGTCAATGTCAGATTCAAGGCTTGGAGAAATCTTTAAGTCCAGACAGCGTGATTTATTATCTGATTGGAGGGACCTTCTACAATCATGGGGCGGTTTTCAAAATGCCTTAAGCGAGGAGATAATAGATTACATCTTCCACTATGACAAAGGTTCTTTGGCTCCTGACAAATGGGATTACTATGAGCCCGTAAGGAACTTGGTAGATGAGCAATCTTCAAGGGAGATTAAGAATATTCTGCATGTTCCAGGTATGAGCCTGCTATTTAAAAGAATAAAAAAATCAAAAAACGAAATAGCAATTTATAACGATACAGATGACTTCTTGAGAATACCGACGCGAGGCGGGGCTCATTTTAGACATCGTATTGGTTCCATATACCAGACAAATCTTACATTGTGGTTTGGAAGGGATGCCTATAAAAATCCAGACGAGTGCAAAAACATATTGGAAGATTTATGTCGTATTGCAAAAACAGATTTTGGATATATTGAAGTATGGGATACGAGGGAGTTAAAGTATGACATGCTTGATATGCACCTTGATGAAGTTCTGGGAGTAGAAAGCCGTTACAGGAGGCTGGCGCAGAAACTGTATGACTGGATTGGTGAATATGCAAACAGCAACTCAGAGGCATTCACCTCAGGGATTTCAGGATATCTTCCTATTGAAAGGTCTTTTAAGACCTTTTTGAAACAATCTTATCACATTCTTTCATCTCTATGCGAAAGATATTATCCCGGTATTAGGTATGGCCTTTTATTTGACAGTAACTCTTTAATAAAGAATGCTCTTGACCAATCATTTAGCAGGATAATGAAAGATACTGATATTAATTTATTCTCGGATTTGGGCGCGGTTATTTCTGCCGTAAACCTGCCAGAATTGTATACGGGCGTCGGCTACAAAGCCACGCAAGTGGAAATTCCGGAAATTTGGGACAAACCATTTTACACTCTTGAGCCGCCCGTCCCCAACTCCAGTCCTATGTTGTTGTTTTTGTGAAGGTTTATAATTCCTTATTATATTAGAAAAGCAGGTTGAATTTAATACACTGAAAACTATGGCCAAACTCATTGAAAAAATAGGATACGGTCTGGGAGACGCCGCCGCCGGCGGAATCACCTGGAAAGTAATGTCCATCGCATTTCCCCTGTTCTTCACCAATATTTTCGGGCTCACGGTGGCCGATACTGCCACCCTTATGCTTGTGGCACGTCTTTTTGACGTGGTAACGGACCCTGTGATGGGGGCTCTGGCAGACCGAACGCAGTCCCGATGGGGAACATATCGGCCCTGGCTCATATTCGGAGCCATCCCTTTGGGCGTTGTGTTTGCGCTGCTCCTCTTCACCCCGGAGTTCGGCCCTGTGGGGAAGCGCATATGGGCGTATTCCCTATATCTCCTTATGATGGCGGTTTATACGGCCGTGAACGTGCCCTACGGCTCCCTTCTTGGCGTTATGACGGATGACGACAACGAGAAGAATGAGTTCTCCTCCTTCCGTATGGTGGGGGCCTATGCAATGGGCTTTGTGACGCTTCTTTCCTTCCCTTATCTCCAGAAGATGGTTGGCGGCACCCCGCAGCACCAGTATGCTGTTCTGGGCGTGGTCCTGGGCGCCCTGGCGGCTGTGGGCACGCTTGCCTGCGGCCTCCTTACCAGGGAACGCCTGAAGCCCGTACGCGCAGAGAAATTCTCCTTCAAGCCTTTCGCAGACCTTTTTCGCAATAAGCCGTGGATCTATCTTACGCTTATCGGCATATGCACAAACTTCTTCAACGGGTTCCGCTACGCCGTGGCGGGTTATCTCCTGGAGTACTGCCTTCACGGGGACGTCACCGTTTCCGGCCTCATTATCAACTACACAGTGTTCATGACCTTCGGTGAGGTTACCTGTATGGTCTTCGGCGGCCTCTCTCCGCGCTTCACAAAGTGGGTCGGCTCCAAGAAGAAGGCGTTCGGCTGGGCGGCCGTCATCTGCGCCGTCACGTCCATCGGCTTTTTCTTCATCCCTATGGATCCCGCCTATATCTGGGTTATGGTGGCAACGGTTATCCTCACGTCTGTGGGTATCGGCCTGTATTCACCGCTCCTTTGGTCTATGTATGCCGATGTGGCGGATTATGCCACTGAGAAGAACGGCACCTCCTCCACGGGCCTCATCTTCTCTTCCGGCACTATGTCCCAGAAGTTCGGATCGGCCATCTCAGGCGCCCTGGTGGCGCTGCTCCTTGGCCTTGCGGGCTTTATCTCCGGAACTGATGCCGCAACCGGAGAAACCGTGGTGACAATTGTGAACGAATCTTCAGTCCAGACTATGATCTGGAGCCTGTTCTCCCTCTTCCCGGCCGCCATCGCGCTGCTTATCCTGCTGCTCCTGAGGCTGTATCCTATTGATAAGTAGGGTCTTCAATGGGGAAATCCATTATAAACCGGCATCCCTTGCGGTAGTCCGGGTCCAGTTCCAGAGTGCCTCCAAGCAGGATGACGTGCCGCTTGGTAAGCGGTAATCCTACGCCAAGACCTTCAGAGAGGTTGTCCTTCTTGTAGAATGGCGTGAATATGTGTTCCTGATTTTCCTTGGGAATACCGGGGCCTGTGTCCTCAAAGATAAAGCGGACCCTGGTCTTGTTTGCCGTGATGCGGAGGGAGATATTTTTGCCGTCGGAGTACTTGGAGGAATTGAACAGGATCTCACGGATGCTGCGCATCAGGAAGAGGTGGTCGGAAACAAGGGTGAACGAGTCTTCTACCTGGGTGTGGAACTTCACGGTTACGCCCGGGAAATAACGGTTCACGTACCCTAAGCACTCTCTGGCAATTTCGTTACATGATACGGGCTCATAAGTGAAACTCACCATTTCGTCGTGGTATCCACGGTCTGAACTGTCGTAGAGCATAAGGGACATCCTTGTTAGAGCCATGGCGTTGTAGTCAATCACCTGAAGGAGTTGCTCCCGCTCTTGGTGGGAAAGGTCGGCGCCTGTAGTATCACGGAGAAGTTGTGAAAAGCCAAGGATGAGGTTCAGCGGCGTCCGGATCTGGTGGGTCATGTTGGCCACGAATTCGCTCCTTCGGCGGATGGCGTCCTCAAGGGCCGATGTCGCCTTCTGGAGTTCATCGTTTCGTTTTGCTGCCTCCTCAATTGCTGCGTCAAGGTCACTGATCTGGCTGCTGATAGTTTCCTGCATATCGGCAAAACTGTTCTGCAGGTGTCCGATGGTACTGTTGACGTTGCTGCGGGGAATGACGGTGGAGTAGTCTCCTTCTGAAAGCCGCTTTGTCTGTTCTTGCAGAAGTTCCAGGGGTTCAAACGCCCGCGCCACTATTCTTCTGCACACTAGGAAGATAATGATAAGGCCGATGGCAACGATTATGGATAGGCTTAACCTGAGGTGCCAGTATCTGTGAAGGACATCACGCTCCGGGCTCACCAGAGCGGCGCTGAGGCCGGTTCCCTCGATGGGCTCATAGCATATAAGACACAGCACCTTTGCCACTTTCGCGTGCATCCTTCCGCTGTGGCCGGCAGTCATTTCGTGCCCCAGGGTAAGTTTGTCGGGGTAATACCTGCCGTTAGTAGGGTCGAAGATGGTCTTTGCCCCAATTTTGGCAGAGTCACGGTGCATCAGATACCTGCCGTCCTTGTCCAGAATCATAAAAAATGAATTAGGGTAGGGCTTCAGGGGGGATAGCGCCTTTGAAAGTTCCTGCAGGGACTCCTGGCTCAGGGGCTGAAGATAATGCATGGCACTGTCTGCGGCCGCGCTGAGTGTCCTGGAGGACTTGTCCATGGCGACGGTGTGGAAATGGCGTCTTGACAGCGCTCCGAAGATTCCGTTTACCAGCAGGAAGACCAGCACCGCAATAAAGAACATATTGAGACTGATCTTCATCGGCAAAGACCGCTGTATGCGTCGGAACAGTGTACTCATATCGGCCTCAATTGTTGCTGCTAAGCATATCGTTAAGAATCTCCGTCACCCTCACTCCGTCTCTTTCGATGTCCTTGAGGACCTGCCTCATTTCCTCATTGTCAATGTCCCCGCCGCTTTCATAGAGTTTATCCGCACCGCCCTGGATCTGAGCCACTTCATCGGCTAACTGGTGGGTCATGCTGCTGAAGAACGCGCTCTTCAGTTTTTCAATCTCTTTGGTCTTGGCGTAGGTCTGGGCAAGCGCCTCCCGGCGGGATTCTTCGCTCTGGGACAGGCTCTTCAGTTGTTCCATATGCGCCGATACCGTCTCCTGCATCTTCACATAATGGTTCCGAAGGCGTCCTACGTCGTCCGTGCGCTTTGTCTCACCGAAGGGCAGGGAGTAATTGCCCTGCGCAATGTCAAGGGTTGTATACGTGAGTTTTCTAAGGGGCTTCATACTGATTCTGGCGATGGCTATGGCACCCGCCGCAATCAGGATTATGCCCAGGATGATCATTAGGATTGATAGACGGAAACCAGGATCGAACACCTCCAGCACCTGGTCCACGTTGCCCCCGGTCTCTTCACGGATAATGAGCCGCGTCCCGATGGTCATTGCAAGAATTGTGGCTACAAGGAGACTACCTACAGAAATAACAGTCTGCAAGCAGATTCTGGAAGATAAGGTTCTGGGCAAGAAGTCCCTAGGTTTAGGCATATCCGTCCAAATAATGTGGTTACTCCGCTCAAAGATACAAAAAATCTTGGTAACCGCCAAGTTCTTCCCTTTATCGTAATGCCGATGCGGTGCGGCCCCAAACAGTTCTCCCCTGGCGGTGGGGCTTAATGTGCTGAACCACAGGCGTTTGCGGAGGTTTCTACCAGAAAAAGTTCTAGTAGAAACCTTTGTAATTGACTGTAAACCAATCATTTAACCTCCACTCGCGTTGCGGCCATTTCCTATCTTTGCATCACAAAACAGATACCCTATGACTTACAACAGTCAACTTGTCCTTTACTATTTCCTCCATCTTGCCGGAAACTGCCTGGAGAGCGCCGCTCCGGATTACTCCGCTATGGCCCAGGAGAGGGAGGCCACGGAGGTTGCCCGTTTTGTGCAGGAAGCATCGGCCCTGGAACTTACTCCGCCGCCGCCCCGTGAGATTATCCGCATCACACGCGGTATGAGAATCTACTTCGGGCAGGAAGAGTTGAAACTGAGGCCGATGTCAAAGGCCGTCCTGCTCCTTTTCCTGCGGCATCCGGAAGGGATTGCCCTCAAAGACATCGGCGACCATAAGGAGGAACTCACCCGCCTGTACTCCAGGGTTGCCCGTACGGATTCCCCGGATAAGATCGAGAGGAGCGTAGCGCGTCTTATTGACATCTTCTCCAACGAACTCAATGTGAATCTTTCAAGGGTGAACGCCGCTTTATCGGCCCTTGAAAATGATGCGAGGCACCACATTGACGGCCGTGCAGGAGAGAAAAAAAGTTTCAAATTCTTTAAAGCGATCGTCATCTGGGAGTAGTATTTCGTCCCCAATCCCCTGAAACGTAAAAACTTTCACGTGAAACAACGCTTTCTTTTGCCCACCCCTTGTTTAAAGTGCCTGAAATGCATATTTTGGCCGTCAAAAACAAGTTTATGAAAAGAAAAGTGATTGAGGGTGAAGTTCACCACATATATCAAAAAACCAAGGGCGGGGTGCTTCTGTTTTACTCGCTGAGGGATTATCTTGTGTACTTTACAATCTATTGTACTCTGGCCGATAAAATGGACGTCACCGTGCTGGCCCTCTGCCCTATGCCGGACCATCTCCACAGCGCCTGCCGGTTCCAGAGCCCGGAGCAGATGGTGAAGTTCGTGCAGTTATATACGCATTCCTTTGCCCGGGAATGGAACAAGTCCCGTGGCAGAAAAGATGCACTTTTCCAGAAACGCTTCGGCAGCGCCGTAAAACTTGGAAACAAAGCTGTCCGCACCACCATCAATTATAATAACAATAACCCAGTTGAGAGGAAGATTACCCAGAAGGCTGAGGATTATCGCTGGAATTTCCTCAAGTACTTCAGGAACCGTCATCCATTTTCAAAACCGCTGGATGAATCAACCGCGTCAAATGCGCTGAGGCGGGCTCTGCAGGATGTTCGTACTCTGCACAAGAGAGGGGAATGGTTGCACTATACCCAGTTGGATTTGTGGATGAAAGATCTCAATTCAGATGAGGTGCAGCAACTGGCCGATTACATCATCAGTACCTGGAACGTCATAGACTATGTGGGGGCCATTAGTTATTACGGTAACTATGATGCAATGATACGCAGTTTCCATGACAACACCGGCAGCGAGTATGATATCCGGGAGGACAGGGATAACTATTCAGATGCAGTGTATGCCGACTGCACGCGGATATTAATGGGTGAGAAACTTATTTCAAGTGTGAGGGAGATTCCCGGCCTGTCGTTCTTAAGGAAGATGGATTTCTATAAATTGCTGTCGGCAAGAACTGCTGCAAAACCGTTACAACTAAATAAGTATTTGCATTTGGGTGGGGTTTAAAGTGCTGATAGAGATGCGCTTACACAGGTTTCTACCAGAATTTTTTCTGGTAGAAACTCCCGTAAGCGCTTGATTATAAGCGTGTTGGCTCCCACCACCAGGGGAGAACTACAAGAGGGGGACAAAAAACGCAGGCCGATGGGCGGTCTGCGTTAAGTGATTGCTGCAAGAAGCGGTATTGACTACCAGCGGTCTTCGTCAGATACGGAAAGCTTCTTACGGGCGTGGCGGCGACGGGCGCTCAGGACGCGGCGGCCGTTGGCGGAGGCCATACGGGCGCGGAAGCCGTGCTTGTTCACACGCTTGCGACGGGAAGGCTGAAATGTTCTCTTCATAATATCTTAGTTTTTATATTTCGCGTATTTGGGACTGCAAAGGTAATAATTCCTACGGAAAATACAAAATTTATTTTTCAATATGTATCACCAGTTTCCCATCATAGTAGGAATCCTGCAGCCAGGAGGATACGGGCCAGGTGTGGACGGAGCCGCGGGGGAGGTGATACCTGCCCATAACTGAGGCAATTTCCTCTGAAACATCACCGCCTTTGAGGTACAGGATGCCCTTGTCATATGAGCCCTTCACCCAGGGATAGAAATCCGGAAGGGAGGCTACGGCACGTGATACAACATAGTCAAAACTGCGTCCAAGGGACTCTGCGCGGGCATTTACAACCTGCACGTTGGAGAGCCCCAGGACGGATGAAACGGCAGACGCCACAATTGTTTTCTTCCCCACGGAATCACAAAGGGTAAACTGCGCGGAAGGGAATAGAATAGCCAGCGGAATCCCCGGAAAACCCCCGCCGGTCCCAAGGTCCAGGACGGAAGCGGAAGAAAACGATTCATAAAGCCCCGGCACCGTAAGAAGGTAGCGGGCAATGGAGAGCGAATGCAGCACGTGGTGCTCGTACACAGAATCTATGTCCTTTCGGGAAATCACGTTGATCTTGGCGTTCCATTCACGGTACAGCCCGTCCAGGGCCTCAAAGCGATCCCTCTGAAGATCGGTGAGAGAAAAGTCCTTCCCCACAAACGATATGAATTCCTGAAAACTCATTCCACTTCCCCCCTCAGCATCATCTGGGCCAGGTGCTGCTTGCCCCGGCGTATACGTGTACGGACAGTATTGAGTTCCAGCCCCAGTTCCTGCGCAATCTCCTCGTACTCAAGTTCTTCAATCATATACTTTATCATCACGTCCTTATAAAGGGACGGAAGTTCGTCGATGAACTGCATAAGCCGCTGATGGACTTCGTCGTTGATTATCTCTTCCTCCGGCGTGGTGTCCGTAAGTTCCGCGCTGGAAGGGTCTCCCTCCGTGGCCTTGTGAAGGATGCCCTCCTTCTTGTGGTCTTCCCGCTGGATGCTGGAAAGGTGGTCAAGCGCCGTACGGGTGGCAATTGTGAGAAGCCACGGCCGGAATTCCCGCGTCATATCAAAGGCCGACAGTGCCGAGAACGCCTTCTGGAAACTCTCGGACACAACGTCGTCTACATCGGCCTTCCATTTGAAATAGCCGCTCACACGGCCGCGCACGGAGCGCTCGTGAATCTGGTACAGTTCACGGTAGGCCATCTGGTCTCCGGCTATCGCCCTCTGTATTAAGTCTTTTTCGTTTTCCATCAATGCGCCTCCAGCCAGTTTGCGCCTGCCGAACACTCAACCGTGAGCGGCACGGACAGTTTAATAACGTTTTCCATCACCTCCGTGACCATTTCCTTCAGGGCCGGGACCTCCGAGGGAATGGCGTCAAAAAGGAGTTCGTCGTGGATCTGCAGAACCATCCTGGAGCGGAATCCACCCTCACGGAGCCGCGCTGCCACGCCAATCATCGCAAGTTTTATTATATCGGCCGATGTCCCCTGGATGGGCGCATTCACCGCATTTCGCTCTGCCAGTGCGCGGACAGTGGCGTTGCGCGCGTGGATGTCCGGAAGGTATCTGCGCCTGCCGAAAAGCGTTTCCACATATCCGTGCTCCCGCGCAAAGGCGATGGACGAATCTATGAAACTGCGGATGGCAGGGAACGACGCGAAATAGTCCTCGATAAGGCTCTTTGCGGCGCTGCGGGACAGTCCCAGCCTCTGCGCCAGCCCGAACGACGAAATCCCGTACATTATCCCGAAGTTGGCGGTTTTGGCCTGGCCTCTCTGCTCACGCGTGACTTCCTCCACGGGAATCCCGAAGATCTTTGCGGCGGTGGCGGCGTGGACGTCCTGGCCCTCGCGGAAAGCCTTGCAGAGGTGCTCGTCGGCGCTCAGGTGAGCCATGATCCTCAGTTCAATCTGGGAATAGTCGGCCGATACTATCACTCCGTCCGGAGTCCCCGGAACAAACGCTTTACGTATCTCCTTGCCGCGCTCCGTGCGAACCGGGATGTTCTGGAGGTTTGGGTTGGAACTTGAAAGCCTTCCCGTTGCAGTAAGCGCCTGATTGAACGTTGTGTGCACTCTGCCATCGGCCTCACTTACGTATGAAGGGAACGGCTCTATGTACGTGGAAAGCAGTTTCTTGACGGCCCTGAATTCCAGGATTTCATTCACTATGGGATGGCGGTCGGCAATCTCGGAGAGAGTTGCCTCGTCCGTTGAATACTGCCCCCTGGCGCTCTTTTTGGCCTTGGGGTCCAGGCGGAGTTTCTCAAAGAGGATGTCTCCAACCTGCTTGGGGGAGGATATGTTGAGGGCAGGGTCTCCGGCCATTTCACGGATGCGCGCCTCCCTTTCCACAAGTTCCACCCGAAGGGAATCGGCAAAGTGGGATAGTTGCCTCAGGTCCACCTTCACCCCGTCCCTTTCCATCTGGGCCAGGACCTTGGAAAGAGGCTCTTCCATCTTGTCGTAAAAGTCCGGGAGGTCTTTCCTCAGGGCATCCCCAAGTAGCACCATTGCGGCGGCCTCAAGGCTGCGTGAAGGCTCGTCCTCATCCGGGATATCGTCAAATAGAGAGCCCGTGGAGGCTGTTTCCGGCACCTGCTCAAAGTCAATTCCAAGGATGGTCTTGGACAGTTCCGCGGGGTTGTGGCTTCGCTCCGGGTCAATCACGTAGTGCATAAGCCGGACGTCGTTCCAGCGCCCTTCAAGGCCGATTCCCTCCGCCGCCAGCGCATTTGCCGCCTTCTTCAGGTCATCGCCGTATTTCTCAATGGAAGGGTCTTCCAGAAGGGTCTTCACGGAAGGGCCGATATCTGCGATTGCCGCTAGGGCACCGTTGGAAAGCGTAATCTTATGACCTGATATGACGATGCCAAGTTTTTTAGGTTTGGCAGCAATAAGATCCTGTAACGTGCAGTCTTTGATCTCCGGAGTTGCATCCGGAGAGGGGCTTTCCTCCGCGTTGCTTCGCAACCCTGTCCGGGCAAATGCTCCGGAAAGCCCCTCCCCGGATGCATCATCTTCAGAGACTATATGCCCCTGCAGGAAGCGTTTCAGCGAACTGAACTCATAGAAATCGAATAACTGGGCAAGTTTACCCTGGAAGTTGCCGGAGTAGGCCATATCTTCCAGAGTTACGGGAAGTTCCATATCCGTCTTGATGGTCACAAGGGCCTTGGAAAGGGCCATGTGAGGCCTGGCCTCCTCAAACTGGGCCTGCTGGCGGGGCGTCAGTTCCGTCAGGTGCTCGTAGATGCTCTCCAGAGTGCCGTATTTTGCTATCAGTTTTGCGGCTCCTACCTCTCCAACGCCGTTTACGCCGGGGACGTTATCGGCCGTATCTCCGCAGATTGCAAGCATGTCAATCACCTGCGAGGGGGAAGAGATGCCCCATTTCTCGCATAACTGCTGTACGCCCACGAGTTCGCTCTCGGAGCCGGCCTTTCCGGGCTTTAACTGGAAGCAGTGAGGGCCGATGAGTTGCCCGTAATCCTTGTCCGGGGTTACCATAAACACGTCCAGGGACGGCCCTGCGTTCTGTGTGGCAATTGAGCCAAGGACGTCGTCGGCCTCGAAGCCGGGGACCATCACAACGGGGATATTCATTGCCTGGACCAGTTCAGTGAGGGGTTCCAGGGCGTCAATGATAAGTTGCGGGGTAGGGGGACGGGTGCCTTTGTAGGCGGGGTACATCTTGTTGCGGAAGGTGCCACCCGGGGGGTCGAAGGCAACGGCCACGTGTGTGGGCGCTTCTCGGCCGAACATTTCCAGGAGATACTTGGTGAACCCGAAGAGGATGGACATATCCTGCCCCTTTGAGTTTATCATAGGCCTTCTGAGGAAGGCGTAGTACATCTTGAATACCAGCGCGTGCCCGTCTATGAGTAAGAGTTTTGCCATAGACCTCAAAGATACAAATAAAAATGATTAACTTTACGGTATGAGAAAAATTGTTTTTGCTTTGGCGGCACTTCTTCTTTCCGTGCCGGTATCGGCCCAGAAAGTCTGTGCCCACAGGGGCTTCTGGCAGTGTGAGGAGGCCGGCTATGCCCAGAACTCAATTGCGTCCCTCCGCCTTGCCCAGGAGGGCGGTTTCTGGGGCAGCGAGTTTGACGTCCACCTTACTGCAGACTCCGTGGTTGTGGTTAATCACGACTCCGACTTAAACGGAATCCCCATTCACACAAGTACTTACAGGGAACTTCTGGGAACGCGTCTCCCTAACGGGGAAACCATCCCCACGCTTAACGAGTACCTTCATCAGGGGGCAAAATCGGCCTGTATGCTGGTGCTGGAAATAAAGCCCCAGGATACGGTAGAGGCCACTCTGACGCTTGCCGCGCAGTGCGTACGTCAACTGAAGGCCCACGGCCTTCTGGACCCTGAGCGCGTGATGTTCATCTCTTTCAGTTACGACGCCTGCAAGTGGATTGCCGCCAATCTTCCGGGCTTCCAGAACCAGTACCTTGAAGGCAATGTGGAACCGGAGAGAATCAAGGCCGATGGCATAAGCGGCATAGACTACCATTACATCGCATTCCACAAGCACCCGGACTGGGTGGCCCACGCCCACGCCCTTGGCCTCACCGTAAACGTCTGGACGGTGGATGACCCTGAGGAGATGCGCTACCTCCGTGACCTGGGGGTGGATGTCATCACCACCAATCAACCTAGAATTCTACAGTCACTTTAACCGGGAAGTGGTCTGAAAGAAGGCCGGCGGAGGTAACAACAGAGGCCGATACCACCCTCACCGGAGCGGCATCCTTCAACGCAAAGATGTAGTCTATGCAGCCGTGAGGGGCCAGGGTGGAGTAAGTGTAGTCCGTTCCGGAAAGCTGCTCCCAGTTGTCTTTCATAAGGCCGATAACCTCAGACTCCGGCCTGGAATTGAAGTCCCCGCAGAGGAATACTGGCTTGAGGGAGCCGGAGTAATGCTCCCGGAACCACTCATTGATAAAGCGTACCTGCTCCATGCAGGCCTCAGCGCCAACGTGGTCAAGATGCACGGACGCAAACACGCACTTGGATGTCTCTACAACGGCCATCGAGCGGGGTTCTGCGCCTCCGGCAACCGGCAGCGCCACGGTGAAGGCGGCATCAATCGGCTCCTTGGACAAGACTCCGTTCCCATACGCCCCATCTGCAAAGGGGAATGCCCCGGCAAAGTGGAACGGCCGCCCGTCAAGGGCCTTTGACAACTCTTCCAGTTGGAAAACGGGGGTTCTCCTGTTGCAACTGTCAAGTTCCTGGATGGCGGCAAGCGATGCACCTTCCACAACTGAAGCAATGCCATCAGTTCCGTGCCGGACGTTATATGTCACAAGGTCCAGTGACTGAAGAGCCGGAGCGTGACGGAAGAGCCTTAGTTCAAGTTCCCTGCAGTCACGGTTAAACGTCTCCGGGTCAAAAGGCTTGCCGGATTGGAGACAATCCAGGTGCGTGTCTATGAACAGTTCCCAGCGGGGAAGGTAATAGGCCCTTGTGAGGCCGCTCCAGGCCCTTGACGCGTAGTCCCCGAGGTTCTCCGTGTTGCCCCAGCGGGTGATAAGATGCCAGGCATTGTCCCTGAAACCGCCCCATGAATCGGCCTCCTGCAGCCATTTTTCCGCCCGAAACTGCGGGAGCGTATATGCCAGGGAGTCAATCTCCAACATCAGCGCCTTCATAGATTCTCCAATGGATTGGGCCGATAAAAGGTTTCCGCTCCGGCACGCCGCCACAAACTCGTCCCTCAGCGCCGCAAAGTGGTTTCCTCTCACCTGGATGCCAAGGGTTACGGCATCGGCCTTCCAGGCGGCTAAATCCGACGGATTCTCCAGAAGACGGCTCTGCAGCCTCTCAAGGGTTGCCGGATCATAGGGAGTGGTGTGGTTCACCCTCCAACTGGCGTGGCCTTCGTCGGACGGCCTGCCGCAAAAGAGCATCCCTTCAGAAAAAGAGCCGCGGACGTAGATGCTGTCGGCCATATCTTTCCAGAAACCTGCAGGGCTGCCCCGCCTGGAATCAAGCCCGGAAAGCCACTCGTCATCTGGCAGAGAAGGCTCCCAGGCCCTTTCCATCACGTACTCATACAGCCAGCGGTTAATGCCAAAGGCCTCCAGCGTACAGCCTATTCCTGATGCGCCGCCGGAGGAAAGAGCCTCGGAGATGCGCTCACTTTCCTTCCGGAAAGGCCCCGCAAGGCGCGTATTTCCGCCGAAGTTTCCAAGATAGCAGAAGATATAAGGCTGCCCGTAAAAACCGTCTGTAAAGGTCCAGACGGGCGTATGTTCCGTGTAATAATCCAGAAGTATGACCTTGCCCCGGGGAACTGCCTGAAGATATGCCTTCACGTTTTCCGGTGTCCAGTGCTTCCGGTCATAGTGGAAAAGCCAGCCCATCTGGAGCCAGACGGCATTGGGATCTGCCGCCGCCAGTGACTCATAGGCGCTTTCTCCGATTGCCGCCAGAGTTTCAGGGTCCCATGAGGGCGCTTCTACCTCGTTGAAAAGGTCCATCCCATAGATGTGGTCAGTGCCGAATATCTTTTCCTGCGCAGAAAGAAACTCCTTCTCAATCACTCCAAACAGGGAGTCTGTGGGAGAGAGGAAGTGGCAGAGGTTTTCCTTGGGGAAGCCGCCCCAGCGGGACACGTCCGTTATCCTGGCCTCCGGATAAATCTTTTTCAGCGCCTCCGGTACGTGGCCGTTGAAGGCCGGCAGGACGGGCTTCATTCCAAGGGAACGCTCCCTGGAAAGTATCTTTTTCTGGAGTTCCACCTGGGAGTCTATCCATTCCTGGGGCAGGGGACCGTCCTCTCCGTCTATATTGCACATACGGTTCCAGGGAAGATGGGCAGGGCCCGTGAACCAGGCGCGTATTTCATCGTCCGTAAGGCCGTGGGAGCGCAGCACTTCCTGCCACACTGCTTCCTCGCCGGTTATAGCAAGCGGCAGGTTCACCCCGTTAAGGGCCATCCAGTCTATGAGTCTTTCCCACTGCGGCCAGTCCCACCAGGGGAATTCGTAGCCGAAGGTGCAGTAGTTGAGGAAGAACCGGTAGGGGACAAGGGCGCGCCCCGTGACGGGAGCCTCCACCAATGGCATCTCCGACGGCACTTCAACGGGGTCTGAGAGGTACCAGGAAACATCGGCCCTGCAGTAGTTCCAGAGGTATCTTTTAAGGCCCTGGGCCATTGAGCTGGCCGATGACCCCTCAATCACAAGTTTCCCGCCCCGGCTGTAGAAGCGGTACCACTCTGATGTGTCCGACTTCTCCTTGAACTGAATGTTGTACCCGGGGACTATGCGGCCCGAAAGCCCCTTCAGGGCCCTTTCCGCAGGCGTAGAGCAGGATATGGCCACAATTATGGCCGATAAAAGTATGACTAATCGTTTCATTACTCCCAAAGTTACGAAATCCCCGTCTTAAAACAAACAGGGCAGCCCCGTGAAAGGCTGCCCTGAAAAAAAGCTGTCTGTTAGATTACTTCATGTACATCTTATAGACTGACAGACCGGTATTCTGCTGGTGCCCGACTATTATAACATGGTCTTCCATAACGGCAACAGAGCAGTTTGCCATAGTGTTTCCGGAATAAGTGGCGCCGGAAACAACTTCTGTTGAAGGCTCATCTTTCTCAATCTGAACTGCAGACTGGAAGTAGATGCTGTTGTCTACAATTGTCTGCATGAAGCCCTCAGAAGTACCTTGAGTGTCATTGAGGATGGTGAGCCATCCACGTGCGGCATTGTACATATGAAGATATGCTATGTACTTTTTATCATTGAACTCAAACGGAGTAAAGCCGAAACGCTTTGCATATACGCTGTAGTCGCTTCCGTTGCTCCATTCCTTTCCGCCGGGACCATTATTGATGTCGAAGAACATTCCGATATCGGGAGTGACAAGGAGTACATCGGCCTTACCTTTCTCATAGAAGTACAGGGATCCCATGCCCTTTGAACCGTTATATCCAAGGGAGAATGCATCGGGCCACTGGGCTGTGAGTGCGCCATTCTTTACGGTGAATCTTGCACAGAGGTCACACCTGTGATCAGTGTTGTCAGTATTGTTCCTGAACCAGAGTTCACCGTCTTTCCATGTGCCGGTTACAGTAAAGAAGTCACCAAAGCGGCGATAACCGCCTACTTCCCAGGACAGGAGTGCTGTAGGAGCTGCATCAATACCGTCTTTCCATGCATAGATTTTGAGAAGGTGACCAGCTTCTGTTGTGAGGCTGCTTGCAAGAAGGATATACTTTTTGCTGTCAGGATCATAGATTGTGCGGACGCAAGATGTCTTGAACAGACCTCCGTCTACGCCTTCGACATTGACATTCTTCTTAACAGAAGGATCGCTCACGCTTATGGCAACAATGCCGTATTCGGATGAATTGGCCTTTGCGACATAGACCCATTCACCGTCAGTTGTGCTGGTACGGTCAAAGTTAGCGGTCATGTAGTCAGTGGGCCATCCAGTGTTAGGATATTTACCCCATACGCGCTCAATGGTGAGTTCCTTGGGGGTGGCGGGGATTTCGTCGCCAAGGTAGATGATCATCTTCTGGTAGCGGGCCTGACCGCCGGTGTCGGTTGTGAATGCCACGGATGCAACGCCTTCTTCAGCGGCTGCTGTCCAGAGTTCCGTAGATGAGTCAACCGTGCTCAAGGCACCACTGTCAGGGGTAGCTGCAAAAGCCTTGCTCTTGTCGTAAGTAATCTTGATGGATTTTATGTAGTACTTTGCAGAGGTTATTGTAGTGATGTTGCCGGCGTAAGTGCGAGCTCCAGCAGGGCTGGTATAATACTTGGGAGGGTTGGCACCAGTTGCCTTGTCAAAGGTAACAGTGATATCGTCAACTGTGAGATTGGTGAGATCCTGGGCGTTTGCGTATCCCTGTGCGGTGAAATCAATGGTCACCTTGGGGATAAGGTCTACGCCAAGCTGTACGATATGGATCTTCTGGACAAGATTGCCGTTGTCCTTGCGTACTACTTCTATGTCGGTCTCACGTGGCTCACCGGTTTCATTCTCGGTGAGGGTAAGGGTGAGGGTGTAATCGGCCTTGGTGATGACTGCCTTAACCCAGTCTACTGCAGGTTCGCTTACTTCCACATCTACGTTTGAAGTGAGGGAGATCACAAAATCTCCGGCGGCAGCAGGGATTGCGGCAATCTCCTCTGCGGGTGTAACGACCACAAGTTCTGCGGCGGTGATGAAGGAGAGTTTTACCATTGAGAAGAGACCCTTGTCGTTCTGTGCCCATACAAGTACCTGACCGGCCTGGAAAGGATCCGGAACGTTTACGACAACCTGGCTGCCCACGATCTTTGCGCTGTAGAGGCCGCCTGCAAAGCAGTCAACCATCTCTGCGGTGCCGTTGGTAACGGTGAAGTCAATCTTCAGGGTTGCGCCTGCGGCTGCTTCATACTCTTTATTTGCAATGACAAGTTTGAAAGCCTTAGCCATTGGTATGGTGTAAACTACCTCAGGGTCACCGTTGAGGGTGAATACAACCTCTCCGTCCTTCTCTTCGATGGACTTGAGGATTGAGTCTCCAGCAGCGCCTGCGCCGTCTTCGCCAACAACCTTACCAAGGTCTGTCTCTGCGCCGGAGAGGGTCATCCAGAGATGGCCGTCTTCCTTGATCTGGAAGGTGGGAACTACGTTTGCAGGAACGGGTTTGCCGCCAACAAGGATAGGCTCTCCGTCAATTGCCCATACAAGTTCGTCGTTGTAACTGATGATCTGGGGTGTCTTACCGTCAACGCCGTCAGTACCGTTGGTTCCGTTTGTACCATTGGTGCCGTCAGTACCGTCAGTACCATTGGTGCCGTCCTTACCATCCTTACCGTCATAGAGGGTAACGGTTTTGCCGCCTACGAAATTGATGGTGTAACCGCCTTCAATCTTCTGAATGGACTCTACGAAACCGCCTTTCTTCCATTCTTCAATGGTGGCAGCGATACCGGTGACCTGCTCTGAGAGGGCATTCACCTTCTGTTCCAGTGTGGACACTTTCTTGTCAAGGGCGTCAACTTTGCCCTTGAGCTCAGTGTCGTCGTACTCTTTGGCGCAGCTGGCAATAGCCAGGCCTGCTGTAAGAGCGACGAATACTTTAAAGAGTTTTCTCATGCTGATAATGAATTAGTTATGTGGATAATAATAAAAATTCAAGTGTGGTGTACTGTGGTATTCTTATGCAAATATAGGGATTATTTTGCTCTTACGCAATAGTAAGGGGCATAAAATCAGAAGGTGTGCCTGCGGATCATCCTGAACGGGCAACGCAGCTTGCCCAGTTTGTGGCCTGTAATCATATCTGCCGCAAGGCGTCCCATCTCCCAGAAATCGGTGGAAACGGTGGTGAGTCCGCCAAGGACCAGTTCGTTCATAGGGAACTCGTTGTAGGAGATAATCTTCACGTCATCACCGATTGAAAGATTCCAGGCCGATATCTTCCTCACAAGACTCACCAGACCTTCGTCCAGCTGGGAGTTCAGTACCAGGAAGATGTCGCCCCTGGAGATATCTTCTGGAGCGGTGTAGTAGAATGATACGGGGATCTCATAGTCCTTGCAGAAGCGCTCCACGCCACGGCGGATGATGGAACCATACAGAGACTCCGGGAGGGTGATCACTCTGAGGCGGCAGTCGGTATGGGCCCCTTTCTCGAAGCCCTGTGCAAGGCCGTCGTAGATGTCGGACTCAAAGTCCTGATATACTGCGCCGTAGTTTCCGGGATAGTCCGGCTGAAGGCGGTCCAGCATGATGAGCTTACGATTGGGGATACGGGCAAGTTGCCTAAGGACTCCGGCCTGGGTCTCAGAGTCCAGAGGGAAGTGAGGCGTTACCACATAGTAGTCAAAATCGTCCAGATAGTTGTCCAGGTAGTACGTAAGAAGATCCAGGCTCTGGTTGTGGTTCACGATTGTTATATCGGCCCTGTCTCCTATTTTCTCAGAAAAGGCATTGAAAAGGATCTGCTTGTACACGGAAAACTTGTCAAAGATCACAAGCACCTGGGGGCGCCCGCCTTTTTCCAGGTCGGCTGCATAGAAACCCTTCCCGTGTTTAGGCACTATCAGGCCGTTTTCCACAAGGACGCCGTATGCCTTTTTCACGGTTTCCCTTGAAATGCCGAGTTTTGCCGCAAGGTCGTTCATTGAAGGGATCTGCTCTCCGGCCTTCAGGCTTCCGTCGTGCAGGGCTTTTTTTACCTGCATCACAAGTTGTTTGTAGATGGGCTCTTTACTGCCCCCGTCAATTTTGAAGATCATATAGCGTCAGTTAATCGTCAATTGGGTCATTTGCTGAAAAGGCCTATGGTTGTAAGGACGGCGCGGTTGCCGCCGGTGAGGTCATTGAGGTGGCCTCCGCCCCTGACCCACATTCCCGTGGAACCGCCGCCGTCTAGGTTGAGGGCTCCTACGCAGCCAAGGCCCTTCATAATAGCCGCCATCTCAAGAGTGGTTGCGCCTTGTGAAGTGCTTATGCGACCGTCTACAATGAGGAGTATCACGCTGCCGTCTTCACGGTAACCCACGGCGGTTCTGTCGGCAAGGACTTCCACGCCGTAGATGTCATCGGCCCAGAGTTCATAATTGGTTTCCCAGTAGCCGGCGGGCGTCTTTTTATCATTGATGGGGCATTTGCCGCCCTGCAGAAGCACGGGACCGCAGGTTATGGCGTTATAAGGCTCCCAGGATGCCTTGGGGCAGGGAAATGTGTCTGTTCCGCCGCCCTGGACCGGGCCGCCCGCAACGGTTGGAATGGGTTTGTCGTAGACGTACACCGTGCCATGGGAAGGGGTGTAGGACCAGTATACGCCGGGCTTTCCGGCTGCGTCTACACCAAACAGGCCGCGTGATATGGTGTGGAGTTTCCCGTCCGGACCCCAGTATTGGCGGTCTACGTCCCAGTTGTCGTCTACCACTCTTGCCCAGGGAGTCTGCTCCCCGTTGCAAACGGCAAGGCCCTGGTTGAATTTTCCAAAGATGCCGCCGTTCACAAGGACAAGGCATTTTTCATCGGCCTCAGCTATGGCGTCAATTGTTTTCTTATTGTCAAACCCGGGGAAGAGGACACGTAACTGGATGTCGGCATCGGTTTTTGAAACCGCATACCACGCCTGCAGCGGGCGGCCGCTGAGCGTTCCTTCGGTCCTGTAAACTTTCAGGGACGCGGGTAAATCCATCCCGGTCACTTCCGACCATGTGAATTCTATTGCCTCTATGGGGTTGGGGTCTTCTTCAGGCTCAGGCTCCGGAACAGGTGGATACTCCAGAGTTTTTACGGCCTGCAGCCATACAACTGAAGACATGGCTGTGCCGCTGCCGAATGCCTGAACGCCAAAACGGTACTCCGTTCCGGGCTCAAGGTCATCAAACCTGTAAGAGGTGGCCTCTTTGGGAAGAACCGACTCCGGCTTGGCGTTTGACTGCCTGAAAACGTAAAAACCTTCCGCAGTGGGGGCGGCGTTTTTCCAGGAAACAATCACATATTCCTGTGAAATGGTCTGGGCCGTCACCTCTTCAGGGGCCTTGAGGGTTGCTCCGGCAGTTGTAGGGGTACTGCCGCTGCAGGATGCCACAAAAAGGGCGAAGGCCGATAGAAGTGAAAAAAACCTTATCATTTCTCAAATATAAGCACGGCAAGTCCGTGACGGCCTAAAGTTACGCAATTTTTCCGGACTTTTGAAGGGCCGATTGTCCGGCTGTCTGTCAAAGAGTAGCCTGCAACGCTTATCTTCCCTCTCTGCTTCTTGTCTCCGGTGTTGGTGATGACAATTGCTATGTGGTTTCCTGAGGCGAAGCTGCAGGCCGAGAGGGCTTTGTTGGAGCAGGTGAAGCCGTCAGTTGCAGTGTATCGGCCTTCCAGGAGAAGGTCAGGGAAGGCGTGGCGGATTTCGTTCACCTTGGCAAGGTGGGCCTGGTAAATGGGAGTTTCGTCTATGAGGCCGCGGCAGCGGAACACTTCAATGTCGTTCCTGAGGCCCTTCAGGAGGGTATTGTTCACGCGGCGGGGGACGTCGTTGTCGTCACGGACGCAGCGGTCACTCCAGACAACCTCCGGGAAGGTGTAGCGGAACCACTCCGGGAAACTCTCCGGAAGGGCGGTGAATTCAACTATGTGCACAAAGTCACAGAACTGGGAAGTGCAGTCGCTGAGCCATTCCGTCCCAAGGGCGAATTCCGGATCCTTAGCCTTTATGTGATCGCGGATTTCCCTGAGGGCATCGGCCTTATAGCGGCCCGTAAAGATATCCTGGACAGGGTATTCGCGTGAAAGGTCCCAATTGGGGAACTCCTCTGCAACACCCAGTTGGTCATAGAACACGGCGTCGGCGCCGTAATCCATAGCCCTGTCGGCCCACTTCAGGAGCTGGTCTCTCCATTCGCGCTTTGACATATCGGCAATCACAAACGTGCGGGAGTCATAGTAGCCCAGCGTGGTGCCTTCTCCGGTGAACTTGTAGTGCTCCGTGAACTCGCGTCCGGTGTTGTCCTTGTTGGCTACCCTGGCGCCGCCGCCGCTCTTGTAGAAGTCGCTCTCCACGTCAATCAACCTGCCGTTGAAGTACAGCAGGAGTCTGTTGACCGGTGCGGCAGAGGCACTGCTCCGCGTTGCTTCGCAACCCTGTCCGGGCAAATGCTCCGCAGTGCCTCTGCCGCTCCGGTAGTCGGCTATTGCTTCCTTCCAGGCGGGCTCTCCGCCCTGGGAGTCATCGATGGTATAATTGGGGTAGCCGTTGTCCATCCCTTCTTTCCACCAGCCGAAGGCAAGGACGGCGTTGCAGCCAACACTTTCTCCGGCTGCGGCAATGCGGCCTGGAAGGTCCGTGTATTTCCTCAGATATTCCCCGTACTGGTGCTTGAAGATAACTCTTTGCCAGCCGGTCATATCCTGAACCCACTGCGGCACCGGGGCGTGATGCCACCAGGTATCGGCCCATTTTCTGTAGATGCGGGAGGTCTCTGTCCAGTCTCCCTCATAGGGCACCACTACGCTGGCATCATTGGACCAGCTGTCCCCGCACATGGCGTTTGGATAGCGGTAGAAGCCCGCTTCCAGGTGCTTGAAATCTTCAGTTACGTGGCCTATGCCACCCTCATCCGGATAGGTGCGGAGTCCATGCCAGGTTTGCTGCAGGGATGTGTCGTGGCTCCCAAAATAGAGGCCGTCCTTTTCTCCCACAAAGGCAAAGCAGTTGGAGGCGGCGTTGCGGGGATACTGGAGGTCCAGTTGGCGGAATTTCTGGGCAGGGGTCATATAGAGAGCCCTTGTGTCCACGTTGGAGATCTTCCACACGGGATTGTCAAAGATCTGGCCTCCGGTATGGGTGGTGAGAAGTTTGTAATCGGAGGGGATTTGCATATGGCCGATAAGCGGGTACTGCAGCTCCCTTATGATTGTGTGGGGCTCGTTGTTCTCGAGGGATGCTCCAAAGCGGATGTGCCCGCCTTCTTCCCAGATGCTCAGGTGCAGGCTGAACGCTTTGCCACCAAGTGTGCTGTAATCTATACGTATTGTATCTCCTTCCTCACTTACCACGGGCTCTTCACCACGGGGCGAAATCTCTATCTCTTTCTGGTCCGGGGTATTGTAGTATAGCCTCCAGAGGCCATGGTTGCCGGCAAAGTTGGAGCCCTCCCTCCCAAGGTACCTGAGGTTTCCGGACTCATAGTCTACGGCAACCCTCACTCCGTCTTTTGCAATGAAGGCCTGGCCAGGCTCAATGCTCTGAGTTACCGCGCTGTTTTCCTTCTGAACCTCACAGCAGGGGAGCAGGATGGCCAGAAAGGCCGTGAAATGTAATTTACTGATATTGAGTAGTTTATGCATTTTCCTCTATGTAAAAATGAGGGGAGGTTTTTGCGTAAGTAACGGTTAATGAACCGCTTGCATTTTACGGTTTCCGCTTCCCCCTATGATGAACTGGCACACTTCATCATAAAGCGCGCGGTCAGAAGGATCCGGTGACGTGGCTAGTTGAGTGAAAGCATTGGTGCCGGAGTAGAGGGCAATGGATTTTACGCCGTAGAAGCCGGCATCCTTGAACTCTTTCATATACTGCCTCACGCGGTCCTTGAGGGCAGGGACGTCATCGGCCGTGAAAACAAGGTTTCCGGCACCGTCCGGGCCCATGGTGCCGCCTGTCATCTGGGAGGCCACACAGGAGTACTCGAACTCCAGTTCCATCCCGCTCATATCGGCCTCCTTTATGGCCGATATGGTCTTGGAGAATGGATGACGGCCTTCGTTGCGGAGGTCCCAGTACCAGTTGGGCTGCATCCAGGCCTGGTCTATACCCAGCTGCTTCCAGTACTTATAGCCCGGCCCCATATGGTAGGGAATCCAGTACAGGCCTTCCTGAGCGTCATGGCAGTAATCGGCCAGAGCCGGAGCGATCACGTCCCAGTTCTTGTAGCGGCAGTTGACGTCTATGTCCCAGGGGAGGTATATCTCCTCTGAAGTGATATAGAAGCCGGAGAGTTCAAGATACTTGCATCCAAGGGTGGAGAACATCCTGCGGGCACTGTCGATATACCACCGGAGGGCTTTGAGACGGTCTTCCACAGAGGCAAAGTCCAGCCCGTCTCCCCAGTATGTTGTGGAAGAATTCTTGTCGGAGAATCTCTGGAACATTATGGCATCAGGAATGCCTATGATAACGCCTCTTTTTGCAGGCGGAGCACCAATCCTTCCCGCAACCGCCTGACAGGCATTGTCCAGTTCTTTCACGCAGCCTTCAGGTCCAAGCCAGAGGTCCAGCTGGTACTGCCATTCGGCTTTCCCGGCCGATTCCCCAGACCCAAGGACAAAGGTTTTGTTGTGAAGCCAGTCGCTGCCTTCCAGGAACAGGAAGGCCTCAAAGAGCCACTGCTCGGTGCCGCCGGGGGCCTTCCAGCTTACGTGAGGCCCAAAGCGCGCGGCGTCCCAGACGCGTGGTTCCCTATGCCAGTAGCCAACAAGGCTTACGCTGGAAAACGTGGGGACATAGGAACGCTCCTCCAAAGTCCTGAACGAAGCCGTCTCCCATTTCCCCTCTTCACCGGAAGGACCGTTTCCCCTCACGCAGAGGACATAGTCCGTAAGGGGCTCAAGGCCGTTCCAGGACAGTTCCAGAACGCCAGCCCCGGTAGTTGATGTGGCTTCAACCTTGGCAAGGTTTTTGGCATCATCGGCCGTTGTCCCAACTCCGTAACTGACTGATGAAGCATCTATGGAGTTAACTATAAAAGCAACCTCACGGGTGTCGCAGGACGTGATGTCAACCCTCACGGCGGGCTGGGCGACGGTACTGGCCTTCTTCTCCCGGCATCCTGAGGCCGAGAGAATGAGGGTCATGACAAAAAGTGCGATGTATTTCATTTACTGAAGCTGGAAAAGGCTGAGTCCGCAGCCCTGCATAAGTACTGCAATATACGTGCTACCGCCTATGTAACGGACGGTGCAGTCACCTACGGAGTGACTTGCCGTGATGCTGGATTTGGCCTCGAAGTCCTCCGGATCCTGGATGGGGAAGTAGCGGAGGCCTTCCGCAAGGTCTTCACCCTCTCCTGGAGTCCTGTTCTCAGCGAACCAGTCAAGCTGGTCCGGGAACTGGGCGGGAGATTCGGCCTTATTGTCCATGATCACAAGCTTTCCGCGCACGGCGTTCTCCCCGTCAAGCTGCATGAAGGCTATGTAGTCCTCTCCGTGGAAATCAAAGAAGTTGAAACCGTAGGCAAGGCTGAGGGCGGGCATTTCCTTCTGGTCATCCAGGCCGATCCATCCGTTGGCGCCGGGAGCACCTACGGAGTAGATGTTTCCTCGGCCGTTGCGGGTTACAAGGAAGTTGTCCCAGCCAGGGTAGCGGACCACGTCCTTGATGCCGGCCTTGTCGCTGGGGATATAATAGTCTTCGGGGTCTTCAGGGTTCACTACGGTGCCGTTCACTATGTGGAATCCCAGCATCTTGCCGTATGTCCCGTCGTGCCAGGTGAGGAACCACAGTTTGCCGTTCTGCCAGGTGCCTTCCACCGTGAAGCGGTCTCCGTAGCGGCGCCAGTCATCGGCCCCGCCCTTGTTGTCGTGAAGGAAGTCCAGTATGCGTACGGGTGCGGCGTCAGTGCCGTTTACGTATGCATACACATAGACGTGTTCGTCGCCCTCCACCTTGAGGGATGAGAACAGGAGTATATCGGCCCCGGACTCATTCCGTATCATCCTTACGCAGGAGACGGGATGCGTGCACTTTCCGCCTTCTGTGGGACTCACGTCCAGTTTCTTTGCAAAACTGCCGTTTGAACGGTTGAGGGCGTAAAGGCCGGCAGTCCCGCTGGAATGGGCTATGTATACATAATTGTCGTCCATGGCTATGGTACGGTCGGCTCCGCTGGAAAAACCGTCTAGGTCACTGTACCAGGCTGTTCCTTTAGAGTATCGGCCCCATTCACGTACAACTACGGAAATGCCGTTCATGGCGTAACTTACGCAGATGTATGTGACCGTATTACCAAGGCCGAGGCCCTTGAGGTCAAACTCCTCTCCGGACATGGTGGCCTTGATGGCATCGGCGTTCACCGCAACCGGAACCACGTAATTGGGGAATACCTGCAGTTTTCCGTCCTTGAATGGGAGTTTGCCCTTGTCCAGGACCACCTGGAATGTGGCCGATGAAGAGCCTTCCGGAATGCTCACGGACTGGTTCACAATGCTTACAAGGCCATCCGGAGCGGCAACCCACTCGTCTTCCTCCTTCTCATTGAAGGCGGCGACAAGGCCATTGTCAACGGCTACGGGAAGGGTCATCCCGACGTTCTTGATGGGGTGGTCCAGGGAAAGGTCCAGGGTGATGGTTTCCTTGAGCTCGGGCACCTTTCCGGAGTCATCGGCCTCTACGGCCTTACCTTCGATGGAGCGTACCTGACGGACCTGCTCCACGGCAAGGGTGGAGCGGTTGAGGTGAACAATCAGGAAACTGTGCTCGGAGTTCACGTTCAGCTTTCCGGAAGAGATGCATAAGGGGATAACATAGTCATCTCCGCTTTCCATCATCTGGGAAACAAGCTTGGCGTCCCAGGAAATGGAGACTTCCTTCACAACCTCCTTCTCAGAGTACTCCAGCTTGGAATCCGAGAACTCATAAAGATAGGCGGGAAGGGCCTTGAAAAAAGTTCCGTTGGCTTTGTTGTATGCGTCAAGGGCGGCTTTGTCGTCGTCCGCGCCAGATATTATTTCAACGGATGCGGCCGAAGAGCCTATGCCGTTCTTGGCAATTCCCACGCTGAAGGAGCCGGTATGGATGGATGCTTCCACAATGGCTTCCCTGGCGGTAAGGCCAAAGCTGTCGTCCACCATGAAGTTGAGGCGGTCGTCCTTCATACATCCGCTGGAAAGGAGGATGAGGGAGGCAAGTATCAATAATCTTGTTTTCATATCCATTCTCATTTGGCGGCTACCAGCCGGGGTTCTGGGTGAAACTTGTCATCTGGGCAATCTGGGGTGAGCCGATGGGGAAGAGGTAGTCTCTTTCTGAGAACTTTGACCTTCCGCCTATGTAGTCGGTGCTCACCCTTTCGTAGGAATCCTCGTAGTTGTCGGCGGTGACGTGAAGAGTCCAGTTCTCCACATTGTACTCTTCCAGGGCTTTCATCCAGCGAAGCATATCGTAGTGGCGCTGGCCTTCCATCGCAAACTCGCACATGCGCTCCTGAAGGATGATCCAGCGAAGCCATTCGCGGCCTGTGCGGGTCACCTCTCCAACCGTGGAGGTGCCATCGGCACTCATGAAGTCAATGTCGGGGTAAGAGGTCTGGAGGCCGGGAAGGCCGCTTCTCTCTCTAACTTTGTCAATGTACTCGATTGCCTTTGCGGCGTCGCGGGCGGTCCTCTCGTTCTGAGCCTCGGCATAACTGAGGTAAACCTCGGCAAGGCGGAAGGCCGGATAGACGTAATGCATGCTCTGGTAGTCTGCGGTAAGGTCCTTCAGGGGGTTATTGGCCTTGTAAAGACGGCGCCACACGTAGCCTACGCGGTTGCAGGCCTCGGTCTCGGAGTAGGGAGAAGTAGCTGCGGGGCCGTTGAAGCAGGTGAACTTCAGGGGACCGCCGGAAGCCGTTGTGGAAGAAGGCCACCAGAAGCCGTTGGGAACAAAGTTCGCGTAATAGCGGGCGTCGCGGCCAACGGTTGAGTTGTGGGCTTTGAAGGGCGTTGCCCAGGCGGGATCCACGTCAACTTCCTGCTGGAAAGAATCGGTCCAGCCGCTTGCCTGATACCCTGAGAGAGGGTCTATGAACGGCCGGGAGTAGTCCGGCATTTCGCCGGTCTTTGCATATCCAAGGACAGGATATCGGCCATTCTCCCACATGGGATAGGCGTCCACCAGTTTCAGGGAAGGGGACGTGAGGGAATAGCCGGCAAGGGCTATGCGTCCTCCGGCGGGAGCGGCGTACGCTACGTCGCAGCCCTGGCCCAGGGATTCGTCACCCCAGGCGCGGTACCACCAGCCCCAGATAATCTCCTGGTTGATGCTCCAGTTCTGGAACCAGGTGCACTGGTAATTGGCCGCTGCCCTCTGGATGGGAGTGCCTCCGGAGGCCGATGTCGCAAGGTTATACCTGCCCAGGGCAAACAGGTCTTCGGCCGCCTTTACAATGTCGTCCCATTTTGCCGCGTCATACTCCGGGAACAGTTTCTCATCCCTTGAGTTGGTGAAGGATGAGAAGATTCCGCTGCCGTCCTGACCGTTGTAGAGCGGGGATGCGCGGTAAAGGAGCACACGGGTCTTGAGGGCAAGGGCGGCTCCCTTTGTAGCGCGGCCCTTATTGGATGAAAGGCTCAGGCCAAGGCCGTCGTCGTTCACCTCGTAGCAGAGGAGTTCTATGGCCTTGTCAAGCTCGGAAATTATGAAATCGAAGTTCTCGTCAAGGGTATTGCGGTCAAGGGTTTCGGCCTTTACGCTTTGGTCGGAGGCCTTGTCACCCCACACTATCACCGGGCCGTACTGCCTCAGGAGCACAAAGTAATAGAAGGCCCTTAGGAAACGGGCTTCGCCTATCATCTGCTGGATGAGGGCGGGGGAGTCCTCCACGTCCTTGTCAATGTTATTGATGAAGGTGGTGCACTCGTTGATGCCAGTATAGAAACGTTTCCAGGGGTTGGCGCTGCTGTCATCAACTGAATTATCGGCCCCGTATTCTCCGCGGCGCACCTTGTACCAGAAGGTCTCGTACTGGGATTTGGCAACCAGGGATTCGTCGGAGCGGAGGACAGTTGCGCCCTCGTAGTTACGGATGTTCTCGTCGCGGGGAATATATGAATAGAGATGAGCCAGATAGCGTTTCACGGTACTGGAACGGCTCATGGTATCCTCCAGCGTGGGCTGGTCCTTGAGGTTGATGTCAAAGAAGGAATCGCAACTTACTGCTGCAAGGGCAAGGATTACAAGAATGGTTATCTTTTTCATAGCGCAGCGTCTTTAGAAGTTGATGTTGAGGCCAAGGCTCACGTTGCGGGTGAGCGGGTACACGTTTCCGTAGGAGGATTCCAGTTCCGGATCCCAGAGTTTGAAGCCGGAGAAGGTAAGGAGGTTCACGCCCTGCACGTAGAAGCGTACGGCGCTCATTCCGGCCTTCTTTGTCCATTTCTTGGGGAGTGTATATCCCAGTTCGGCATTCTTCAGACGCAGGAAACTCATATCCTTCTGCCAGAAGGTGGACCGTACCTGATTGTTGGCAGATGCTTCCACGGTGAAACGGGGGTACTCGGCGTGTGGATCTCCGGTCACGGACCAGCTGCGCTCGATCACATCGGCAAAGACCTGTCCCTGGATGAGGACATTGGTGGCGGCGCCGCCGTAAAGGTTGTACCCGCCGATGAAGCGCGTCACATGGGACATTCCGCTGAAAAATACGCTGGCGTCTATGCCCTTCCAGTTAAGGCTGAGGCCAAAGCCGTAGTTTATTTCGGGGATGCTGGTGTAGCCGATAGGAACCATATCGAAGTCGTTCACAATTCCGTCTCCGTTCACGTC
>ONOQ01000085.1 GCA_900319485.1 uncultured Bacteroidales bacterium | reverse complement strand
TGTTCAATCCGGTGCGGACTTTGACCTGTTTGACATAGCGAAGCTCAGAACTCTTGGCGCTTCGGCCGATGGCGATGCCTGCGTCAAAGAAGTTCATCAGTTTGGCGGAGCCGGCAAGGTCGTTCTCCGGCGCTTTGCAAGCGGCGGTTTTTTTGTGTGGACTGCCTTCGCCATCCTTTTGCCTTCGCCATCCACCAAAACGGCCTTTTTGGTGGATGGGGCATGGAAGGTCCCCCTCAAAAATTACATCCTTTCGGATGCACTTGGCCCTTATTTGCAAAAATTACATTCGTTGTGATGTAATATGATAATTATTTCGTATATTTGCATCCGAACGAATGTAATTATGAATAGCAACCCCATATCTTCAATTTTGAAATCCTTGCGGAAAGAGCACGGTCTCACGCAGGTGGACCTGGCGATGAAATCAGGCGTAGGCCTGAATTTCGTGCGCGAATTGGAACAAGGCAAGGCTACCGTCCGTATGGACAAGGTTGCCCAAGTGTTCAACCTGTTTGGATATGAACTGATTCCTCAAAAGAAGGTAAGATGAGTAAAGCATTGATTCAATATAAAGGGATAAACGCCGGCATCTTGAAAGAAACAGATGAGGGATATGAGTTCTCATATAACGAAGAGTATCTTGCCGATGCTGCATCCGCGCCCGTCAGCCTGACTCTACCGTTGACCGACAAGCCATATCAGTCTAAGGTTCTTTTCCCGTTCTTCGACGGCCTCATTCCCGAAGGATGGCTTCTGGATGTAGCACTGCGCAATACGGATATCAGCGAGCTGGACAGATTTGCCCTGCTTCTTCTATGTTGCAAGGACTGTATCGGCGCGGTAAGTGTAATTCCCATAAAGGAGGAAGGCGATGAGTAAGTGCTTGTATTGCTATAAGGAACTCGAGCCCGGAGAGGTCGATTTCCACAAATCCTGTTGCCGGAAGTTCTTCGGAACTCACACGGCTCCTTCGCTCGATTACACACGTGCGCAGATGGATGAATTGGCGGCCCAAGTCATCCGGTCGCAGACCACTTTGACCGGCGTCCAGCCCAAACTGTCCTTGAATCTGGATAAGCACAAGGACTCCCAGAAACTGACCATCGTCGGCCTTTGGGGGGATTATATCTTCAAGCCGCAGACGGAACGCTTTGCGATGCTGCCCGAGAATGAAGACTTGACTATGCATCTGGCTGAAATCGCAAAAATCAAGATTGTCCCGCACACGCTCATCCGCATGAAAGACGGCAGCATCGGCTATCTGACCAAGCGGATTGACCGCAAGGCCGATGGTGAGAAGATTGCGATGGAAGATATGTGCCAGCTCACGGAGCGCCAGACCGAGCATAAGTATCGCAGTTCCTACGAGCAGATAGGAAAGGCTATTCGCAAGTACTCGACCAATGCCCAGTTGGATATGGTCGATTTTCTGGAGCTGGTGTATTTCTCCTGGCTTACAGGGAATAACGATATGCACCTAAAGAACTTTTCGCTATATTCTCCTGCCGGCGAGCCCATGCTCACTCCGGCATACGACCTGTTAAATGCCGCCATAAGCAATCCTGTCGATGACAAAGAGTTAGCCCTCAATCTCAACGGGAAGAAGAAGCGTATGAAGGATGCTGACTTCAGGAACGCATACCGCACATGCGGCGTACCGGAAATCGTTTTTGACCGTGTCAAGAAGAAGTATGTGGACCTCCTTCCCAAGTTTGAGGAAGAGATTCATGCCTCATTCCTTTCTGATGAAATCAAGACCTTGTATATTGAACTTCTTCACCGCCGCCATGCTCAGTCTTCGGCGGGTTTTTTGAAAAGTGTAAGAAATAAATTAACTTTGTAAGGTTTAGAAACACTAAAATGCAGAAGAAAATCATTAATTGGATGCTGGCCACTATCTTGACAATCTGCGGCGCAGCGACAGCAAGTGTTTTCCTGACCTCATGCGGTCAGACTAACGCAAATGAAGCCGAGGCGAAAGTTGTAACGACGGAACTGATACGCACCGACAAGAGCTGGGACGGCGTAGATCTGCCCGACTACCTGCAGGGCCGCCCCGAGATTGTGGGGATAAAATACGAGATTCCTGCAGGGCAGCGGTTAGGGATGCATTATCATCCCGTGATGAACTTCGGTATCCTGGTGCAGGGAGACCTGACCATCATCAGCGAGGACGGTTTGGAGAAGGTGGTGCATGAGGGCGAGGCCGTTGTCGAGATGGTAGGCACCGTTCACCATGGCGAGAACCGCGGCACCAAACCCGTCGTCCTCTACATGTTCTACCTCACGCAGCAGGACCTGCCGCTGTCCGTGAAGCAGTAAACGGATAACGATATTTAATCGCCGATTGCTTCTGTGCACCGCTGCGCTTTGGCTCCGGCGCTTTGCAAGCGGCGGTTTTTTGTTGGAACGTCCAGCCTTCGCCATCCTTTTGCCTTCGCCATCCACCAAAACGGCCTTTTTGGTGGACGAACTGCCCTTTTGCCTTCACCATCCACCAAAACGGCGTTTTTGGTGGATGGGGCATGGAAGGTCCCCCTCAAAAAGCGCCGACCTTCCGTTTCAGGAGCCTGAACCGGGTAATACGCCTAGAGGTTGTAGCTAAACTCCTTAAAGACAATATCTTGAATGAAGTAAAGGATGCTTTTGAGAAATCATATTGAAAAAATGGTTATCTTTGACAGTTAGATAAATCGGAATTTGTCAAAATCATGGAATACATCAAGGTAACGAAAGAGAATCTGGAAAAGGAGCATATCTGCTGCGCCAT
>ONOQ01000019.1 GCA_900319485.1 uncultured Bacteroidales bacterium | reverse complement strand
GGCAAGAACGACTACGTTGAGACTTCCAAGCCTCTTGTGGTTGTGACGGCTCCAGGCCCAGGCAGCGGCAAGATGGCAGTGTGCCTGAGCCAGTTATACCAGGAGAACAAACGAGGCATCAAGGCCGGCTATGCAAAGTTCGAGACCTTCCCGGTCTGGAACCTTCCCCTGAGCCACCCCGTAAATATGGCCTACGAGAGCGCCACCGCAGACCTTGATGACGTTAATATGATAGACCCCTTCCATCTGGAAGCCTACGGAGAGACCGCCGTCAACTACAACAGGGACATAGAGATCTTCCCCGTTATGAACACCCTCTTCGAGGACATATACGGAGAATCCCCCTACAAGTCACCCACGGATATGGGCGTCAATATGATAGGCTACTGCATCAGTGACGACGAAGTGTGCCAGGAAGCCTCCAAGCAGGAAATCATAAGGCGCTACTACACCGCCCTATGCAATTTTGCCGATGGAAAGGCCACGGAAGCGGAGGTGAACAAAAACAGCCTTGTGATGAAGAAGGCCAAGCTCACCACGGCCGATAGAAAAACAACCGTTGCGGCCCACGAGCGCCTTGAGAAGGCAGGCGTTGCCACCGCAGCCATAGAACTTGAAGACGGCACCATCCTCACCGGTGAGACCTCTCCCCTGCTTGGACCCTGCAGCGCGCTTCTCCTTAACGCCATAAAGCACCTTGCCGGCATAGCCCACAACGTGAAACTCATCCCCCAGCAGATGATTGCCCCCATCCAGAAAACCAAGGTCACATACCTTCACGGCCACAATCCCCGTCTCCACACCGACGAAGTACTTGTAGCCATCTCAATGATGAGTCTCATCGATGAAAACTGTAAACTGGCCCTGGATGAACTCCCTAACCTCAAGGGCGCCCAGGTCCACTCCACGGTAATGCTCTCCGAGGTAGACCGCAAAACCTTCAACAAACTGGGCATCGGCCTCACCTGCGACCCTGTCCGCAAAATCAAAAAGCGCTAACACGCTGATTCTCAGCCATATAATGATATAGCGGTGCACCGTGAAGTGCACCGCTATATCATTAATCAATTGACTATCAGAAGATTAGTCAACAACGGCACGGGCCATTGCATCCTTGTAGTACTTCTGGTCCACGAAGACGTCTTCCTTGTAAGGATTGATGTGACGCTTCTTGGCCTGAACGAAGATGTAACCAAGGGCAACTGCGTTGGTGAGAAGGGCAAGGGCGCTGATCACGATCATCATTGTGGGATTTGCAGCCACAACTGAAGGATCTACGGTTGTACCGACCACTGCGGCCTCACCGCCGGCTGCTGCATAAAGCTGCTCGATGGTAGCGGTGCCCTGAGGATAAAGCACGGGAAGGGTTGCCCAACTGAACCACTGCTGACCGTTCTTGAAGGTCTCCTGGAACAGAGGGAATACCTGTGCGAACATGCACCAGATTGCAAGGGTGTTTGCACGGTTCTGGATCCAGCCGCCACGGTTCCAAAGCAGAGCGGCGATGGTGGGAGCAAGAAGCAGTGCGATACCGCAGTACCAGCTGTGAGTAGGCAGGCAGTTGTAGGTGTATGCAAAGTTCCAGATGTCATAGACAAGGATGTAAACCCAGGTCATATCGGCCCAGATCATGTCCTTCTTGTCCTTGGAAGGATACACATTCCACCAGGCGGTCATACAGAAGATGTTCAGAAGACCGGCAACGCCGTTCATTACATTGTGCCAGCCGCCATACTGCCATACGCCCTCGGAGGTGAGCCACCATTTGTTCCAGCCCATCACTGCGCTCTCGAAGTCGGATACGCAGGCAATGAGGATGTTGATGGCAACGATGATGAACGGGAAGGGCTTGAACCAGTGCTTTGCGCCGATACCCCATTTGTACTTGATCATCATAAAGCCGATACAGCCGGCCGTTGCAGCATACAGTTTGGCATAGTGGAACCAGCCCTGCATATAGACGTGAGTCTGGTTCTCGAGAGCCCACTGTGCTCCGGTCTTCACACCAACCCAGATAGCCAGGAAGTAGGCTGTAAGGGCCAGAGGAATGGCCAGGAAAGTGATGATGCCGCCAAGTTTTGTCCTGCGTGCAAACTCATTGAAGAGGATCAGGCCCAGAAGGACCACAATCAGCATTCCCCACTGTGACAGGGCGTGCTCTCCATAAACTTGAAAAAACATAATTAAAGGTTTAAGTTAAAAATAAATGTGTTATTGGTTTGGAACTTCAATTTCTTTTATTTCCACTTCATTACCACGAAGAAGATAAGTCTTCTCACTTCCGCAGTGCGGACAGGTTTTGCCAAAACGCACCGTCTCAAACTCCATCCCGCAGTCCTCGCAGTAAGACACCGCCGGCAGCGTATTGATCTTCAGTTCAGCGCCCCTCAGAAGGTCCTCTTTATCGGCCGCCCATCTCCAGCAGTCCATGATGTACTCCGGAACGATGGTACTCACCTCCCCTATGTTCATCACTACTGCCGATACTTTCTCCACACCATTCTCCTGGGCCGCCTTCTTGACGTCCCTTATAATGTAGAATACTATACCTAGTTCATGCATAAGTTAGTTGATTCAGAGGGACATACTCAAAACCATAGCCGCCCGTGGCTTTGTGATGACACCCCAAAAATCAAAGATTTTCGGGGGCCCCGTTTTGCCCGCCCGAGGGTTAGTCCCGAAGGGACGTAGTTTTGAACATATACCCTCCTATTCATCATTTCTGCTTCTTACTGAAAAGAATTCTTCCGGTACGTTTGATCATATAAGGAAGGATGCCGCCGAATTTATCCTCGGAGGTGCGCATGTGGGATGCCTCGGGGTGGACACGGTGCAGGTGGATGGCGTCAAAGCCGCACTTTGTGGTGCAGATGCCGCAGCCGATGCACTTGTTCTCATCCACAACGGACGCGCCGCATTTGAGGCAGCGGGCTGTTTCCTTACGCACCTGTTCCTCCGTGAGAGTGCCGTGATATTCGGCAAACTTGGACTTCACGGGCACAACGCCGGGATCCTGACGGGAAGAGTTATCGTAGGACTCTACAACGATGTTATCCTTGTCAAGTTCGATGAAATCCCTGCGGTTACGGCCGATAGTCATATGGCCGTGCTGGACAAAGCGGTGCAGGGACTCTGCAGCCTCCTTGCCGGCGGCGATGGCGTCGATGGCGAACTTGGGACCGGTGAAGCAGTCACCGCCCACAAAGATGTCGGGCTCTGCGGTCTGGTAAGTGAGTTTGTCGGCCACGGGATAAACGCCGCGGAAGAATTCCACCTTGGTGTCCTTCAGGAGATCCTTCAGGATAACGGTCTGGCCGATTGCGAAAATCACCATATCGGCATCAAGGGTGATGAGTTCAGATTCATCGTACTCCGGAGCGAACTTATGCTCTGCGTTGAATACGGAGGTGCACCTCTTGAACACGATGCCCTTGACCTTGTCTTCTCCAAGTACTTCCTTGGGGCCCCAGCCGGGATTGAGCACAACGCCGTCTTCGCGGGCTTCCGTGCGTTCCTCAAGGGATGCGGGCATAATGTCCTCGGTCTCAAGGGAGAGCATGGTAACCTCCGATGCGCCGCTGCGCATTGCCACGCGGGCTGCGTCTATGGCAACATTGCCGCCGCCAACAACTACAACCTTGCCGGAAACCTTCATCTTGCCGCAGTTGGCATTGTGGAGGAATTCGATGGCGGTGGTGGTGCCGGGAAGCGTTTCTCCGGGGATGCCGGGAAGACGGCCGCCCTGGCAGCCGATAGCCACGTAGAAGCCCTTGTAACCCTGATCGCGAAGTTGCTGTATGGTAACGTCCTTACCCACTTCAACGCCGGTACGGACCTCTACGCCAATCTCCTTCATTATGTCGATCTCCGCCTTGATCACATCCTTGTCCAGTTTGTATGAAGGAATGCCGTAGCGGAGCATACCGCCGGGTTCCTCGTTCTTTTCAAACACGGTGGGCCTGTAACCCATAGTGGCAAGGTAATTGGCGCAGGACATACCTGCAGGGCCGCCGCCGATTATTGCAATCTTCTCCTCCCAGCGGTCCTGGACATTGGAGCAGCAGTTAACCTCAGGTACAAAACGGGTTTCGGCCTTGAGGTCAAGTTCTGCGAGGAACTTCTTGACGGCGTCAATTGCAACGGGCTGGTCTATGGTACCGCGGGTGCAGGCGTCCTCGCAGCGGCGGTTGCAGACGCGGCCGCAGACTGCAGGGAACGGATTCTCACGTTTGATGAGTTCAAGGGCCTCCTTGTACTCTCCAAGTGCCGCCTTGCGGAGATATCCCTGTACGGCAATGTGCGCAGGGCAGGCGGTCTTACAGGGAGAAGTACCGGTATCGTAGCAGTTGATGCGGTTCTTGTCACGGTAATCCTCCGTCCAGTCCTTCTGGCCCCACGGCAGGGCATCCGGAAGCGGATGTTTGGGATATTTTACCGGACCGTCCTTGGTGCAGAGTTTCTGGCCAAGTTTCACGGCGCCGGCGGGGCAGTATTCCACGCAGCGGCCGCAGGCGACGCACTTTTCGGGCTCAACTTCCGCCACATAGGCGCTGCGGCTCATATTGGGCGTATTGAACAGTTGTGACGTACGGAGGGCATTGCAGATCTTGACGTTGCAGTTGCAGATAGCGAAGATCTTTCCCTCACCGTCAATGTTTGTCACCTGATGCACGAAGCCGTGGTCTTCCGCCTTTTTGAGGATTGCCATAGCCTCGTCGTAGGTTATGTCGTGGCCGCGGCCGGTTTCACGGAGGTAATCGGCCATATCACCCACGCCGATACACCAGTCACGGTAGTCGTCGGCGCAGCCTTCGTCCAGTTTCTTGCGGCCATAACGGCAGGAGCAGATGCCCACGCCAAGGTGGCCTTCATATTTTTTGAGCCAGTATGAGATGTGCTCTATGTCTATGGACTGGTTCTCCATGGAGATTGCCTTCTCTACTGGAATTACGTGCATGCCGATACCGCTGCCGCCCATAGGGACGAACGGAGTCACCTTTTCCAGCGGGAGGAAGGTCATACGCTCGAAGAACATGGCAAGTTCCGGGTGCTTGTCCATAAGCGTGACGCTCATATTGGTGTACTCCGCGCTGCCGGGAACGAACATGGGAACCCAGTAGATGCGGTCTTCACGGTTGAACGTGGTGCCGGGATCCGGGCCCTGGCCGTTGGTGTAATGGTCTCCGTAGTCGTACTCCAGCATACCGAAGACGGCAAGTTTATCAAGGAGGTCATCCAGGGATTTGTCGTCCGGGGTGAAGCGCTTTTTGGCGTTTAACTCATGAAGCGCGGCATAACTCCAGTGCTTCCTCACCTTGAAGGTGCTGCCGGGCAGCATTGCAAGGAGAAGGTCCAGGGAGGCTTCACGGGTTACGGCATCCATCTCGTCCTCGAAGATGCAGGCAAGGCCCCAGTACTCCGGGGCTTCGGTTGTCATCTTGATCTTTCCGGGAATGCGGTCCGTGACGTGACGGACGAATTTAATGAGCTTGGGATTGGGGTTCTTGTCACCAAAGTGCTTGGGGACAAACTTTTTTGACATCTCAGGCATATAGTGTAAGTTTTAGTGTTTTTTCCAGTTTTTCACAGCATCCAGGAGCCAGGAGGCGAATTCGTCCACGCCCTCTCCTGTTTTGGCCGATATTGGGATGACGCGTGCCCCGGGGTTACGCATATGCACGTATTCCCGGCACTTTTCCATATCGAAGTCGAAGTACGGAAGGACGTCAATCTTATTGACCACCACAACGTCGCAGATGGAGAACATCAGGGGGTATTTGAGGGGTTTGTCGTGGCCTTCCGGGACGGAAAGGATCATTGCGTTGCAGGAACTTCCGGTGTCAAACTCCGCGGGGCACACAAGATTCCCAACGTTCTCCAGAATTACAAGGTCCACGTCCTCCATGGGCATATTGTCAAGGCCCTGGCGCGTCATTTCAGCGTCAAGATGGCACATGCCTCCGGTGTGGAGTTGGATGGAAGGGATGCCGGTGGCTTCCTTGATTTTGACGGCGTCAACGTCAGAGTCAATATCGGCCTCCATTACCGCGACGCGGATCTTGGACTTGATGCGGTTGATGGTCTGAATGAGGGTGGTGGTTTTGCCGCTTCCCGGCGACGACATCAGGTTAAGCAAAAAAACGCCTTTGAGTTTCAACTCCTTGCGCAGGGCATCTGCATCAAGGTTGTTGTCCTCAAAGACGCTTTTTTTTATTTCGATAATCTTTACCGAATCCATTATTATGCGGTTAACTTCTAAAAGTGAGTAAATTTACGCAAAAATGCGCTATTTACCAAATTCCAGAAGTTCTTTCGCAATTTCACAGGCGGCGGTTGCCTCGGGAACGCCTGAGGCTTTGGCCGATGTGAAGAACATTACCGCGCCTTCCCAGTCTTCCTGCAGGGCGCAGAGCACGCCCTTGGTGTAGCGTGCCACGGGGCTGTCCCCTGCCCTTTTCAGGTAGGCTTCGGCGGCGGTAAGGTTGCCAAGGCTCATTGCGGCGTTTGCCGCATTGATATTGACAACGGGGTCATAGGGGTATATCCTTGCCGCAATCTTGAAGACCTCGTCAAACTCATAGGTGCCCATTTCATAGCCCTGGGCGGCCAGGAAGAATTCCGTGATGCTCAGATTTGCGGGAGCGGTGTGAAGGATACGGCGGGCATCCTCAGCGGTGGTGTAACTCTTGACGGTGTAACTTACGCGGTAGTCAGTGCGCCTGAGGAGCGGGAAGATGTCCTTAACCATAGCGGCCCACTGTTTGGGATAATTGGCCTTTATCTTAGCCTCCTTCTTGTCAGGGGCAATGTCGGAGTCAATTATCTCAAGGAGTTTATCCTTAGCCGATAATTCCGACGCCTCCACGGCAGAGCGGAGTCCGTCCCAGTTTTCGGCCACTGATTCGGCCTTGAAAACCTTGTCCTCAAGGAGGGTGTCAAGTTTACTGACATAGTCCTTGATGGCCTGCGTACGGGCCTTGGAGAGTTTCTCGTTGGTGGCCAGTTTGCCGTCAGGCGACGAATAGCCCTTCAGGACCACGTCCGTGATGGTGACGTCAACATCGGCCCTTACGGAATCGATGGTGGCGCGGATCTTCTCCAGTTCAACGGCGTTGTCCTTGTAGGCGGGATCCACGGCCGTTTTGCCTGAAGCGAACACCACGTAGGCTTCGCCGGAGATGTCACGCTGCTTGACGGTGGTCTCTGCGGGCGGCAGAACATAGATGAACTGGGGCCGATACACGGGTTTCTCCGGTTCAGGCTCTATGTAGGGCATCTTCACGCTGAGTACGGGAACGCCTTTCACGTACTCTCCTTCCTTGCCGCAGCAGCCGCCGGCCTCCGCGTCTATGCGGATCTGAGCGGTCTCCATCCACTGCTGGTACGGGGTTACCGCAACAAAGTGGAACGGAGTTGGAGCCTTTTTCCAGTACCAGGTGTGCTGGTCCATGGCAAAGGGCTCATTGGTTCTTTTCTCACGGGCGTAATGGTAGAACCAGCTCCTGCCAAGGAGGCTGGCTATGGGAAGGGTGACGTAATTCTCCCCTGCATATATGACCAGGGAATAATTACGCTGCTCCGTGGGTGAAGCGTAGATATGGGAGAAATCAAGGTCCATCTGGCCCAGGAGATCTTCTCCGTCCAGGACAAACTCCACATTGGTCACAGCTACGTCGTTGGAATACTCCTGTCCGTAGGCCACTGCGCCAAATAACAGCGCCAGGCAAATTGTTACGATTGTCTTTTCATAGCCTAGAACAGATAAGAGATTGTAACTGCAAGCCTTGTGGGGCCAAGATAGTCAAACTTGGAGCCCTGGAGGATAAGCACTCCGTCGGAGTACTCGTCTCCGGTCACGTACATATAGCCAAGTCCCATTTCAAGCTCAAGATTGAGGTGCCTTGAAAGGATGAAGTCATATCCGAAGCCAAGGCCGCCTCCCATCATCCAGGCCTTCTGGAGATAGAAAGTCTTGAGGTTGGGGAACTTTTCATAGTACTGGCTGAAGTCCCAGAAACCGCCAAACTTGGGGGTGTAGCCTCCAAGGAGGTGGGCGTCTACGAACCACCCGGAGAAACGGTCACAGAACCAGTAGCGGAGTTCCGGCTGCACCATGGCGTGCTTGAGGCTTAGTTCGCCGGGCAACTGCCATTTGTTCAGGCTTCCCCCCGCCTCTATGCTCCAATGCGGCGCAAAGCCCCATTCAAGGGCCAGGTTCACGGATGCGGTGGCATCGTGAAGCAGGTTGGTCTTGAGAGCCCAGCGGTTCTGGGCTCCCAATGATCCAATCCCTACGAAAGCCGCGATGATAAGTGTTATTATACGTGCTTTCATATTTTTACTGTCCTTTAATTATATAGGGGATCTGCCCGTCATCGGCCCAGTCTGTCACCTCAAGTCTGAACGTGCCCGTAAGGCCGATTGTGGCCTTGTAGGCTATTCCGGGCTCCAGGGTGACGGTTGTTGGCATAGTTGCGTCTATGACCGTGCCGCCCTTCAGGGTTACCTTCAGAGGGAAAACGCCCTTCTGGGGCACCAGGATGGCTGTGTGGCCTACAGAGCCGTTGGCTTCAACCGCCGCTCCCATAGTGACGGTTCCCTTGAGGGAAGTTGCCTCAACGTTTCCGTCAACTATATTAAGGGTAAGGCCGGTCACTATTTCGCCTGTCACCACGGACTGCACTTCAACGTCCTGCGTTTCCATCACAACCACCAGTTTTGAGAGGGCGTGCTGGAACTTCAGTTCAACGGGATTTCCCGGACGCGCATCCGCTACGGCATAGCGAAGGTCGGAGGCCTCATAGGCGGCATAGGCCGATTGATCGGCCTTGACGTTGAACCACAGGCTCATTCCGTCAAGGTTCTCCACATACGGCAGATACGCGGCGAAGCGGGACACCTGCTTCTGGTTGAATTCCCATTTGACCGGAGTGGCGGTTGTAACCTTTCCCCCGTTGACCGTTCCCTTGACGTTGAGAACGTCAATGGTGTCAAGGGCGAAGATTCCAATCTCGTCGCCATTCTCCAGGGCCCAGTCCGTTGCCTTTGTGACATACCCTGAGGCCGATGCGGTGAATTCCACATCCTCCCTCATGGAATACCTCACTTCCTCCGGATTCTCCCTGCCGCGCCGGCAGGAGGAGCATACACCCAAGGCGAGAATACCCAATGTTAATATTACAATGTATTTTCTCATTTTCAATGGGTGAAATCCTATTTATTGCTTTGTAACGTAAAGTTTAGCTTCCTTGCCACCAGAAAGGTCATTATCTGTCAGGACAAGTCTAAGGTGGTATACACTAGCCTTAGGACTAAGGATGATATTCTGAGTATCGTACACTCGCTTGACCAGAGAGATTTCCTGATCGGCTTCTGTAATCTCGAATGAATTGGCAGCACCTGCAGGGACACCAATCTCTCCTTCAGACCAGTCTTCACCCTTAACTTTAAACTTGAAGCCATAAGCATCAGCATCACCAGCGCCAAGGGTAATATCAACTGTCCATACGTTCTCATCCGTTGCGTCCTGTGTAAGAGCATACTCCGTGTTCCAGTCATTTGCAAGACCAACTACAGCCCACACAGGACCTGAAGGGACAGGAGTGACAGTAGGTTCAAAATTAGCGGGATCAGCAATCAATTCAACACTCTTGTCAGCCTTGAGTTCAAGCCATACTGTTGTTTCTGCGGCTGTAAGTGTAGCGGGGAACTTGAGGTTAATGGTCTTGCTGCCGCCGTTTTCATTAAGAATGTAGAAGATGTTGTCTTCGTTAAGAGGGACACTGTCAAAAACAAATGACTTGAAAGTGATTTCTCCAATAACCACGTCTTCTGCAGCTGTATTTGCACCTGGCCAGGAAGTAATATCCTTTGAATCCACACCTGCTTCAACCCACATATGCATGTTAAGAGGGTTCCAACCAGGGCCATTGTAAACATTGACGGTGAGTTTTCCAGTCTCTGCGGGCTGGGGATCTTCACCACCCTTTGCAGTAACAACAAACCAGAAGTTGTCGGGGTCGAAGAAGAGGTGATATTCGCCTGCGGCCTGGAGAACAATGTTCTTGGCATCATTGGAAGATGAGAGGTAGTTGGTGTCATTGCCAAAGTCTCCAAGGCCATAGAACTCCCACGTGGGCTGCATACCTACCCATGTCTCACCGAATTTGAGTTTGAACTCGTCGTTTGCGGCATAGGTTATATCGGCGCTCCAGTTGCCGTCTGCATCCTGGGCCATTGCGGCGCCATTTGCCCAGTCTCCGCCAAGACCCATAACTTTCCAGACTTCACCAGCCTCAACGGTAGGATCGCCGAACTCAAGGGCATCGGCATCTACTTCCCAGTCGGAGACGGTGAAGGAGAATTCAACCACGCCGGCCTCCTGCTGAGGGTTTACCACAAGGGCGGCGGAAGCCTTCTTGCCGGCCTTGAAGGTGAAGGCCGATGCAAGTTCATAGGTGTACTTATTGCCGTTTGAGAGGTATACGTTCACCTTGGGGCTTGCGCTCTGGGGAAGGAGGATAAGCTGGTAGGCGGTGCCGTTTGCATTGGCGGTGATGGTGCCTTCCGCTCCAAGTTCAGAGACTGCGCCGGTGGAGAGGTTCACCTTTGCGCTCATTTTCACACCCTCGAATTCCACGCGGGAGACAGTGGTCTCGGGGACGGAATTGGTGAGGCTGATGACAACCTTTGAAAGGGCGTGTGAGAATGCAAGTTCAACGGCGTTCTCGGTAGGGGCCGATGACTTCTTTGCCAGCATAAGGTCGCTCTTGGTGTAGTTTGCGGCGGAACTCTGGTTGGTCTGGACCTCAAATACATAATCCGTGAGAGTAGCGGCCTCGGCGTAAGGATAGTATGCCACAAACTCCACTACGCTGTTGTTGTCCTCAACCCACTTGATGGGGGTTACGGGAATAAGGCTGGTGCCTGTCACGACGGCCTTTACATTGTTCTTGCTGATGGGAGCGCCGGCAAAGATACCAATCTCATCATTGTTCTCAAATGCGGTATCCGTGGCCTTCACGGTGTAGGTCTGGATATTGGTTGTGAACCTCACCTCGCCCTGCTGTACGGGACGTACGGATTCCTGCTTGGAGCAGGCTGCAAGAGCCAGTGCCGCAAGGGCGGCATATAATACTTTTTTCATTATTCTTAATTTTTAACTACTGTCAGAGAATTGCCGGTAAGTGTAAGAGTATAATTACCTGCTTCAGAGAAACGGATATTCTTATTTGCGGAATCTGCAAGGCCGTAATCATACTCAATGTTCATATAATCGTTAACATCATTTGCATACATACCCAGTTGGGTGTTCCACCTGTCAGCCTCTGCCGTTTCAGAAGAGTACTTGCGAAGTTTGAAGCCATAGTCAACAGGCTGGGCAGCCTTGGTTTCGTCGTAATTCACCGTGATTGTCCAGATATCTTTGTCCTGAGCATTCTTTCCGCCGTATGTCATAGGGAAATCTTTTGCCCAGGCAGCCACTGTGTTGTCTTCCTGGTATACGCAGCCAAGCACATACCAGTACTCACCCATTGCAACTGCACCGTTTTCGAAACCAGGATTCTGGGCGCCATTGGTCCAGTTAGTCACTGAGAAAGAGAAAGCCGCAGGTGCTCCGTGTGAATCGCCGCCACCGCTCTGGCCTTCAAGGACTACTGATGCAGTGGTAACCTTTCCTGCCTCAAACGTGAAAGCAGAAGGAAGGGTAAATGTGTATTTTGATCCAAGAGTTGTTGTGATTTCAAGAGTAGGACGGGCGCTCTGGGGCATTACAATGGCACCCCACTGAGTATCGCTGAGTTTTGAAGCGGTAACGTCGGTTGCATCAACCTCAGAGACATCTACGGTTTCTGCTACAAGATCAAGAGTACCGGACATCTTGATAGTCTTCAGGACTACGGTAGCCACAGCATCGGAACCAAGTTGATTGTCTACATTGATGAGAACCTTTGAGAAAGGGTGACGGAAATTCAGAGCCACTTTCTCCTCAGTGGGAGCAGAAGATGCCTTGGCCACAAGATAGTTCTTATGGTAAGCGAAGTCGTGATTTCCACCGAAATTCAGGTCATATGCAATGGAAGTTGATGTAGATGCGGTGTAAGGATAGATTGCAACAAAAGTGGCAGCCTCACTCTGGCCCTTTGCCCAATACATTGCAGGGGTGAGAGTAAGATTGGATCCGCTCACAGTTCCCTTGCTGGCACTGCTGATGGGCGCGCCGGCAATGATCTGGATTTCATCCGCATCTTCAAGTGCGGCCTCTGTTGCCTTTGTAAAGGCATAAGTGCCTCCAAGGGAGAAACGGATGGGGCTTTCAGGTACATTGACCATCGAAGCCTGTTTCTGGCAGGCCACAAGGCAAGCAGCAAGTGCAAGGATTGAAATTAATGCTTTTTTCATAATTGTGGTTTTAGTGTATATGTTTTAAAAAGTTATAATCATGTTCAGGGCATCAATTCAGCGCAAACACCACGGAACTGTAGCCGGGAAGGGTGACGGAGGTGCCGTCGGCCACACTTCCGCTCACGGTTACCTTGCCGTTGGAGATGAGGATGCTCTCCTGGGTGGCGTTCTCTCCGGGCCAGCGGGTGACGGTGGTGGAGGAACTGGAGAAGTTGTGCATCACCAGGACCACTTTGTCACTTCCGTCGTTGGCGTGGAGGTACCAGCCGGCAACGCGGCCCTCATAGCCGCCCATAGTGCGTTCATCGGCCTCGGGCCAGCCGTCGGCAAGGGCCTTGTTGACGCTCCTTGCGTAGGCGAAGTGGCGGTAGAGGCTTAGGAGCGACGCCTCGTCCTTCTCCTGGCTCTCAACGCTGATTGAAGGCTGGAGCATATTCCAGTCCACCTTGTTGCTTACGCCCTTGGAAGCGGCGCTGGACTGGGAAGTGGTCCAGAGGATAGGGGTACGCACGTACTCGTCACCTCCGGCCTTGGTGCCCCAGTAGCCCAGTTCCTCACCCTGGTAGATGTACGGACGGCCGGCCGATGTAAGCAGCACGGCTGCCGCAAGGCGGATCTTGGGTTTGTAGTTGCCAAGTTGGGAAGCGGTGCGGTCTTCGTCGTGATTGGCCAGTTTGGGGGTGGAGATTGCGTCTCCCCTCACTCCCCTGTGGTTGTTCCAGCGGTAACTGAGGGAACCCGGGAAGTTCTGGCCGTAGCCGGCCTGAAAGATGTTTTCAGAGTTGAGGCAGTTGCGGAGATCCCAGAAGAACTGGAATTCGAACAGGGCGGGAAGGCCCTCGTAGAAAGGTGTGCAGTCTCCGTCTCCGGAAAGCACCTCACCTACCATAAAGATGTTCTCGTCCACTATGCCCTTGAGGCCAGTACGCTTGGAGGCGTTTGCCTTGTAAACTGTGTTGCAGGCATTGTAGAAAGCCTTCCAGAAGGCCTTGTTCTCAGGGCCGGTCTCATTGTGGTAGATGTGCTTCACGGCATCAAGGCGGAAGCCGTCAACGCCCATATTGAGCCATTTCTCCGCGGTTGCCACAACGGCCTTGAAGGCCTTTGAACTGGAGCAACTTGACGCGGGGCCGTAGTTGAAGTCCACGAACATACCGGTGCCGAACTCAGTGTAGTAATAGTAGAGTTCGCCGCCCGGCATCACTATTGACTGGACGTTGTCCGGATTGTCGTCAGAGTAGAGCATGTGAGGGGTTCCAAGGACCATCTGGTCTCCGGTCTTGTTGAAGCCCCACTTGGTCTTGCCTGTCCAGACATCCTGCTTTGTGGTGCGCACAAGGCAGCCCCAGTCGCTCTTGTAGTCAAGGACAAGTTTGTACTTGCCCGTCCCGTTGTCCACAAACTGGGTGTAGGTGCCGCCGCCCCAGTAGAGGTAGCGTTCCTCGTTGTTGTAGGTGCCTGAAGTGGTGACGGCTTCAGTTGTTTCGGTTACCGTCATCTTGGGAGCGCTGGAATTGGTCCAGTCAAGTTCTATCTTGTAGCGTTTCTCTCCCTTGCCTCCGATGAGGACGGGGAACCACTTGTATTTGTCGTATCCGGCCGAAGGATCCACCTGGGCAATCTTTCCGGCCTTTATATCGGCCTCAGGATTCTTGGAGAGGGAGAAGTAATCCCAGTACTCGCTCTTGGTGCCTTTCTCACGGACGTCTGAGAACCATACGCTCTGGTCTCCTGCGTGGTTGATCACGTAGTCCATATAGATACGGATATTGTGCTTGTGAGCCTCCGTGATAAGGTTCTGGAAGTCTTCCTCCGTGCCGTAGCGCTTCTCTATTGCGGTGTAATCCTTTACGTCGTAGCCGTGATAACTCTGGGCGGGATGGACGGGAGAGAGCCAGAGGCCGGTCACGCCAAGTTTGTCAAAGTAATCCAGGCTCTCCGTAATACCGTTTAGGTCTCCGTAGCCGTCTCCGTTGGAATCCTTGAAGGAGAAGATGTTGATCTGGTAAGTGATGCCGGAGAGTTTGGCTGAAGGATCAAGATCGGGGTCATACTCCCCTTCTCCGCCGTATTCCGGCTTTCCTTCCGCCTCATGAGTCCAGGCCGATCCTGCCGAAAGGATGTAGGCAATCCTGTTCTCAGCGGCAAGGTAGATGTCGTAGGTACCGGGAGCGACTGTGATGTTTGCGCCGCCCGCCACCATATCCAGTTTTGCGCCCGTAGTTGCCTCCCTGGGAGTGTCTCCAGTGTTTTCACCGTAGCCGTAGTTACTGCCCCAGGAGCGGTTCTGGCGGAACTTGAACATTTCTCCGGAAGCGACGGTGACTCCCCTTGCAACCTCCCAGTAGCCTTCAGTGTCCATAGGGAAATCGGTGTCCCAGTTGGTTCCTTCAAGCGTGCCGATAAGAGTCCAGGAACTGGAGCCGAACTTTACCTCGTCCGGAACTTTACCCTTTCCGGTGACACCGGGATTTGCGGGATCTTCAACCTGGGAAAGAGTGGTTCCGTCCCAGACGAAGTAGAGGGTGTTCAGGATGGTGAGGTTGCTCCAAAGTTCATCCTGCTCATCCGGGGCGGGATACTGATCCGCGCCGTTATTGTTCAGGATAAGGTTTATTCCGTTGATGCCGCTGAAGCCGGATGCCTCCCAGTATGTCCAGGTGTAGTCCCCGAACTGCTTGGTGCCGGCTGCGTATGTTCCGGGCCAGGCGCCGTAGGGCTGGAGTTCACCGGAGCCCACATATGCGTACATATAAGGCTTTGACCAGGTGGAGTTGTTGAGGATGTAGATCCTCACGTTCTCCCCTTGCTCGGCCTCCGCAACTGCGTCTCCGTGGGAGAAGGTTGCGCCCGCCTCAAGGGCATAGAGCAGCATAAAGGTGGGCTGGATATAGAGGTCATAGGTGCCGGCGGGGAGTTTGAGGTTGGCTCCGTCATCGGCCAGTTTATATCTCTTGTCCAGTTCCAGGGCCTTGTTGGTTCCGCCAAGGTTTACGGCCCAGTCCGCGTCCTTACGGAACTTGAACTCCTCTCCTGAAGCAACTGTAACGTCAAATGCCGCAAGCCAGCCGTAGGCGGGTTCCTCCAGCATGACTATGTCCTTGCTCCAGGCAAGGTCCATAATGCTTCCGGTAACGCTCCAGGAACTTTCCTCCGTGAAATCTTCCCTGGGGATGACCACGGAAGAGTTGTCCGGGCCGTCGTCCTCCGGCTTTTCAGGATCCGGGGCCGATGCTCCCTTTTCCGCCTGGGTAAGGCTTACCTCCGCCTTGACGTCCGGGTATGCGGTAAGGTAGAATTCAATCTTGCCGGTCCTCTGGGCTGCATTGGGGTTTGCCTGGGCCTTCACGGTGACGGTTTTTGTGCCGGCTCCGTTTTCCGGGGTAAGGCTTACCCAGTCCACTCCGGCCTTGGCAATCCAGGTGCCGGAAGTTTCAACCGTCACGCTCTTCACATCTCCGTTTCCTGCAAAACTGAGGGCGGTTTCAGACACCTTCAGTACGGGCACTTCCTCCTGCTGAGCGGGCTCCTTCCTGCAGGACACAAGGGTAAGGAGCATCAGAAATGCCATCAGTGTGGCTGTAACGCCACTTTTTCTCATAAAAGAGTCTCTCATTGAGTTATGGTTTGGTTCAGTTATAACTTTGTTATAATTATGCGTTACAAATTTAGCAAATAAAAGCATTGGGGAAAGTTCCGTTCGTCCCTGTTTTACACGCCCCCGCTCATAAAACTCCCCCGTTCGTCAAAAGGTCCGCCATTATTTCCATTTCCGCTGTTTTTTCATTAAATTTGCGTGATAGTAACACTTCAAACTATGAAGCCAAACGAATTTGACGTAATAATCATAGGCGGTGGCATCACGGGGGCCGGTACGCAGAGAGACTGCGCCATGAGAGGCCTCAGGACACTGCTTATAGAGCGTTCAGACATCGCCACAGGCGCTACCGGCCGTAACCACGGCCTCCTTCACAGCGGCGCGCGTTATGCGGTGAATGACTCGGAATCGGCCCGGGAATGCATTGAGGAAAATATGATCCTGAGGCGCATCGCTTCCCACTGCATTGATGAGACCGACGGCCTTTTCATCACCCTCCCGGAAGATGACCTTGCCTATCAGCAAACCTTTGTCCAGGCGTGCCAGAATGCAGGAATCAATGCAGAAATAATTGACCCTGACCTTGCAAGGAGGCTGGAGCCTTCCGTGAATCCCGCCCTTATCGGAGCGGTGAGAGTCCCTGACGGCAGCGTGGATCCCTTCCGCCTCTGCGCCGCCAATATGCTGGACGCAAAACTCCACGGCGGGCAGGTGCGCCTCCAGACTGAGGTGACGGGCTTTATCCGTGAGGGAGACGCAATAATCGGCGTGCATACCCGTAACATCTCCGGCGAGGAGGCCGATTATTATGCCCCCGTCACGGTGAACGCCTGCGGAATCTGGGGCCACGGAATTGCCTCCCTTGCGGGCGTGAACGTTGGGATGTACCCTGCAAAGGGCGCTCTCCTCATCTTTGCCCACAGGGTGAACAATATGGTGATAAACCGCTGCAGAAAGCCTTCAAATGCCGATATCCTTGTGCCCGGAGACACCGTCTGCGTGATTGGAACCACCTCCACCCGCATCCCCTTTGAGGAATGCGACCACGTAGCGGTAACCCCCGACGAAGTTACGCTCCTTATCACCGAGGGAGCCAAACTGGCCCCGTCCCTGTCTTCCACCAGGATTCTCCGCGCATACGCCGGCGTCCGTCCGCTTGTCAGTGCCGATGACGACCCTACCGGCCGCAACATCTCCCGCGGCATCGTGTGCCTGGATCACGAGGTCCGTGACGGACTTAAGGGCTTTATCACCATAACCGGCGGTAAACTTATGACCTACAGGCTTATGGCAGAGATCGCAACCAATGCCGTGTGCCAGAAACTCGGAATAGACAAGCCCTGCGAAACAGCCACCACTCCCCTTCCCGGAAGTGAGGAGAAATCCTATGAGGAGGTGGCCCAGAAGATATGGGAAGCCCCTTCATCGGCCCAGAAGGCTGCGGCATCCAGGATGGGCACAAGGGCATCCCGCCTCCGCACCGGAGACCGCCGCGACGACGCCCTCATATGCGAATGCGAGGAAGTGTCCGTGGGTGAGATCAACGCCGCAATAGACCGTCTGGAGGTGAGCACCCTTACTGATTTGCGCAGGCGCACACGCGTGGGCATGGGCACCTGCCAGGGAGAGTTCTGCGCCTGCCGCGCCGCCGGCCTCCTTGCAAAGGCCCACGGCTGCATAGAGAGGGAGCGGAAAGACCTTGCCGATTTCCTCCAGGAGCGCTGGAAGGGCAACTTCCCCATCGGCTGGGGAGACACTCTCCGTGAAGCGGAATACACTCAGTGGGTTTATAAACACGTTTTAGGCCTATGAAATTTGACGTCGTTATCGTAGGAGGCGGCCTTGCCGGAATGGTGGCGGGCATAAGTCTCCAGAAAGCCGGTCTTTCAACGGCCATAATATCGGGCGGCCAGAACGCCCTGCATTTCTTCTCCGGAACGTTTGAGTCCCTTACGGTCCCGGAGCCCCGCCTCTCAACCCTTTTCCAGGAAGCCGGAATCCACGTCCATTACAAGGAGGGCGTACGCCTGATGCCGCTTGGCACCTTCCGTCCCGGTGCCCTGTCCCTTGAAGACATAAGCCTTTTCGACAGCCCTAAAATCGGCCGTAAAGCCCTTGTGGTGAATTTCCTCGGCTATCACGACTTCTTCTCCTCCTTCCTTGCCGAAGGCCTGGAAAAGGAGGGAATGGAGTGCCGCATACGCTTTATCTCGCTGCCGGAACTTGAGCAACTCCAACTCTCCCCCTCGGAGATGCGCTCCGTCCAGATTGCCCGCAAGATGGACCGCGTGTGGGAAAAGGTAGTTCAGGAGGTGAGAGTGCTCCTCAAGGATGAGGACACGGTGGTCCTGCCGCAGGTTTTCGGCCTTCTGGACCCTTCCGTTCCCAGCCGTATCCGCCAGGGCATCCCGGCCCAGGTGGTGTTTGCAGGAACCTTGCCCCCGTCCGTTCCCGGAATTCGCACCCAGATGCTCCTGAAACGCCGTTTTGAGGTACTGGGAGGCACTTTCCTGGCTGGTGACGAGGCCCTTGAGGCCCATATCCACCAGGGCGTGGTGCACAGCATCGTAACCCGCAACCTTGACTCCCACTATATTGAGGGCAAATGGTTCATCCTGGCAACCGGCGGGTACTTCTCCAAGGGCCTCAGAACCAACCCGTTTGAGGTATCGGAACCGGTCTTCGGCCTGGACGTGGAAAGCGCCCCGGACCGCAACGACTGGTACAATCCCTCCTTTGCGGGAGATCAGCCTTATATGGGTTACGGCGTAAAGACAGACAAAACCCTTCACGGCTTCCGTGAGGGCGCTCCCCTTCAGAACCTCTTTGCAATAGGCTCCGTCCTTGGCGCCACCCGTCCGGAATTCGGATCGGCCGCCGGAATGGCCATAAATACCGCTTTTGCGGCTTGCGACGTCATTCTCAGCGAAGCCGAAGAATCTCAAAAGGAAATGTAGCATGAAACTTCAGGAATATACTTCCAGTTCCCATAATTTTGAGGAATGCATGAAGTGCACGGTGTGCACTGCGTACTGCCCCGTCCTGCAGGTGAATCCCCTCTACCCCGGCCCCAAGCAGGCCGGCCCTGACGGAGAGCGCCTGCGCCTCAAGGACCCGTACTTTTTCAACTACGCCCTCAAGTACTGCCTCAACTGCAAGAGGTGCGAGGTAGCCTGCCCGTCGGGCGTGGATGTGGCCGACCTTATCCAGAGCGCCCGCATAAAGTATGAGAAATCGGCCCCCAAACTCCGTGACGTGATGCTTGCCAACACTGACTTTATGGGCAGCGTGGCGCGTCCGTTTGCGCCCATCGTGAACGGCGTTACCGGCCTTGGGATCACCAAGCAGGCCCTTGACTGGACGCTGGCAATTGACCGTCACCGCACTTTCCCCAAGTACAGCGCCCGCAGTTTCGAGGGCTGGCTAAAGCGCCGCCGCAAGGAGCAGGCCGCTTTCCCGGAGCAGGTAGCCTATTTCCACGGCTGCTACGTGAACTACAACTATCCCCAGTTGGGCAAGGACCTTGTGAAGGTTCTCAATGCCCTTGGCGTTGGCGTACAACTTCTTGACAAAGAGAAGTGCTGCGGCATAGCACTTATTACAAACGGGCTTTCAAAGCAGGCAACAAAGCAGGCAACCCATAACATTGAAGTGCTTAAAAAGGCGGTAGTTGACGCCGGTCTCAAGGTAATTACCACATCTTCCACCTGCACGCTCACTCTCCGGGACGAATACCCCAACCTCCTTGGGGTGGACAATTCAGAGGTGAGGGACGCCATCCAGATGGCCGTCCGTTTCATCTTTGAAAAACTGGAAAAAGGCGCTACGCTTAAGTTCAAGGCCGATTACCATAAGAAGGTTGCTTACCACGTCCCCTGCCATATGGAAAAACTGGGCTGGGGCGTCTTCACGGAGAGGCTCCTCAGGATGATTCCCGGGGTGGAATTCACGCTCCTTGAATCGGCCTGCTGCGGAATTGCCGGCACATACGGCTTCAAGAAGGAGAACTACGAGTCCTCCCAGGCCATAGGCGCCGCCCTCTTTGAGCAGATAAAGAACGTCAACCCTGACGTTGTTGCCTGCGACTGCGAAACCTGCAAGTGGCAGATAGAGATGAGCACGGGCTACACGGTTATGAATCCAATATCAATTTTAGCAGAAGCACTTGAGTAATATGAAAAAACTTCTTCTTCCCCTTGTGATTGCCGCTGCAGTATCCTGCGGCACATCGGCCCCCCACGGCCCCATTGACGTACAGGCCCACCGCGGAGGCGCCGGACTGTATCCGGAGAACACCATCCCCGCAATGAAAAACGCCCTGGATATGGACGTAAATACCCTGGAGTTTGACCTCCAACTGTCATCAGACCTCCAGGTGGTGGTTTCCCACGACCCTTATTTCCACGAGCGTTACTCAACGCGCCCTGACGGCTCGCTTGTGAAAAAGGGTGACCCCAAGGAATACCTCTTCACAATGCCCTATGACAGCATCGCAAAGTATGATGTGGGTCTGAGACACGTAGACCGCTGGCCGGATCAGGTGAAGGTTGCCGTGGCAAAGCCCCTGGCATCGGACCTCATAGATTTCACGGAAAGTTACGCAAAGAAACCCGTGAACTACAACATTGAGATCAAGTCCGTGGACGATGAAGGCGAAGGCACCCTGTGGCCGGATTACAAGACTTTCTGCGACGTCTGCATTCCCCTTCTCCTTTCAAAGAACCTTGGAGACAGGCTCATAGTCCAGAGTTTCGACACCCGCGCCCTCAATTATATCCATGAGAAATGGCCGGAGGTAACCCTTTCATACCTTACCGAGCCCTTCGACGGCGGAAACATCGAAAAACTCCTTGGGAATCTTGACTTTGTCCCCCAGTGGTGGAGCCCGGAGTCCCACGTTGTCACAAAGAAGAACGTGGCCTGGTGCCACGCGCACGGCATTGGTGTTGTTCCCTGGACCGTAGACAGCAAGGCCGAGATGCGCCGTATGGTAAAGTGCGGTGTGGAAGCCATAATCTCCAACTATCCTGACCGTCTGATTGAAGTAGTAAGATAATGCTCAGTTTCCTTCGTCAAACCGCTTACCTCCCGGCCCAGACCGGCCCGGAGGCTGATGCAAAATACAAACGCCTGCGCTGGCAGGTGTTCCTAGGCGCATTTATCGGCTATGCAGGCTTCTATCTTGTGAGAAAGAACCTCTCGCTGGCCATCCCGTTTATGGCACCCCTCGGGTTCCAGAAGGCGGAACTTGGCTTTGTGCTTGGTATCAACGCAGCCGCGTACGCCCTTTCAAAATTCCTGATGGGAAGCGTCAGTGACCGCTCAAACGCCCGCGTGTTCCTTCCCCTCGGCCTTATCCTCAGCGCCCTTTCAATGGCGTTCATGATTATCCCCATCAAGTATTTGGGGGCCGATAACAAAGCCCTTGCCATTGTGGTGATGGGTATCCTTAACGCCTGCGTGGGCTGGTTCAACGGTATGGGCTGGCCTCCTTGCGGCCGTGTCATGACGCACTGGTTCTCTCCCGGGGAGCGCGGCACTATGATGAGCATCTGGAACTGCGCCCATAACGTGGGAGGCGGCCTTGTGGGCCTTATGGCAACGTATGGCGCCATCTGGTTCGGCAGTTGGTTCTACGGCGCCCACACGGAACTGTACTTCCTCATCGGCACATTTGCATTCCCCGCGGCGGTTGCGCTTATGGTGGCCGTGCTGGCTTTTGTGCTCCTGCGTGACACCCCTCAGTCCTGCGGCCTGCAGTCCGTGGAGGCCTGGCGTAACGACTACCCCAAGAACTACTCCGAAAAGCACGAGGAAACGCTGTCGGCCAAGGACATCTTCTTCAAGTACGTCCTCAACAACAAGTTCCTGTGGTTCATTGCCCTTGCAAACGCGTTTGTGTATATGGTGCGCTACGGCTGCCTTGACTGGGCCCCTACCCTCCTTACGGAAAAGGGAATAGACATCAAGTCCATGGGCTGGGCTTATTCGGCCTATGAATTTGCCGCCATTCCCGGCACCATCATCTGCGGATGGCTTTCAGATAAGGTATTCCACGGCCGCCGCGCCCTTCCCACTATCATCTTTATGGCACTTGTGCTGGTGTTCGTGGTGCTCTACTGGCAGTTTATGGACAACATCACCGTGGTGATGATCTGCCTTATCGGCATTGGATTCTTCATCTACGGCCCCGTGATGCTTATAGGCGTACAGGCGCTGGACCTGGCTCCAAAGAACGCAGCCGGCACTGCAGCCGGCCTTACGGGCTTTTTCGGCTACTTCTTCGGGACCTTCCTCCTTGCCAACTGGATCCTTGGCCTTGTGGCCCAGTCCATGGGCTGGAACTCCACGTTTGTGCTGCTCATAGCCGCCTGCATCCTCTCAATGCTCTTTATGGGCCTCACCCTCAAGGAAGAGCGAAAAGGCTAATTCCCTAACCATCAGCGCATTAACAGTATAGCGGTGCACCTGCAAGTGCACCGCTATACTGTTAAACGGCTGACTCTCTGTCAGTTATGCGCCAGGGCTAGAAGACCAGAAGGAAAAGGCCTGCAGCCAGGGCGGCGCCGGTCATAGGGCCACAGACGGGAACCCAACTGTACCACCAGCCGCTTTCACCCTTACCCTCGATGGGAAGGACTGCGTGAGCGCAGCGGGGACTGAGGTCACGGGCAGGGTTAAGGGCATAACCTGTGGTTGCGCCAAGGGACATACCTATTGACATAATGAGGCAGGTTACGGGCCAGGAGCCAAGGGCGCCAGTGGAAGCGCTCACGGGGCCAACCTGGAAGGCGTTGCCCTGAGTGCCGATTGCAAGGATCACGAACACCAGTACGCAGGTTGCGATAACCTCCGAGAGGAAGTTCCTCCAGGGATTTGCGATTGCGGGCATAGTGCAGAACGTGCCAAGCATGGTGTCAGGCTCTGAGGCAGTTGCCTTGTAGTGGTCCTTGTAGAAGAGCCACACAAGCACCGCACCCACAAAACCGCCCAGCATCTGGGCCACGATATAGCCAAGCACAAGGTCCCAGCCAAACTTGCCGGCAATGGCAAGGCCAAGGGTTACGGCGGGGTTGAGGTGAGCGCCGGAAGAGGGACCGGCAATGAGAACGCCCATCATGACGGCAAGACCCCAGCCAAGGGTAATAACCACCCAGCCGGCGCCTTTTGCCTTACTCTTATTCAGGGAACACGCTGCGCAGACGCCGTCGCCCAGCAGCACAAGCACCAGAGTGCCGATAAATTCAAATATAAAAGCGGGATTCATAGTTATTTTTTAGTGATAGTTCTTGAGATAGCGTCGGCCCAGCCTTCACGCGCGGCGGTCATATCGGAGCCGGTGGGAGTGAATGTTCGGTCGGCCTGCCACTGCTGCTTAATCTCCTCCAGGGAGCCCCAGAAGCCCACTGCAAGGCCTGCAAGGTATGCTGCGCCCATAGCGGTTGTTTCAACTACGCGGGGACGCACCACGGTGGTGTCAAGGACATCGGCCTGGAACTGCATCATAAGGTTATTGGCCGATGCACCGCCGTCTACTTTGAGTTCCGCCAGTTTCACGCCGGCGTCACGCTCCATTGCGCGGACTATGTCCATAGTCTGGAATGCTATGCCCTCAAGGGCTGCACGGGCAATATGGGCTGCCGTTGTACCGCGGGTGATGCCGCATATTACGCCGTGGGCGTACTGGTCCCAGTAAGGGGCGCCCATACCGGTGAGGGCAGGCACGAAGTATACGCCGCCATTGTCCGGAACGGATGCAGCAAGTGCCTCCACCTCCGATGAACTCTTGATGACGCCAAGACCGTCACGGAGCCACTGCACAACGCTTCCGCCCACGAAAATGGAGCCTTCAAGGGCGTAGTTCACGGTGTCCCCTATCTTCCACGCAACCGTAGTGAGGAGGTTGTTCATGGAAAGGATGGGCTCCTTGCCCGTATTCATAAGGAGGAAGCAGCCCGTGCCGTAGGTGTTCTTGACGGAACCGGGGTCGGTGCACATCTGGCCGAAAAGGGCGGCCTGCTGGTCACCGGCGATACCGGAAATGGGAACCTCGTGGGCAAAGATGGTGGTTTTGGTGTAACCGTAGATCTCGGACGAGGAGCACACCCTGGGCATCATCGAAAGCGGAACGTCCAGAAGGTCCAGGAGTTCAGAATCCCACTCAAGGGTGTTGATGTTGAAGAGCATCGTGCGGGAGGCGTTGGAAACATCCGTGATGTGCACCTCTCCCCTTGTGAGTTGCCACACAAGCCAGGAGTCCACGGTTCCGAAACGGAGTTTACCGGCGCTTGCCTTCTCCCTTGCTCCGGGAACATTGTCAAGGATCCACTTTATCTTGGTGCCGGAGAAATAGGCGTCAATTATAAGGCCCGTCTTGCGGCGGATCTTCTCCACAAGGCCCTGAGCCTTGAAGGAGTCGCAGAACTCCGACGTACGGCGGTCCTGCCACACAATAGCGTTGTACACGGGAAGGCCTGTTTCGGCGTCCCACACAATTGTGGTTTCCCTCTGGTTAGTGATGCCGATACCCGCAATGTCAAGGCCGTTGATACCTATCTTGGAGATGGCCTGGGCAATAACGGCCGCCTCGGACGACCATATCTCCATAGGGTCGTGCTCCACCCAGCCGGGTTTGGGGAAATGCTGGGTGAACTCCTGCTGGGCGCTGGAGCAGATGTTACCGTTGTGGTCAAAGACGATGGCCCTGGAGGAACTGGTTCCCTGGTCCAGCGCAAGGATATACTTTTTACTCATAGTGCATAAAACTGAGACCCCTCAGTCAGAGGGGTCCCGGTTAAGAATTATTTATTAACTATATAACCTCTGTTTGTGCCGTCCGGATAGATTCCAAGGGAGATCATATTCTTAACGGTCTTGAGGAAGTTCAGTACCCTTGCCTTGTATGCGGCAGGATCCTTCTGGAAGGAGTTAGCGTGAACTGCGCCGGGGCAAACATACATTTCCTTGTAACCGTGCTTCTTGGCGTCGTAGTTCTTCTGGAGGTGGCTGAACGGGACAAAGTCGTCGGCGTCACCGTGGATGAATAGCATGGGGACGGTGCTCTTTTTGAGCTGCTCCACTGAAGAAGCCTCCCAGAAGCCCCAGCCGTATTTTTTCATGGCAACAAGGGATGCGCTCTGGAGGACATCCGGAGGGATGAAACCGAAACTGTCCTTGCGGTTCTTGTTGAACTGGGATACTACGGAAGTGTAGCCGCAGTCTTCAACAATTGCCTTCACGTATTCGGGGAGTTCATCTCCGGAAGCCATCATGACGGTTGCGCCGCCCATAGACACTCCGTGGAATACCATAAAGTCGTCGTTGAAGATCTTGTGGGCTTCCTTTGCCCAGATTTCAAGGTCAAGGCGGTCGAACCAGCCCATCTGGATCTCATCACCCTCTGAATATCCGTGATACTGCAGGTCCGGGAAAAGGACGTTGTAGTTGAATTCATCCCTGTACATACGTACAAGATAGAGGAACACAAAGTGGTTGTCTCCGTAGCCGTGGACTACGATTGCGGTGCCCTGGGCGTTGTCAGGGTCCTTTGCGGGAACGTAGCAGGCGTGGATGTTCTTGTTGTCCCAACTGGTGGTCCAGACATCCTTGAGGATGCCCTGGGCCTTGAGGCCGTCGTACCAGGCCGTGGAGCCGGGAAGGAGGGAATCCGCCTTTTCGCGGGTGCGGTCAATATCGGCCACGCCGTGCACTGAAGGAGTAAGTGCATAACTTGACATGAACTTACCGGCAAGGCAGCCGCTGAGGGAAAGGGCCATCAGGCCGATGGCCATTGCATTGAAAATCCTTTTCATATGGCTTAGAACTGATAGTTAATGCCGATACCGATCCAAAGGCCAGCGTCCATTCCGGCGGTGAAGCACTTTGCGAAATCGGCCGATACGATAAAGTTCTGGTTCATGGCTATCTTCAGGCCAGCGCCGCCGCTGTAGATGAGGTTTCCAACCTTGGAGGCGTCGTAGATGGGGTCTGTAGATTCCGTGAGGGCGTTGAACATAGGATCATAGATCTTTCCGTCGTCAACTGCAATCTTGCCAAGAGCCTCGGCCTTGTAGGGCCTGGTGATGATACCGGCGTCAAAGAACGGGTTGACGGCCACGTAGAAGTACTGGTTGAAGAGTTTGAAGTTCACAAGTTTTACGCGGAGTTCCATATTTGCCCAGGCCATACCTTCTGCAAGGATACGGTTTTCACGGAGACCGCGGATTGTGTTGGATGAACCGAAGCCCTCGGAGATCATATTACGCTGGACAAGCAGAGGGTTGTTCTGGACCATATACAGGGGCGTTTCACCGGCAATAGTCTGCTGCCATGCAAGACGGTATGCGAACACGGGGTTGCCTGCGGGAATAGGAATAGGAATGCTGACATAGTGGCGGAAGTAGACGCAGGCCTTCAGGTAACGCTGGTTGAGTACGTTTCCGTTGAGATATGCCTCTGCCCAAATACCCTTGTTAGGAGCGGCTTCCATATCACGTGTATCAAACACAAGACCGGCATTCAGTTCAAGGGCAAGGCCGCCATCCTTCTCAGCCTCGGTGATTACATTATTGTTGATAAGGAACCTGTAGAGTGTTGCATCAGTGTTGTAATACCTTTTTTCATTATCTACTTTCACGCCGTTATCCTTCATGTCACCAAGAGTCCATTTCCAGAAGTTGACACCGGCAGCCCAGTTGAGGTGAGGGACAATCTGGCCCTGGAAGTTGGCAAGGATGCGGAGCATGGTACGGTTCATACCGTAATAGTTGACGTTGGTAAGAGTTTGGTCCGTGAGGGATTTAGGAATGGTGACATTCCTGTTGCCCCATACGTGATCATCGCCATAATAATTATTGGTTCCCTGCGTTGCGGCGGCACCGTTGAAGCCCCACAGACTGTACAGAGGGTCTGTCATATAAGTGACGGATGCATTCACGCGCATATTGGGGATGAGGTACTTGGAGTCATAGGCCAGGTACAGACGCATACGGTGGCTGTGGGTAAAATAAGAACCTTCCCAACTGATCTTGTGGAGGGGATCCGGATAGGTGGAGCCGTCTCCATAATAATAGACATCACCAAAGGCACCTGCCTGGAAGCCGTTGTCAACGGAATATGTTGCCGTGGGCAGCAGGCCGAAGCTCCAGCCTTTCTTCATTTCCTTCTCTTCTTCCTGTGCAACTGCGGACAGGCCGAACGCTAACAAAAGTGCAGTTAAAAGTAGTTTTTTCATAATAAATAGTTAGTGTTGTGGTTTGGTTTCTTTCAAAAAATTATACAAATATACGTAAAAAAACGATGTCGGCACTCTTTCTCACGTGTTTTTATGCCAGGGAGGACAGACTGGGGCTGAAATACCGCTGCACCATACTTGCGAAAATCCGGGATATTTCCTTAAGGTCAAGGCCCAGTTTCTGGCCGATATCGTAGATGAAATTCACCTCTTTCTCATGGATATCCTTGTCTGCGATCACAATCTCTATCATATATTGAAGGAGTCCGGGACGGATTGAGGGATCGGCCTCAATGAGGGCATTCACGGCATCCTGGAACAGTTTGTCAACATTGTCATGGGCAATGTTTTCCACAAACTGCGAAGGGAACAGGTGGGATGAGGCAAGGGTACGTACTATATGCTCATATTCTTCCTTTGACACCTCCCCGTCCACGCTTGCCGCAATGATGCCGGCGGTGGCTATGAAAATGGACATGGGCGGGTCCATGGGGTTGCTCCCGCTCTTGAGGAGCACCTGGATAAGCTGGTCCATCCCCTCCTCCAGTTCTTTGCCGGAATTTGCCCTTGCAAAGAGTTTTATGGCCTGGGTGCGGATGGGATGCACGGGGTGGTCCTCAAAACTGAGGCCTCCGCCGTTCAGGAAGAAGTCCAGAGATTTGTCGTTCTTTTCAAGGAGGTCCTCGATGCTTACGCCAAGTTTAGTGAGGTCTATTCCGGAAGAGAGTTTGAAAAAGCCCGTTACGCAGGCCTCCAGTTTGCCGCAGGCAAGGTATCCATAGCGGTCGGCCACAAGTTCCGCAAGTTGGTCGTGGAGATTTATCTTATACTGCAGCGCAACGGGAATCTGGGTTCCCTGGGGATAGATGAAGCCGATAAGGCGCCTCAGGGAAGTGTCGTGGTTTATAAGGTGCCCAAGTTCGTGACCAACGATGAAGCGGAGTTCATCCTCATTCATAAGGTTGTATAGGCCGGAGTACACGTTCACTATGTGGGCGTTTCCCTCCGTCTTTGCCGCCAGGGACCAGGCGTTAACCTGCTGGCTGCCGGTGATGTAGAAGTCTACGGGATCCTTGAAGCCAAGACGCGCTTTCACGTCCATACAGAGTTTATAGAAATCCCCCATGACGTCCTTGTCCACCTTCATGCTCTGACCTTCCATCTCGCTTCTGTGATAGATGTCGTCAGGGGTGTCTCCGGCGCGGGAGAGGATAAAGTTCACTACGTCTCCTTCAAGGGCATTGTAGATCTGGGCCTGGAGCTGCTTCTCCAGTTTGATTTCGGGGTTGAACAGGTTCATATCCAGTGTGTTTTGTGGTTCGTATCTGCAAATATATCAAAATCGGCCTCCTCATCCAAAATTTTTTTTCTAACTTTGCAGTCCCTTCGCCTCTGTAGTTTAAAGGATAGAATAACGGATTCCGGTTCCGTTGGTCCCGGTTCGATTCCGAGCAGAGGTACTCCCTCCATGATGACTGCCCCATCCCGGGCGGTCATCTTTTTTGCATACGGAACAATTGTTTTCAAAAGCCAAAAATAATTGTTAACTTTGTATGCATATACGTATTTAATGAAGACAGCATATATTTTCCCCGGCCAGGGTTCCCAATTTCCGGGAATGGCCAAAGACCTCTACCCCTCCCGCAAGGAGTTATTCGAAAAGGCCAATGAAATCCTTGGCTTCCGCATCACGGACATAATGTTCGAGGGGAATGCCGATGACCTCAAGGCCACAAAAGTCACCCAGCCGGCAATCTTCATCCACTCAACCATCCTCGCGATGGAACAGGCGCAGCAGCCGGATATGGTTGCAGGCCACTCCCTTGGGGAGTTCAGCGCCCTTGTTGCCGCCGGTGCCCTCAGTTTTGAGGACGGCCTCAGGCTTGTCGCAGCCCGCGCAGCCGCAATGCAGAAGTGCTGCGAGAAAGCCCCCGGCACCATGGCCGCAGTCATAAAACTTGACGACGAAACAATTGAAAGGATCTGTGCCGATATCCCCGGCGTAGTTCCCGCAAACTACAACTCCCCGGGACAGGTTGTAATCTCCGGAGAATTATCGGCCGTGGAAGAGGCCTGCGCCCTCCTCAAGGAAGCCGGCGCAAAGCGCGCCCTGGTGCTTCCCGTGAGCGGAGCCTTCCACTCCCCCCTTATGGAGCCCGCGCGCGTTGAACTTGCAAAGGCAATAGAGGCCACCCCGTTCAATGCTCCCCGCTGCCCCATTTACCAGAACGTCACAGCAGCCCCCACAACGGATCCCGGTCTCATAAAGGAAAACTGCCTGAAGCAACTCACTTCCCCCGTCCGCTGGACAAAGACCGTCCAGGGTATGATTGCAGACGGAGCAGGCCGCTTTGTGGAGATTGGCCCCGGAAGCGTCCTTCAGGGCCTTGTATCAAGGATTTCCACGGATCCTGAACTTATAATAGAAGGAATTCAATAATTTACAACAATAATATTAACCACATTACAAACTATGGCAAAAGAAAAGAAATTCATCACCTGTGATGGTAACTATGCCGCCAGTAACATCGCTTACCTGTTCAGCGAGCACGCAGCCATCTACCCTATCACGCCTTCCTCAACTATGGCAGAGAACATAGACGAGTGGGCGGCCCACGGTAAGAAAAACCTGTGGGGAGAGACCGTGAAAGTAACGGAGATGCAGAGTGAAGCCGGTGCCGCAGGCGCCGTTCACGGCTCACTCCAGGCAGGTGCCCTCACCTCCACCTTCACTGCCTCCCAGGGACTTCTGCTGATGATCCCCAATATGTACAAGATTGCCGGTGAAATGCTGCCCACCGTATTCCACGTGAGCGCCCGCGCCCTTGCCAGCCACGCCCTCTCCATCTTCGGAGACCACCAGGACGTAATGGCCTGCCGCCAGACCGGCTTCTGCATGCTGGCATCCGGTTCCGTCCAGGAAGCCCAGGACCTTGCAGCCGTCGCGCACCTCGCATCCATCAAGTCAAGCCTCCCGTTCCTGCACTTCTTTGACGGATTCCGCACTTCCCACGAAATCCAGAAGATCGAGGCCCTGGACGAAGACGCCCTCCGTGAGATGGTATCCGAAAAGGCTCTCCGCCGCTTCCGTGAGCGCGCCCTGAACCCTGACGCCCCCGTCACCCGCGGTACCGCCCAGAACGGAGACGTATACTTCCAGGCAGTTGAAACCCGCAACCAGTTCTACGATGCAGTTCCGGATATCGTAGCCCGCTATATGGGTGAGATCACGGAACTCACAGGCCGCAGTTACCGTCCCTTCGAGTACTACGGTGACCCCACCGCAGAGAACATAATCGTTGCAATGGGTTCCGTAACCGAAACCATCAAGGAAACCATAGATTACCTCGCAGGCCGCGGCCGCAAATACGGTCTCATCACCTGCCACCTCTACAGGCCCTTCTCTGAGAAATACTTCTTCTCAGTCCTTCCCAAGAGCGTCCGCCGCATCGCCGTGCTTGACCGCACCAAGGAACCCGGCGCAGTGGGAGAGCCTCTCTTCACGGATGTCAGGGCCCTGTTCCAGGGCAAGGACAACGTCCTTATCATCGGCGGCCGTTACGGCCTGTCCTCAAAGGACACCACTCCCGCCCAGATCGTGGCCGTCTATGACAACCTTGACGCCAAGGAGCCCAAGGCCGATTTCACCATCGGCATCGTGGATGACGTAACCTTCAAGAGCCTTCCCATCAAGAGCGAGGTTTCCATCGTGAAGCCCGGCACCACAGAGTGCAAGTTCTACGGCCTTGGCAGTGACGGTACCGTCGGCGCCAACAAGAACACCATCAAGATCATCGGCTCCCACACGGACCTCTACAGCCAGGCATACTTCGACTACGACTCCAAGAAGTCCGGCGGCTACACCTGCTCTCACCTCCGCTTCGGCGTAAGCCCCATCAAGGCCCCTTACCTTGTTAACACCCCTGATTTCGTGGCCTGCCACGTTCCTTCATACCTTAAGAAATATGATGTCCTCAAGGGCATCAAGGAAGGCGGCACCCTCCTTCTGAACTCCCTCTGGGACGAAGAAGAGACCATCAAGAACATCCCTGACAATGTGAAGGCTACCATCGGCCGCAAGCACATCAAGGTGTATATCATCAACGCCACCAAGATCGCCGCTGAGATAGGCCTTGGCGGACGTACCAACACCATCCTCCAGAGCGCATTCTTCCGCATCACCGGCATCATCCCCGCAGAGGACGCCGTGAAGTATATGAAGGACGCAATTGTGAAGTCCTACGGCAAGAAGGGCGAGAACGTGGTGAACATGAACTACGCTGCAGTAGACCGCGGCGGAGAATACACTGAGATCAAGGTTCCCGCCGAGTGGGCAAACATCTCCGCCAAGTTCGAGAATCCCAACAAGGACCGTCTGGCTCCCGCATTCGTAAAGGATATTGCCGATATTGTTAACGCCCAGGCCGGCGACACCCTCCCCGTAAGCGCCTTCCTGCCTTACGCCGACGGCACCATGCCCAACGGCACCGCAGCCTTCGAGAAACGCGGCGTAGCCGTGAACGTTCCCACCTGGGATGCAGAGAAATGTATCCAGTGCAACAACTGCGCATTCGTCTGCCCTCACGCCGCAATCCGCCCGTTCCTCCTCACCGAGGAAGAAGCCGCCAAGGTTCCCGCAGGTCTCAAACTTGCCCAGGGCAAGGCCAACCTCAAGGATTACAAGTACGCTCTTGCAATCTCCGTTGACGACTGCACCGGTTGCGGCAACTGCGTAGATGTCTGTCTTGCAAAGCCCGAAAAGGCCCTCAAGATGGTTCCTTACATTGACGACACCGCAGAGCAGGTGAACTTCGACTACCTCAACAAGCACGTCGGTTACAAGGAGTACGTTGACAAGAAGGCCAATATGAAGAACGCCCAGTTCGCTCAGCCTCTGTTCGAGTACAGCGGCGCCTGCGCAGGCTGCGGTGAAACCCCTTACGTGAAGAACATCACCCAACTCTTCGGAGACCATATGATGATTGCAAACGCAACGGGCTGCTCCTCAATCTACGGCGCTTCCTTCCCCGCCTCCCCTTACTGCACCAACGCCCAGGGCCACGGTCCCGCATGGCAGAACTCCCTCTTCGAGGACTTCTGCGAATTCGGCCTTGGTATGAAACTTGGCTCCGACCGCGCCCGTGAGACCGTTACCGGCCTTATGAAGCAGGCTCTTGAGTGCGAGTGCTGCAGCCAGGAGATCAAGGCCCTCGCAGCCAAGTGGCTGGAGGCTCCCCAGGATCCCGCAGTTACCCGCGAGGTTGCAGACAAGATTGTCCCTCTTGCAAAGGAATGCAGTTGCGACACCTGCAAGAAACTGGTTGAATACCAGCACTTCATCGTGGCCCGCAGCCAGTGGATCATCGGCGGTGACGGCGCATCCTATGATATCGGTTACGGCGGTCTGGACCACGTCCTTGCCAGCGGTGAGAACGTGAACATCCTTGTCCTTGACACGGAAGTTTACTCCAACACCGGCGGCCAGAGTTCAAAGGCCACTCCCGTTGGCGCTATCGCCAAGTTCGCCGCTTCCGGTAAGAAGATCCGCAAGAAGGATCTTGGAATGATGGCCATCTCCTACGGCTACGTTTACGTGGCCCAGGTTGCAATGGGCGCATCTCCCGTACAGTTCTTCAACGCCATCAAGGAGGCCGAGGCCTACAACGGACCTTCCCTCATCATCGCCTACAGCCCTTGTATCAACCACGGTCTCAAAGCCGGCATGGGTCTGAGCCAGAAGGAAGAGAAACTGGCCGTAGAGTGCGGTTACTGGCACCTCTACCGCTACAACCCCGCCCTTGAAGGCACGGACAAGAATCCGTTCACCCTTGACTCCAAGGAACCCGACTGGACCAAGTTCCAGGACTTCCTGAAGGGTGAGGTACGCTTCGCATCCCTCTACAAGATGTTCCCGGACCAGGCCGATGAACTCCTCTCCAAGACCGAGGAATTCGCAAAGGTCCGCCTGAACACCTACAAGCGCCTTGCAGGCAAATAGTAACAACCAATTAATATTTCAGAGCAAATGAAAAGGTTAGTCAGTAGTCTTTTTGCTCTGGCAGTTATAGCCTCCACACTGCTCGCACAGGAACCTTCCCGCGAGCAGATGGAGGCTATGATCGGCCAGATGCCCAAACTCCCCAATTCCGCAGAGGTCACTATCGGCCATCTTGAGAACGGACTCACCTATTACATCCGCCACAATGAACTCCCCAAGGGACGTGCGGAATTCTATCTTGCAACGGACGTAGGCGCCATCCAGGAGGAATATCCTTCCCAGGACGGTCTTGCCCACTTCCTGGAGCATATGTGCTTCAACGGCACAGAGCATTTCCCCGGAAAGAGTATCCTCAACTACCTGCGTTCAATAGGCGCGGAATTCGGCCGCAACATCAACGCTTCCACCGGTTTTGAAGAGACCAGATACATGCTCAACAACATCCCAGTAGAGCGTGAAAGCGTGGTTGACTCCTGCCTGATGATCCTGGCCGATTACTCCCACTACGTCCTCAATGAACCTTCAGAGATTGACGCGGAACGCGGTGTTATCATCGAGGAACGCCGCACCCGCCGTAACGCCAGCTGGCGCTCTATGGAGCGTTCCCTCCCGTACTACTTCGGAGAAGGCACCCAGCCTGCCCTGCACACCCTTATCGGCACTCAGGAGCATCTGGAGACCTTCCTCCCCGAATCCCTGAAAGCATTCTACGACAAGTGGTATCACCCCGGCAACCAGGCCGTGGTTGTGGTCGGAGACGTGGACGTTGAGCGCACCAAGGCAAAGATTGAGGAAATCTTCGGAGCCATCCCCGCAAAGGAGAACCCCGCCCCCATCGCCATAGTTGAGATAGAGGACCACGCTGTTCCCCGCGTAGGCATCATCACGGATCCCGAGGCCACTTCCCCGGAACTGAGCGTCATCTGGCACAGCCCTGCTGCCCCCGAGGCCATCAACGCCACCGTCTACGGTCAGGTCAATGACGTCATCAAAGATGTCATCACATTGGTTATGAGGGAAAGGTTCCAGGACATCACCTCCAAACCGGATTCACCGTACCTCGACGGCAATTTCTATTTCTCAAGCCTCATCTACGAGGATATTGACGCAGTTGAGGGTGACGTGACCCTCAGGGAGAACAACATCCTTGGCGGTTTTCAGGACTTCTACACGGAACTTATACGCCTTCAGCGCTACGGTGTCACTGAGGCGGAGTTCGGCCGCGTAAAGGCCGATTACCTCTCCATGATGGAGACCCGCGCCAACAAGGCCGAGACCCGCAAGAACCCGGAGTTCGTACGCCCCATCCTCGACAACTTCTTTGACAAGGAACCCATCTTTGAGCCCGCCGACGAAAAGCAGCTTGTAGAGATGCTCTTCTCCCAGCTTAACGCCGCGGCGGTAAGCCAGGTGGTTGCCCAGATCTTCTCCGACAACAACCTCGTCCTGGTCTACTCCGGTCCGGAGAAAGAAGGCATCGCCACCCCTACCCCGGAGGATCTCCTGAAGGTTATGGCCGATGTAAACGCTTCAGAAATATCGGCCCCGGAAGGGGAAGAAGTCCCCGACGCCTTCCTTGACCCCGCAAAACTGAAGGGTTCTCCCGTGAAGAAATCGGCCGTATCAATCTACGGTTCCACCAAGTGGACCCTTAGGAACGGTGTTGAGGTTTATGTCTATCCCACAGACCTTGCAAAGGTTCCTCATTCTCCGGCACCACCGTTGCCAAGATGCTCACCGGAAAGAACCTCAGCGTAACTCCCTACTTCGACCAACTTGAGAACGGCATCAACGGAAACAGCACCGTGAAGGACTTCGAGACAGCCCTCCAACTTCTCTATCTGTTCGCTATGGATCCCAGGTTTGACCCCGAGGAATGGCACAACAGCATAGACCAGATAAGCGCCGTTCTCCCCAACCTTGTCAACCAGCCCAACTACAAACTCCAGCAGCAGCTCTACAAGACCATCTACGGCGGAAACGCCCGTAAGGAAGCCCTCTCCGAGGAAACCCTGAAGCGCGCAAGCCTTGAGACAGTCCAGAAGAACTGGAAGAGGCTCTTTGCCGATGCAGCGGGCGCCAAACTGGTGATTGTGGGTGATGTGAACCCCGAATCCGTGAAGCCGCTTGTGGAAAAATACATCGGCTCTCTGCCTAAGGGAAGAAAGGCCCTGAAGTGGGTGGATCCCCGCGAGGACATTGTGAAGGGTAAGATTGAGAACGTGTTCGAGGTTGATATGCAGACTCCCAAGAGCACCGTCCTGCAGGTTTACAGCGCAGACCTTGACTACTCCTACGACAAAGACGCCGCAATGGAAGCCATCTCCTATATTATGGATATGCGCTACACTGAGAGCCTCCGCGAGGAAGAAGGCGGCACCTATGGCGCCAGCGCTTCCGGCAACCTTGTCCGCCGTCCCAAGCAGACTGCAGTCTATGAGGTTTACTTCGACTGCAAGCCCGCCCTCTGCGACCGCCTCCGTGAACTGGCCATAGAAGGCTTCAGGAAACTGGCCGATGAAGGTCCCACCGACGAAGAACTTGCAGCGGCTAAACTCAACCTCCAGAAGAACCTCCCGGAGAGCCGTCAGAGGAACAACTGGTGGCTGAACTCCATCGAACTCTACCTCACCTACGGAGTGGACCGTGACGCCGCCTACGAGGCCGCTATAGGTAACCTCTCCGCAGATTCAATCAAGTCCCTTGCAAAGGAAATCCTTTCACAGGAGAACTTCATTGAACTTGTGATGAAGCCCGCCGCCACAGCCGAGGCCGAGTAATCGGCCTGGCCAGCAACTGACTCTCCGTCAGCCACTTACGCAAAGTCGGGTGCACCTGCAGGTGCACCCGACTTTTATTAACTCGCTACGTGTCAATTACTTACTGGCCAACCACACAGGTGACAAAGAGATTGATGAGGGGCCGCTGGGGGGAATTTGTGGTAAGTGTAATCATTATTACGTTGTCACCCTCCGGAAGGGAGGAAGTATCAAGCGTAAAGACCAGTTTCCCCTTTCCTTTGGGGCCGATATCAGGAAGGGACTCTGCAGCAAGCGCCGGAGAATCTGGATCGGCCTTGAAGATATGTAAAACAGACTTACCGTTATTTGTGAGGGGGAAGGAGGCCGATAATTGTGCTCCGGCCTTGACGGTGCCAAGGCTTACGGTGCTCATCTCAAACGCCGGGATGGCACCCTTCTCTATGGCCTCCTTGCTCCAAAGGGCAAAATTCTCCTGCGTCCAGGCGGCCACTTCAATTGAGCCCGCGGCCGGAACCCCGTTAAGAACCGGCGTGGCCTTATACACGTTGAGCCCGTAAAGGGAAGGATCAGAATCCACGGTAAAGGCAATCTGGGCCGTTTTTCCGGCAGGAATGGGATTGGGGCTTACACTTACCTTAAGTTGCGGCGAGACGTCAGTAAAGGTTACGTTTAGGGGCTTTTTGCCAAGGTTTGCAACGTTGGCGGTTTCACTGACGGAAAGGCCCTGCTTAAGGTTAGAGGTATTGAACTGCCTTGTCTTAAGACCCAAATCCCCGAGCCTCTCGGGGGAATAGAGTTGGCTCAGGGATTGTTTCTTGGGATGAACCACGCCGCGAAGGCGGAGAATTACCGGACGCCTTATGCCGGAAATATATACCGTAAGGGTTTTGTCAAAGGCCGTGGGGCCGTCTTCGTTCTTATATGTGGCCGATATAGTGGCGCTTTGCCCGGGTTCAATCTTAGACTTTGGGAAATCTACGCCTGTACAGCCGCAGGAAGACACCACTTCAAAGATTGCGATGGCCTCCGTGCCCTTGTTAGTGAGCGTAAAACAGCAGGAAAGAGGGCCGTCAGATACGGAAACATCCCCAAAGTCGTGAACGGTCTTGTCCCATTCCACAACCGCCTTGGGTTCATCGGCCAGATTCTCAGTATCCAATTCCACAAAGGAGTCTACGGATGCGACGGCCGCTGCCTGAGACCTTCCTGTGCCGCACGTAGAGAGCGCCAGGGAGGCAATTATTGAGATAAAGATCATTTTCATACGCACAAAGTTAGTCACAACTGTTTTCAAAATCAAATTTAATGCCTACCTTTGCCATCACGAAATTTTTCACATATTAATCATACAGTAGAAATGGCAAGAAAAATTAATCCCGAACTTTGTGTTTCCTGCGGTTCCTGCGCAGACGTTTGCCCCGTTGGAGCAATCACCGCCGGTGAGGCCGCCTATGAAATCAACGCAGACGAGTGCATCGACTGCGGCGCCTGCGAAGGCACCTGCCCTAACGAAGCCATCAGTGAGGCTTAAAAAGCCTCACTGAGGCTTCGCAATAAAGGCTACGCGTTGCGTAGCCTTTATTATTTTGCCTACGTTACCCCCCGGGTAACAAGTCTTTGAGTTTTCACGGATTTTTAGTAATTTTGTACGATTATGGCAGAGATTACTAATACCACCTACAACGACGACGCCATCCAGACCCTGGAATGGAACGAACATATCCGCAGACGCGCCGGAATGTATATCGGCCGCCTGGGAAACGGTGACCGTCAGGGAGACGGCATCTATGTGCTTCTGAAAGAAATTGTGGATAACTCCATAGACGAGTTCTCAATGGGCTACGGAAAGCGCATAGACATCACCATAGAGGACCAGACCGTGAGCGTACGTGACTACGGCCGCGGAATTCCCCTCAACAAGGTGGTAGACGCCACTTCAAAACTCAACACCGGCGGCAAGTTCGACGACACAAACTTCAAGAAGTCCGTAGGTATGAACGGCGTCGGCACCAAGGCCGTGAACGCCATGTCCGTAGACTTCTACGTGGCATCATACCGTGACGGCCAGTGCTCCTACGCCCGTTTCAGCCGTGGAGAACTCCTTGAAAGCGCCATAGTTCCCTCCAATGAGAAGAACGGCACCTACATCAAGTTCACCCCCGATGAAGAGATGTTCAACGGCTTCAGTTTCCATATGGAATTTGTGGAAACCATGGT
>ONOQ01000064.1 GCA_900319485.1 uncultured Bacteroidales bacterium | reverse complement strand
CGCCGCCTTCATCAGGGAATCCGAGTGGGAGTACCCCTCGGACTTGTCGATAAAGCCTATCTGGGTATCGCTCATCTGAACGAAGGTGAAAGGCTCAAAGGAGTTGCAGGCTGCTGTCAACATAAGGGCTATTCCAAGGATATATGCTTTCATTGCTCGGGCGTTTTTCAAATTTACGCATAATTCCCCGTTTTTCATACCCTTTGGAGAAAATCCATGCGAATAAAACGTCTTCTCTTCCTCCTGGCCGCGCTGGCCATCTCCCTCCCCCTCTTTTCCCAAGAGTACATCGGTGACAGCCCTCAAATCCCACCTTGCCCGTTGACAAGCCCCACCTTGCCCATCCAGGTGTCCCTTGCCAAAGGCGGATAATTTTTCTAACTTTGTGCGAGATAAAACCATTTTTAGAGGTATGAAGGTTGTCATTCAGAGGGTTTCTTCGGCGTCTGTCACCATAGCGGGCTCCGTCCGCTGCGCCATCGGGGAAGGGCTTCTCGTGCTTCTTGGCGTTGGACACGAAGATTCAGAAGAAGACATTCAGTGGCTTGTAAGAAAGGTCTCCGGCCTTCGCATCTTCAACGATGACAATGGGGTAATGAACCGGAGTATCCTGGACACCGGCGGGGATATCATTGTCGTGAGCCAGTTCACCCTGATGGCATCCACCAGGAAAGGCAACAGGCCCTCCTATATCGGCGCCGCAGGGCACGAGAAAGCCATTCCCCTCTATGAGCAGTTCTGCGATACGCTCTCCCAGGCCATCGGAAAGCCCGTCGGGACCGGAGAATTCGGCGCAGACATGAAGGTTGCCCTCGTGAATGACGGCCCCGTCACGATATGCATTGATACAAAGGACAAAGAGTAGTATGCCAGTAATTACCCTCTGCGGTTGCACCCGCTCGGAGAAACGGGCCATTCTCTCCGCCATGCGTAAGCCCCTCCTGCTCCTTTCGACCCTCTTTCTTCTTGTCGGCTGTGTGAACCTTAAGGTCTCCAAGCCGATGCTGAAGATGATTGTCGACGCGACCATCAAGCTCTCCGACTCCCCCGCGTATGCGGATTCCCTCCGGCATGTCATCGGCCTACCCTACGGGTCGGAGGACTCCGGCAGGCAGGTCATTGATATCTACTACGCTGACTCGTCCGTCCGTCGGGATGCCGTCCTTATCGACATCCACGGAGGGTTCTACGTGGGCGGAGACAGACGCAACAACCGGGCTTTCGCCTCGGCCTTCCTCAAGGAGGGCTTCGATGTGGTGCTGGTGGAGTACCGGCTCAATGACGGGGAGAGAATCGACGTAGAAACGGAGCTCGGGGACTGCGCTGCGGCGCTTGACTTCCTTGCGGACCACGCCGGGGAGCTGGGGCTTAACCGGGATGCAATGTTCCTTACCGGGGACTCGGCGGGCGGACATTTCGCCCTCTACCTTGCGGAAGGGGCAGAGGACCATTCGCTACCCGTCCACCCGGAGCGGTTTGTCCCCCAAGGGGTCCTTGTCAACTGCCCCGCGTATGACTATGAGCTTTTCGCCATCACGAACGGCTTTACGGAAAGCGCCCTGAAGTGGTTTATCGGTCCCCGCTACCTGGACAAAGCCTGGATGGCCTCCCTGTCGCCAAGGACCTATATCGCCAGTTACACGGGACCTCTTTTCGTGTCCACCTGCAGGAACGACTTTATCCGGGATGAGGCCCTGAAGCTCGTCGGCGACTACAAGGCGCTTGGCCGCGAGGTGGAGTTCCTGGATATCCCCTCCAAGGATAAGAAGGTCGGCCACGTACACAATATCAACTTCCCGGACCTTCCGGAATCCCGGGAGGTCAACGGCAGGATGGCTGCGTTCATGCAGTCCTGCCTGGACAATCCCTCGATAAATAGTATCATTCACGAATAGAGTATAAACGATTCAACATCTCTTCCATCATACACATCCAGAGAACATAGTCACAGGACCATAGATTTTTACAAATTACTTGATTTGTATTTATTTTTGCATTATATTTGCAATACAAATCGAAAAACTACGTCCTATGACCTCAATGACAATACGTGTTGACGAACAGCTCAAGCAGAGCTTTGACGCCCTTTGCGATGAATTCGGACTGAGCAACAGCGCAGCCCTGAATCTTTTTATGAAGGCTGTGGTGCGCGAGCGCAGGATTCCTTTCGAGATCAAGGCCGACACAGAATCCGATGTTCGCAGAAAGGGCTGGGAAGCCTTTCTGCGCATGCGGGAAAGTGCCCAGGCAGCCGGTCTTGGCGACATGTCCTTAGAGGAAGTCAATGAAGAGATTAGCGCTGTAAGAAATGGCAGATAAGTATTATGCGGTCATCGATACGAACGTCATCGTATCGGCTTTGATTTCCAAGAAAGCGGAGTCCTATCCCCTTTCCGTGATGGCGCACGTGTATTCCGGCGTAATTATTCCCGTTTTCAATGACGAGATTATCAATGAGTACAAGGATGTCCTTTCGCGGGAGAAGTTTCATCTGAACCAGAGCGACATTGTTCTGGCTATGAAGGCTATTACTGACTATGGGGTGAATCTGGAAAGGACGAAAGTAAATGATGAGGCGTTTCCGGACCCGAAAGATATTGTGTTTTACGAAGTTAAGATGAGCAAAGAAGATGCTTATCTTGTCACTGGGAACATCAAGCACTTCCCCCAAAAACCTTTTGTGGTCACACCGAAGGAAATGGTTGAAATCATCGATTCGAAGAAGGAAACTGAAGGGAATGAGAACCTATATTAGAATAGTGCATCAGGAACTGTTCTTCTATGGGACGCGCATCGGTCGCTTTCAAAGTTATGAAGACCCCCTGCCAAGTGGCCATCTCAACAAGAGTTCTTCTCGTGACACACATTTATCGAACGCAAGATACGTATTTTCTGCGAGATAAAAGCAAGGGCCAGAATGGCAGAAAGAAGTCTCAAGATTGATTTATGACTTATTTTTAAACGTGCGACGTATCAGCAGAAGACTGAGTACCAGCAGCACCGGGAAGACCGAAGCTGCCAGCAGGCCACTCTGGATGCTGTTTTCGCTGGAACGGGTACAAAGGCCCACCAAGGAAGGGCCCAGCGTGCCGCCGGCATCTCCGGCCAGGGCCAGCAGGGCAAAGAGCGCAGTGCCGCCTCCCGACATCCGGGCCGATGTAATGCTGATGGACCCGGGCCACATGATGCCCACGGCCAGGCCGCTCACCATACAGCCCACAAAGGCCACCGCCGGAAGCGGAGAAAGGGAGGCAGTCAGATAAGCCGCAAAGCAAAGGACGCCGGCGCCCATCATATAGGCCGAAAGGTCCAGTTTCTGTCCCTTCTTCCCATACCAAAACCGTCCCAGTCCCATGCAGAAGGCAAATCCGCAGGGCCCGGCCAAATCCCCAATGGCTTTATCTACGCCCAGCGAGGCTTCGGCAAAGGCCGATGTCCACTGTGCCATCGAGCTCTCGGAAGCGCCTGCGGCCACCATCAGAACCAGGAAAAGCCAGAAAGTCTTGTTCCTCAGGAGTTGTCCCATGCTCATCCCTTCCGAATCGGCCACAATGGGGTCTATGGGGCAGGTTGCGAAATTCACGATGTTATAAAGCGGCACAAGGGCCCAGAGGCATGCCAGAATGCGCCAATTGTCCAGGCCGAAAAGCGAAAAGAACAGCGTGGAGCCCAGGATGACACCAACGGCTCCCCAACAATAGAAAGAATGGAGAAGGCTCATCATCCCCTCCTTGTTGGGGAAAGGACAGGCTTCGATGATGGGGCTGCACAGAACTTCAATGAGACCGCTTCCCACCGCATAAATGCCTACGCAGATAAGAATTCCCACCAGCGGATACGGAAAAAGCTGAGGCAAAAAGGCCAGTCCCGCCAGTCCTGCGGCCGATGTAATCTCCGAAACGATGATGCTCCTGCGGTAGTCCAGGTCCTTGAACTTGGCGCAGAGGAAGTCCGTCACCAATTGGACCACATAGAAGACCGCCGGAATCAGGGCCAGGCTGGCTATGGGAATGTCGTATTCCCGGTGAAAAGCCAGAAACAGCAGCGGCGTGAAATTGGCTACGATGGCCTGGGTCACAAAACCCAGATAACAGGCCAACTTGGTCCTTTTGTAGGCGTTTATGTCTTTCATCGGCTCCCGTATGACAAAAGGCTATTCCGCATCCGGCTGCTGGCCGTCATGCGCCTTCCACATGCATTCGGTAATCTTCATGTCCGAGAAGACAGCCGTAAAGGAAGACTCTTCCGGCGAGCAGGCATAAATACCGAAGCTGATGACATCGCTTGCGGCATACATGTGACAGATGCGCATCTGGCTGAAGTCCACGCCATTGGTGGAGCACTCGATGCAGAAATCGTCCTCCCGGCGGGAGAAACGGTACCACATCGTCTTCACATCGGCCGATATGGCTGTAGTGGCCCAGTCTGAATAGCCGTTATTGGTAGCCACACTGCCCAAGTGCTGAAACGCCTCGTTTTCGAACTCCACCGAGCCCTTGAGCCAGTTCTCACTGTCCAAGTACATGACAATGCCGCACTGGTCAAACCGCTGGTAACTCTGGGTAAAGTCTGTCTTTACCACAAAGCTGAAGAATTTTTCCCGGGTCTGCATCTGCAGCACGGGAGCGTTGTCGTTCCGGAAATGGTAATAGGTGCGCTGCCACAGATCCGTGTGCGGAGCCGTTGTGATACAGATGGTTCCGTCCTTGATTTCGCAGGAAGCGGGTTTCCTGGTCCATTTGAGCTGCTCCAGATTGATTTCTCCGCCGGCGGCAAGCGCCAACGACACGCTGTCGGTGAATTCTTTTTCTGCGCAGGAAACGGCGCACAGGCTCAAGGTCAGAATCAGGAACTTTGTGAAATTAGTCATAGTAAGTACAAGTCTATAAAAATGTTGTCTAAAGCGAATCTGTAAGGATTAATCTGTCTTTTTAAGGGTGCAAAAATAATCAATTTTTAATACATGTAAACGCATGTACCGACAGGCTCGCCTACCTGTCCATCCATTGCCTTTATTTACGGGCAGGCCAGAATGAGGTACAATGATGAGGAATTTTCTCCGTAATAACCACGTGCCGCTCAAGAACTTTATTCCCTTCCACAACCTCAAAGCAGTCGGTTCCGTCCTCCAACCGCTGTCGATGGAAGCGGTACGACGGATTGCCTTTGATTGCTTTCTTGGCTGCGGCCAGTGCCTGTTCTCCATTCGTATATTGGAAGACCAACGCTTCGTCCTTCTTCTTCCGCTCATACGCCAGCATCTTGGCATCCTCGTACCGCGCGCGGTCCTCGTCAAACTGCCGGTCCCATTCCCGGTAATATTCCATTTGGGGGTCCTCAAACAGGGACATCTGTACGGCCGATTCGTGCGTCAGGCGCGATACGCCCAGGCCCACCTGCCGGATAGGCGTGACGCCGTCCCAGATTTCCGGGAGCATCTTCCGGGCCGCATTGAGAATGATGGCCGTCACATCCGAGGGCTGCTCCCGCGTGGTCTGCTTCTGCGCCACCGTAAAGTCCTTGTACTTGACAAACATAGACACGCACGATGCCCGGAAATCGTCCCGGCGAATGCGGTGCGCAACAATGCAGGCCACGTTGAACATAGCCCGGTCGATGTCCTTCGGATCCAGCAGGTCCTTCGGAAACGTTCGCTCTGCGCTATAACTCTTGGCCTCGGCAATCTCCGTCTCCACCGGGGAATCGTCGCGGCCATTGGCATTCTCGTGCAGCTGCACGGCGAACTTCTGGCCGACAAGCCGCGTCAGCGAGCCCATGCCGATAGCCGCAAGCTGGCCGATGGTCTTGATGCCATAGGCCGTGAGCCGCTCCTCCGTCTTCTTCCCTACCCATAGCAGATCCCGCACGGGAAGCGGCCACATCTTGGCAGGCACTTCATCGGCCCAAAGCGTATGCACCTTGTCCGGCTTCTCGAAGTCTGAGGCCATCTTCGCAAGGAGCTTGTTGGAGCCGATACCTACATTAACCGTGAACCCCAGCATATTCTTGATCTGGTCCTTCAGCTGCGTGGCCACCGCAACTGCATTCTCCGGCGTACAGCGAAGGCTCATGTCAATGAAACATTCATCGATGGAGAACTGCTGCAGGATGGGTGAATAGCTCCGGCAAATGGCGATAAAGCCCTCCGAGCACTGTTTATACCACTCCCAATCTCCTCGCATAATGACAAGATTAGGGCACTTGCGAAGGGCCATCGACACGGGCTCCGGGACGCGGATGCCTAGTTTCTTGGCCGGAATGGAAGCAGCCGTCACGATGCTTCGCCGGTCATTCGGATCACCGGACACGACGGACGGAACAAGCCGGATGTCCGGTTTGCCTTCCCTCACCAGTTTGGCTCCCAGCCAACTGACAAAGGCGCTGTTTACATCGATATGAAAGATGATGCTGGGCAAAGTCTTTTAACCCGCCAGTATGAGCAACATGACTCCTATCCGCCTCACAAATACTCCTCCAAAAACTCAGAGGCATCGGCCACGCAGTCCGGGCAGTCGCGGAGCAGTTTACCCGTGCCGATGCCTTTCAGCAGGCGGCACTGAGTGGCGCCATTACGGGCCTGGAACTTCTCCATCATTTCCTTCATGCGGGCGCGAGACTTGTTTCTGTCCTTGGTCGCCAAACCGATGACCATTCCGCCCCCCACCAATGCACCGCAGGTGCCTTCCATATTACCCATACCTGTACCATAGGCTCCGGCAATGTCCAGTGCAGTCTGCTCATCCAGCCCCACCAGGTCACAGTAAGTGCACACAACGGCCTGTGCGCAGTTGTGCGTGTTCTGACGCTTCTTTTCAGCAGCGAGGTGCTTTCTGGTTTCCATTATTGATACTTCTGGAAGTTGTACTTTGCCCGCAATGCGGCCGATTTGGGATTCTTAAATAATGATTACGCAATGTTATAAAACGGATAACCATTATGGAATCAGCCCGATAAGAGACTTACACCCTTCTTCGGGGAACTTGTCATGATGGACAAGGTTGAACATAAAGGGAACCCTCACAGCATAATAAGCCAGTATCTTACGTGTGTACTCGCGAAGTGCTGTCGAGGCGCTCGTCCCCAGGTAAGCCGGAAGAAAAGCGTCCCAGAATGAGACCAGGGTCTCCTGGGTAAGATGCAGAAGGAAATCGGCCCGATTATCTCCTAAATTGTGAGTGATGGTCCAGAACCAGCCCAGGTCCCACTCGGGAGCTCCATAGCCGAACTGGCCGATGTCAATCCATAGCGTATGATTCCCGTCCGTGATGATATTCCCTATGTGGAAGTCTCCATGGACACAGGTGGAGGGCTCCTGAATCTTGTCAAGGAAAGCCAAGGCGCGCTTCCTGTACTCCGGTGTCACGGTATCGCTGCTGAGATAGAACGCGTGCAGCACTTCCCTGATAGCGGGGATCCTGTTCGTGTCGGCAGCTGTAGCGTGCAGCTCCAGGGCGGCCTTGGCAAAGGCCTCGACGAGCTCAGGCATCTTCTCCGGCTCCTGAGACAAGCTGCGGGCAAAAGAACGCTTCCCGGAGATGAACTCGTACTCTGCTCCAAAGCGCTCGCCGTCCGTGACAAGCCTGTAGGGTTTAGGGGTAGAGATACCCAGGTCATAAACGGCCTGCGCCACCTTAAACTCTTCAATGGCCATATCGGCCTCAAAACCGCTCTTGTAGAGCTTTGCAAGGGAATTGCGGCTGTTGTGCTTATAGGTAATGGCGGTCCCCCCTTCTCCTGACTGCCGGTATTCGTCCAGGTTAATAGATTCACAGTGTTGCATAACTCGTGTATTGAGAGTCTGTGTTTCCATTGTCAATCCTTGGGCTTTCGGATCCTGTTCGGCACCACCTTCGGCAGCACCATCGACAGCTCCATGAATCCGGCATACTCATCGCCATCGTACCAGGGCGTTTGGAAGATCAGCTTCTTGACGCCTTAGGCTCCTTGCCGGTTCCGGGTGACAATCCAGCACGTTCTGGCCGATGATCTCGGGCATCCCGGGCTTGAGGAATGTCTTCTTGGACTTTGCGTTCATGTCCAGGATGGTGCCATCCTTGGCACAGATGGTGACGGCCACATCGGCCCCTTCAAAATAATCGCGTTTCATAGTCAAAATTCCAGTTTATTTCCTTCTTCTTTCATCTTTCATCTCCACGTATTTAGCCTTGTTCAGGCGGAAAAGCGAAGCGATGCGCCCCGGACGGCGCCTGGGCTTCATCCGTCCGAACGCGAGATTCATGCTAGAAATCAATCTCGACGGGGTCGTGTGTGAAGGCGCTGATGGTGGCCTTGGCGTCCTTGAGGAAATAGACGGCGGTATTGTCGTCGTTCTCGTCGTACATGGAGCGGAGGCTCGGATTGGCATCCAGCATGGCCTTCTTCACTTCCACACGCGGGTCCTCGACAAGGGTGGCCTTGATGCGCAGCCACTCCCCTCCCTGGGCGTCGAAGGCGCAGATGGCTACCTTCGGGTTCGCGGCGATCTGTTTGGCGACATTCTTAATGTGGCCTGTCTGAATATAGAGCTTGCCCTCAATGATCTCGGCGGTGCCGAAAGGACGGACTTCCGGCTGGTCGCCGTCTACAGTAGCGAGGAAATAATACCCTGTCTTGTGCAGGAAATCTCTGACCTGTTGCATGTTATCTTGGTTTAAGGATTGATACTCGGAGGGATTGACCGGTGCGGCCTGGTTTTTGGGGGCGCAGGCGATGACGGACAGGAGGATGCCTGCAGCAATAAGAATTCGTTTCATGGTTTGCAATAACTTGATTGGACGTTAAAGATAGCAAAAATCCGCCGAATGCTCAAATACATCCGACGGATTCTTGTGCGATTGTCTGTCATTATTCCCCTAACGATACCATAAGCCGCTTGTTGAAACACCAGTCGACCATCCTCCGGAGAGCCTCCGTCCCAAGGCCCTGGTTCCAGTACGGCTTCCCTATCCAGTAGCCAATCTCGACATCCTCCTCCCCTATCTGGATATTGCTCTCGGCGGAATCAGAGGAGTTTTAGAGCTTGCGCAATGTCTTGGCACAAGCAAGCATTAGCTTTGCAGCAACAAATGATGTAAGCCATGCTTGAGATAATTATTTCCGTTGCTTTGTATGTGGGAGCCCTGGTGTTCCTGGTGAAAGGTGCCTTCGCTTTTTGCAATAATAGCCATGAGAACGTGGTCACAGAACCGTAGATTTTCCGCTGCACTTCCGATATTTTTCGTAACTTCGTATCAGATATGAGAACGTACAATGAAATTGAGCGTCCGGACTTTACGCCGGAACAGATAACGGAGTTGAAGGCCGATGAGGTGTTTGTTTTTGGCAGCAACCTGGAAGGAATGCATGGAGGAGGAGCAGCCTATTATGCCTTTAAGCACTTCGGCACAATGAGGGGATGCGGGGTCGGTCTTCGTGGCCAGAGCTATGCCATTCCTACCATGCAGGGTGGCGTGGAGACCATCGAGCCGTACGTTTCTTCCTTCATCTCATACGCCCAGGAACATCCGGAGCTCTTTTTCTATGTGACGCGGATTGGATGCGGGATTGCCAGCTTCCGGGACAAAGAAATCGCCCCGCTGTTCAGTGAGGCGATTGGTCTTGAAAATGTGTGTCTGCCGGAGAGTTTTGTGAAGGTGCTAAAGTAGCAAGAAAAACAGATGCGGGTCATCGACTGTCTGAATAATCGCCCAAAAACTTGTCAAAATATACAGAATTTGCTATATTTGGCGACAAAATGGCAAACTATGACACTGTCAGCTTTCATACGAAATCATGAAATACGAGGCCAGGTAGCCTTCCCGTTAAGCGAGGTACGGGAAGCAACCGGGCTGTCGGCCAAGACACTGGCTACAGAACTTCAGCGGCAAGTTGCCCACGGACGGATCATTATTCCCTACCGCGGCTTTTATGTCGTTGTGCCGCCACAGTATACACTTAAGGGGATCGTCCCCCCGACGTATTATATCCATGAACTAATGAAGTCTGTAGGCAAGCCTTATTATGTCTGCCTTCTGTCGGCAGCGGCCTTTCACGGAGCAGCGCATCAACGCGCGATGCAAACCCAGGTGATGACCGTAGCTCCGCGTATCAGGCCGTCGGGGATGAACAAGCAACTGGACTGGAATTATCGGCAACAGATTCCTCTGGAGCTCTTGCTTTCGCGGAATGCCGAAATGGGAGTAGTACTTTACTCAAATGCAGAACTGACGGCCGTGGACCTGGTTCAGTTTGCCGGGCATGTGGGTGGTTATCAACGGGCTGCAACGGTTCTGTCAGAGCTGATTGATGCTGTAGATGCGTCCAAGATGGCAAAGGTATTCCCTTATACGACATCGGCCACAATCCAAAGGCTGGGATATATCCTGGAATTTGTTTTGGAGGAAAAGGAAAAGGCCGATGAACTGTACCAGCAGCTCAAGGCTTATTCCCCCCGTTGGAAAAAGGTTCTCCTTAGCAATTGGGAAGCGGAAAACGGTGATGCCCAGACCAACAGATGGCATGTAAACCCTAATATTGAAATTGAGATTGACGAAATATGATTGACCGAGCATCCATCATGGCCTGGAACGAGCAGGCTCCCTGGACTGAGCCTGCCATGGTTGAGCAGGATTTGATTATCTGCAAGGCACTGGTTTGCATATTCAGCGACGAGTTCCTAGCTGAGAATCTGGCGTTCCGTGGAGGGACGGCACTTCATAAGCTGTACCTGCAGCCACAGATCAGATACAGCGAGGATATCGACCTCGTGCAGATTCATCCTGGCCCAATCAAACCCATCATGTTCCGGCTCGGAGAAGTACTCTCCTGGATGCCGGACAAAGCGACCAAGCAGAAAAAGTACAACAACACGATGCTGTTCCGCATGGAGTCAGAGGTGCCACCTGTCCAACCCATTCGCCTGAAGGTGGAAATTAACTGCTATGAGCATTTCAATGTACTTGGTCTGCAGAAGATTCCTTTTAGCGTAGACAATCCATGGTTCACAGGTAAATGCGAATTGACGACATATTGCCTGGACGAACTTGTGGGCACCAAATTGAGGGCATTGTATCAGCGGAAGAAAGGGCGTGACCTGCTGGATTTACAGGTTGCACTGAACAGTGGAAAAATTAATGTCGACCGCGTATTAGAATGCTACCGTCAGTATATAGAGTTTGTCGTAGAGAAGCAGCCAACATACAAACAGTTTGTACAGAACATGGAGCTGAAGATGCAAGATCCGGAATTCCTCGGCGATTCCGATATTCTGCTCCGTGAAGGAGCCGAGCCTTTCGATCCAGCCACTGCATACAATCTTATTAAAGAGAAGTTTATTGACAAGATGCCGGGCAAAAGAGACTGACCGGAATAATGCTTCCGAAGCACTCTGTGAAGGTCCTAATATGGTGGCCCGATTTCTAGTTGTGAAAATGGCGATTTACCGCCGCTATTTATTTGAGATCGCTCCCCTATTTGCAGGCGCCATAGGCCTGGAAAATATGTGTCTTCCGGAGGGATTTGTAAAGGTCTTGAAGTGGCAATATGTCCAACCTGTTTATTTGTGGCCCCAATAGTGCGCCCAGTACTAGCCAAAGTAAATTTCCAAGAAAGTTCATAGACGATTTGACGTAATAATCTACGAATCTGATACTCCTGTCATCCCAGGATTTTCATGAGCACTTTGTCCGGGACATCACCGCACGACTCCCGGATGGTTTCCTTGAGGAATTCCAGCGATTCGACGGGTGTCAATGAAGAACGGAGCGTCCGGGGCTTGTAGCCGGGAAAAGGGAAATCCATATCTTCGAACAACGCCTCCGGCGTGCAGAAACTGCTCCGCTGCCAGCCGCTGTATTTAAGGTCCGGGCCGCGGTATACCCGCGTGATGTCGCCGGTAATGAGGCGCGCCTGCATCTGCAACTTGGAGAGCAGGGCATCTGCGCCGGCTTTGTTTATCCCCAGCAATTCACGTACTTCCGGGACGGAAACGCTGCCGTGCTCATCCACGTACTCAAGCACCTTCTGCTGATGGGCATTAGGCCGATATTTGGGCAGGGAACGCCGCCAGTTGATGATTTCCCGGTAAACGTCAACCGTGGCGAAGGCAGCCTTGCCGCCGTAAAGGAACTTCCCGTATGCGATGTCCCCGCTCCGGACGCATTCGATTTTCCAGTCCCATGGGCCCAGATGCTCCTCCGTGAGCCAAAACTCGCCCGGCGTATGCTCTTCGATGGAGAAGCCGGGGACCGGATTGACGAAAAAAGGTATAAGCCGATACTTTTTGATCAGACGGAGCATGCCCTCCTGGTCCTTGACGGCCGGGCTGCAGACTTCTCCTTGTGTACGGTTAACAGGCATGACTACTTTTTATATCCGTCTTTGGTGACAATGGGCTTGCCGTCGGCGTCGATAAGCGGGGTAAGGCCTCCGCCGTAGCCACGTCCCACATAGAGATAATTCACACCGGTTACTTTGTCAACGATGATCATCGTTTCCGTAAGGAGATTCATCGTAGTCTTTTCTTGAATGTCAAATCTGTCTTTTGCCATGATGAATTCAGTTTAGCCAGACAAATTTACATATTTTCTACGAGACTAATAGCAAGGCCGCGGATTACCCGCACAACCCGGACATCCTCCTTATTGACGGTGAGCGCGACCCAGAGGGTGTTCCCCTCGACAAAGGCCTTGGGGTAATTGTAGCCCATCGTCTTGTAACGGCCCTCCTTTCTTCGCGGGGGCAGGTCCCCGGGACCGGCGAGAAGACAGGCCCTGTCAAAGCGGTAGCCATCCTCGGAGAGGGCCAGCACGAGGGCGCGGCGGGATTTCGTGCCGGTGGGATTGCCTACCCAGAAGGCCCGTCCATCCGCGAGCGTTCCGGCGCACTGCTTGGAGCGGGAGTCCGGGATAATGCTCAGGCGGGGCGCGCTCCAGGATGCTCCCCTATCGTCCGATACAGCATTGAGCTTCCGGAAGGAGGACTGCTGGTCCCGGAAGAGCATGACCAGGCGCCCGTCGCGGGCAAGGTACTGGCTGGGCTCCAGGGGCGTTCCCTCCCCTTCCGGAAAGACTGCTTTCTTCCATCCTCTCACACAGGAGGGGTCATCCGTATAGACCGGGCAGAGGGTTGTCCCCGGGCGGAAGTGTACAGCTCCGACGGTCCTGCCGTCCGGAAGGCGCAGCGGGTCCTGCTCGAAGATACCCCTGACAGGCGTCCCGTCCGCCATGAGAACGGGCCTTGGGGCTGTCCATGACTGCCCGTCAGCGGTAGCGATGAAGTAGGCGCTCCCTCCGGCCGAACGGTCGGGCGCATAGATGTAGTTCACCAGGGCCGTAAGCGAGTCTCCCCGGGGAAGCCATCCTCCGGGCGAGGCGAAGTGGTCCTCCGTGGGCGGGACGAGTGTGGAAGGCATCTCCCATGACTTCCCGTCGGCGCTCACTGCGTACATGATACGGGTGTCGGGCGTGTCCTCGTCTCTTGCGGACTCCTGCCACATGCAGTAGTATCGTCCCTTGAAGCGGGTGATGACGGCGTTATTGACGTATCCGTCGGAGCGGTGGACCTCCGCCCACTCGGCACCCGCGCAGCGGGGAAGCCCGAGGGAAAGCGTGTCTTCTGGGACAAGGATTCCATCCGCCATCCTCGGGATCGGCCCTAAGGCGCCACTGCGGCAGCCGTATAAGAGGAGGATAGCCAGGAAGAGAACTGTGAATGGCCTTCTCATAAAAGTTAGCATTTTCTGAATTGGGTCGCCTCCTTCCTCTTTGATGATATCCCGGATGGCATCGTGGAGGGCTTATTCAGCCGAATCCTCGGCCTTCCCTGTCCACAACAACTCCGTGAAACGGACACGGATATCGGCAAGAATGGAGCGCCAGTCCTTCAGGTTTCCGTCCAAATTGTCGGAAACCGCCTTGAGGCAGTAGAACGGGATATCGTACATTTGGCAGAACCGGGCTACGGCGTAGGCCTCCATGTCAAAGAGGTCGTACTGCTGCGAAAGCTCCTTCACCTGCTCCGGGCTGAAGGTCTGGGTGCTCATGAAATAATCCCCGGAAAAGACGCTGGCACCATCGCCCGGAAGTTCAATGCAATCATGCACGAGCTCGCAGCCGCCGTTGAAAATCCGGGTACAATTGACAATGGTGCCGATGGGATACTTGGCCGACCCGGCGCTGCCAATGTTTAGGACAACGGGATGGCTTCCTTCCGGCAGCGTTTCGTGCCATTTCACCAGGCCGCTGAACATCCGCATCTTCCCCATCCCGGTGAAAACCACGGGGAAGGGTACTTCGGCAGGAGAAATCTCATCTTGGTCGGCCACAAACAGGACCACGTTACGGCCCTTGAGTTCTTCTAAAACTTGATTGACGGCCGCAGTTGTATCACAATTAGCAGGCATGACATGGACATTATGGTTTTTGCAGGATATCAAAAGTAGTACTCCAAAGAGCAGGGCCAGCATTTTCTTCACATTCCTCATATTGCTTGGTTCTTTTAATTATGTAAACCGTCTACATCGGCATTGAGCCATCGGCGGAAAAACTGCAGGATTACCCTGCAGGTATCCATATCTTTGAGCGCCCAACTGTGCTTGCCACCCTGGACTTCGTAAAGGAGGACCTCGGTGGCTAGGCCGTTGGCAGGGGTGCCGCCCTCCCAGCGGTGAAGGACAACAGGGTGGGAATCTTCGTGCAAAAGCGGCAGCGGCTCCGGGGCACAGGGCGTGCAACCGTTTTCCTTCACCCAGGCCGCTACGGCATCCTCTACGGGAAGATAAGCCCCCCAGCCGCCCTGACCTTCAAGGTCGCCTTCCCAACGGGAGGTTTTATCGGCCGTCCCATGGATTTCCATGAAAGGAACCGGGCCGTGGAACGCCACGGAATCGGCCACCCATTTCATCGTGAGACCAGCGACGGAAGCGATGGCACGGAACGTGCGCGGCTCCTTACGGCCGATAAGGTAGCACATCTCTCCCCCATTGGACATGCCGGTGAGAAAAAGCGTCCCGAGGCCGTGTTTCCGTGCTACTTCCCGTGCCAGGTGGCAGACAAAGGCATCGTCGTCGGTGCGCATCCCCTCCTGGGCCGGATAGCCCACGTACCAGCCGGTCTTGCCATTGGGCGCCTTCAATCCCTGCGGAATGCAGACGGCAAACCCCTCCTCCCTCGCCGCCGTGAGCATTTCGGGCCGATACCCTTCGGCCTTTCCGCCATACCCGTGCAGCATCACCACCAGCGGACGCTCAGGGAGCAGCGAAGGGGGAATGAAAAGGTAATGATAGCGCACCGACCCTTCATACAGCAGGCTGTCCAGCGCGGGAACCTCCTGAGCGGCACCCTGGACACAAAGCCCTACCGCAGCAAAAATGGATAATATTGCACTTCTAAGTCTCATGGGCATTTTGCGAATGGTTCTACAAATAACAGATGCGAATTTACAATTTTTTCCGCTATTTTGTCCAATTGGGAAAATCTTATTACATTTGAGAAAATAAACATATGATAGACATGAAGTTAAGCACACTCCTCACAGCCGGCCTGGCGGCGCTGCTCATCGTTTCCTGCACAAAAGAGCCGGTGTCCGCAACGGATCCGCTTCCGCTGCCTTCCGGCGCCGAAGCCGGCAAGGACCTTTCCATAAAGCCCGGAGACAATTTCTACGACTACTGCAACGGAACCTGGCTCAAAAATACGCCCATTCCCGCCACCAGTGCCGTGGGCGGGATGTACGAGCAGGCTACGGCCATGGAGGCGCGCGTTAAGGAACTCCGGACCAAGGTCCCGGATATTGAAAAATTCTACAGCCTCAAGGAAGCGGCTTCCGGCCAGCCGGAGGCCTCCAAGGCGTTTATCGACACTCAAAAGGCCCGCTTCCCCCAGCCCAAGACCAAGGAGGAGGCCTTCATTACCATAGGAAAGTTGATTGCCGAGGGTAACCCCGTGTGGGGAAGTACGCTTTTCCAGGCATGGCGTCTGGTATGGAAGGACGGCAAACTTATGGGTAATCTGTTGCCGCTTTTGGAGTCGTCCAGTGTCCCCCTGCCTCCGGGAGAGATCGATCCTTCAACGCTTGTTCCCATTGCCCAGACCAAGGCAGGAGAAGAAGGATCGGCCCTGAGCCTTATCATCAAGGGTATGGGGGTGGATCCCTCGCTCTTTGTGATGGACCCGGGCATGGCTGTCTTCTGGGACTTAATGGGTCAAAAGTCACTTGAGGAACTCCTTTCTATCATTGACAACTGCTGGAAATACTTTGACCAGTTCTCGGAGGAACAGCTTAAGGAAGAGGCCCGGAATACTGCTGCATTTGCCAATGCCTATACCCTGTCCTATCACTTTGCCAATACTTTCCTCAGTAAGGAATTCAAGGACAAGTACCTTGGCATTACCCGGGAAATTAAGGAGTCCCTGAGGAAACGCATCCAGAACGTTGACTGGATGAGCGAGACCACAAAGAGTAACGCCATTGACAAACTGGATTACTGCGCCCTTAACGTGGCTTTCCCCGACCAGTGGTATGAGGACTGCGTGGCAAAGTATACGGACTGTGCAACGCTGGCCGAGGCCGTTTACCGCGGAAATCGCGGCATTGCAGAAATGAAGGGCAAACTTCTGGGCAGCAAAGATATGTTCAGTTTTATGCTTACATGTGCGGTACCGTCCTCCAATGAATACATTCCCGCGGACCTTACCCTTATGAACGCAATGTACGATCCTTCGTGTAACGCCGTGTTCATCTATCCGGCGTTAATGCTTCCGCCCACCCTTCCGGAAAACGTCACGACGGCCTATGAGTACGCGATGTTCGTGATTATCGGCCACGAATTCACCCACGGATTTGACACCAAAGGCTCCCAGTACGACAAATACGGCAACAAGCACAACTGGTGGACAGTAGCCGACAAAATGGCCTTCGAAGAGCGCCGTGACAAGCTTGTGGCCTGCTACAGCCACCTTGAGATAGACCCTGTCCGCAAGCCCTCACTCTTTTCCAAGGGGGACGTCACCCAGACGGAGGATATCGCAGACCTTGGCGGTTTCCACGCTGCCCTGGATGCCTACAAGGCCCGTCTTACGGCCGATGGCTATACCGGCGAAACCTATAAGGAGCAACTGAGGAAGTTCTTCGAGTCTTATGCCTATGTATGGAGGGTCCAGTACAGCGATACCAAACTCGCTCAGTTCCCGGAAAAGGACGTCCACTCACACGCCCGCCTGAGGGTTAACGGCGTGGTGATGAACTGTGACCTCTGGTACGATCTCTTCGGAGTGGACCGCAACTGCAAACTGTTCCTTCCCCAGGAAAGAAGGGCCTATATCTGGTAACGATAACGTCGAGGCTCTTTACCCATGTATCACGGGGACAGCCCCTGTGTGATACTAGACTTGCCGCATCCGGGCACTCCACGGTCAATCTCCCCCCTTCCCTTTCGATTCCAAATAGCAGGCAATGCCTGCCTGGACATTGGAGATGATGCCCTCGGAGGAATAGGTGGCACCGGAAACGGCATCGACCTTTAGGATACTGACCTTGTCGGCGGGAACCCCGTCCCAGGCATGGGAGAGCTTTTCCACGGCCATTTGCCAGTATGAAGGCGTTTCGTCGTTAGGCAGGAATTCAATCCCGCTCACCTTTTCATGGGAATCCAGATGAATGATGATGGGCGTGGGGCCGAAGTAGCCTTCGGCGGCTTTCAGCGTGCTGGTATTGATGGTAACACTCCCGTCCGGCCTCTTTTGGACAGGAGTGGTGGTTGCGCATACGGCGACCAAAAGTGAGATAAGTAGAATTGCCTTTTTCATGCGTTCTGAAGTTTTCCGGATACAAAGTTAGCCACTTTCCCTCTGTCAGGCAATCCCAATTTGTTGTGACTTGTTGGGAATACTAGCGAAAAGATTCGTATCTTTGGGCATGCGAACTGCCATCATCATAGGAGCGCATGACTTTCATCAAGACACGATAGCACACTGAAAGAAGAGCTATGACAATACAGGAATTCAGAGAGTACATGGCATCGGGCCAGCCGGTCATCGGCGGCTCGGATGTTCACATGATGTTTCATCAGCTGTCCCAGGAGGCGCTGAGGATAACGGCCGAGATCAACGGCAAGTACCATACTCCCGAGGAGCTGCATACGCTG
>ONOQ01000083.1 GCA_900319485.1 uncultured Bacteroidales bacterium | reverse complement strand
TTTTCCCCATTGGATTTCTTGGTCTGAACAAGCCCCAGGACCTTTACGGCAGTGATTGCATCGTCTGAATAGCATTCAAAAAAGTCTCCCACCCTGTATAGCAGGATGGCCTCCGGGTGTTGGGATTTCACCTCGAAGTAATGCTTCAGCATTGGGGTATCTTCTGCAATCTTTGCCATAGGATTACAAAATTACAAAAAAATATGGAAACAGTCGCTCCGCCGGGCCGCGGCTTACCACATTCTCCGAAAGTTAAACCGCACTTTTTGCCGTGTGGGGCACATTTTGTCGTTTACCCCCTGCTGCGGAAGTGGGGTAAACGACACCACCCCGTCTTAGAATATGCTGTAGTGAGGGGTGGCGCGGTTTAAGTTTCGGAAGCGACGGCCAAAAGGAAAAAAAGGCGTATATTTGTATGATTATGCGCCGCGTACTTGTAATATCGTATTATTGGCCGCCGTCCGGCGGTTCCGGCGTGCAGCGCTGGGTGAAATTTGTGAAGTACCTGCCATCTGAGGGCTGGGAGCCGGTGGTTTTTGCACCGGAGAATGCCGATTACCCCGCGCTTGACCCAAGCCTTGGGGCCGAAGTTCCTGAAAGCGTTGAGGTTATCCGCGGAAAAATCTGGGAACCCTACGCCGCATATCGCAAACTCACCAGCGCCAAGAGCACTCAGGTGACGGAGATATCCAGCGGCAAAAAGACCTTCAAGCAGCGCCTGAGCCTCTGGATAAGGGCAAACCTCTTTATCCCTGACCCCCGCGTTGGCTGGGTGAAGCCAAGCGTAAAAACGCTGTTACAATACCTTCAGGAGCATCCTGTGGACGCAATTGTAACCACGGGGCCGCCGCATTCGGTGCATCTTATCGGCCAGAAACTCCATAAGGCAACGGGTATTCCCTGGATTCCGGATTTCCGTGATCCCTGGAGCCGGATGTATTACCTCAGATACCTCCCTATGACCGCCACCACCTGGCGGAAACTCCGCGCCCAGGAGCAGGCCGTACTGGATGAATGCTCCACCGTCCTCACCTGCACCCCTCTGGTCAAGGGGGACTTTGAGGCCCAGACAAAAACGCCCGTTGCAATGATAACAAACGGGTACGACGAAGAAGATTTCACGGGCCCCGCCCCCAAGGCCGATACCCGTTTCAACATAACCCACACCGGTCTTTTTGCGGCCGACGGCAACCCTTTCACCCTCTGGAAGGTGCTGGGAGAGATGGCCGATTCCCTGCTGGAATTCCGTGAAGAACTCCGCCTCCGCCTTGTTGGAAAAGTGGACAGGGAAGTGCTGGAGGCCATAAAAGCCGCCGGATTGGAGAGTAATGTGGTGGCCCTTGGCCCCACGGACCACGCCACGGCGGTGAGGGAGCAAAGATCGGCCAGTATCCTTATCCTGCCCCTGAGGAACGACCCCCTGTACAGGCCCATCCTTCCGGGAAAACTCTTCGAGTATCTGGCTTCCCGCCGGCCCATCCTTGGGATAGGCCAGGAAGACGGCGCCATGGCCCGCGTAATCAGTGATGCCGATGCCGGCATTACGGCCGATTGGGATAATGAGGCTGCCGTGAAGGCTTTCCTTGAAAACGCCTTTAGGAAGCACTGTGAGGGCGGTGTTCCGGAGACAAAAGGCGATATCGGCCAGTATTCACGCCGCGCTACAACACATTCCCTTGCGGCCCTCCTAAGTAAAGTTACTGAAAATGAATAACCCCATTGTGAAAAAGATAGCCGCCGCAGTTGGCGTTGTGGTGCTTTTCCTTGCGCTGAGTTACGGCTTTGTGCCAAAAGTGCTTGAAGGAAAGATAGTTAACCAGAGCGACATCTCTGGTTACGTTGGTATGTCCCACGAGATGACAGAGTGGAACAAGGCCCACCCCGATGACCCCGCTTACTGGTCCGACTCCATGTTTGGCGGTATGCCCACAACGGCCATTGCCTCACCCACAAAGGGAGATTGCACGCAGTGGATCTACAAACTCCTTATGCTTGGTAAGCGCCCGGCCACATACCTGTTTGTGACTCTTCTGGGGGCGTTTTTGCTGTTTCTGGCGCTTGGCGTAAGCTGGCCGGTGGCAATTGGCGGCGCAATAGCCGTAGCCTTCTGCAGTTACAATTTCCAGATAATCCAGGTGGGGCACAACACAAAGATGCAGGCTATAGCCTTTATGCCCTGGGTCCTGGCCGCTCTGGTGTACACCTATAAGAACAAAAGGCCGCTCCTTGGCGCCACCCTCTTCGGCCTGGCGCTCAGTATGCAGATAAAGGCAAACCATCAGCAGATCACCTACTACCTTGCCATAATGGTGCTGCTGTACGCCGTGGCGGAGTTCATCCACACCATAAAGAGCAAGGAGTGGAAGCGGTTTTGGATTGCATCGGCCCTTCTTCTGGTGCTTGGCGGTGCGGGCATCGCAACCAATGTGAATAAACTTCTGCCGCTGGCAAAATACACCCCCAACACCATGAGGGGCGGTTCCGAACTTTCCAAGGAAGGAGCCAACTCCAAGGGCCTGGACCTTGATTACGCCACGGCCTGGAGTTACGGTTGGGAAGAACTTCCCAATATGCTCATCCCCAATTTCAACGGCGGCTCATCATCGGGCGCCGTAAATCCGGATAAGTCGGAGACCATCAAACTCCTTAAGAAATACGGCCAGAAAAACCTCCGTGAAACCGCAAAGGCGCTGCCCCTATACTGGGGCCCCCAGCCGTTCACTGCAGGCCCCATGTATATGGGTGCAATAGCCGTCTTCCTCTTTGTGCTGGGCCTGGGCCTATACAAAGGCAGGGAAAAATGGTGGCTCCTTGCAGCAACCATCATTGCCATCCTGATGGCCGTAGGAAGCCATTTCATGGCGTTTACGGCGTTCTGCTTCAAGTATCTGCCGCTTTACAACAAGTTCCGGACGGTATCTATGGCGCTGGTGGTGCTGCAGGTGTCCCTGCCGGTTCTTGGCTTCCTCACGCTGGACCGCATTGTCCGTGGGGAATATAGTAAAAAAGAACTATTTAAGGCCGGCTGGATAGCCCTGGCGGTCACCGGCGGCTTTTGTTTCCTGTGCTGGCTGGCACCTGGAATGTTCGGCACTTTCTCCGGAGCCTCCGACGAAAGTATGCAGGACATTCTGGTGGATGCGCTTATAAAAGACCGCATCGCGCTCTTCAAGGCCGATGCAATCCGCTCGCTGCTTCTTATCCTTGCCTCGTTCGGCCTTCTTTACTGGGCGGTTAACCAGAAGGGACGCAAGTGGATGGCCGCTGCCGGCATCTGCCTTCTTGCCGCAATAGACCTTTTTGCCGCCGGAAAGCGCTACCTCAATGCCGATGACTTTGTGACTCCCAAGGATTTCAACAAGCCCTTCGCCGAGCGCCCCGTGGACAAGATTATTCTTGAGGATGTGGACCCTCAGTACCGCGTCCTGGATATAACAGTAAACGTTTTCAACAGTTCCGTGCCCAGTTATCGGCATAAAAACGTGGGCGGTTATTCCCCGGCAAAACTGCAGCGTTACCAGGACCTCATTGACCACTATCTCACCGGTGAGATCAACGGCATCTACAAGGCCCTTGGAGACGCCGAAACCCT
>ONOQ01000024.1 GCA_900319485.1 uncultured Bacteroidales bacterium | reverse complement strand
ATTTTCTGCTAAATCCCGAAATTTTTCGACGATTTAGCAGAAAATAATTCGAAGAACCATACGAAACCTGCCGCCATCTCATCGCGAGACGACGGCAGTCCGCAGATGAAGAAAAATACCCTGTAACCGGAGAAACTTCCCCTGTAACCGCAGAAAGTTCCACTGTAAAGACACGCCCCCTCGGCAAGACGGCCCAGCGTATCATCGACGCCCTGGTAGATGACCCCACGCTGACCCGGGAAGCCCTTGCCAACAAGCTGGACATCAAATTCGAGACCGTCAAGAAGCAAATTGCCAGCCTCCGCAGCCGGAAAGTCCTTGACCGCGAAGGCTCTGACAAAAATGTCTACTGGGTAGTGCTCATTCGCAAATAAGTGGTTGTCCACTACTCTCTTATTCTGATGCTTTGGGAGATATTGATGAGATAATCTCCCATCTTCTCCAACTGTTCCAGGATGTTCAGATAGAAAACCGTCTCAAAATAGGCATCCCCTTTGGTGTCGATTTCCTTCAGCTCCATGTCCCGACACTCGTCGCGATATGCGTTGATGTCAGCTTCTGCGGTTTCCGCGTTGCGGATGTCCCTGATCTTGTCTGCATTCTCCAGGTTCCAAATCATATCCTCGTATGCCTGGGATACGTAGCCAATCATCTTGCACAGCTTTGCTACATGCTCGGGTGAAAGCACCCTGCCGAAGGCTTTCATCTTTAGGAGAGACCGGCTGATGGATTCCCCGCTGTCACCGAGTGATTCCAGTTCCCCGCAGATACGAATCTGCGACCTGACTAGTGCCTTGGAGTCATCGCTCAGATGATTCTTACCCAAATCATTGAGGAAGTTCACGATCTCATACTCCAGGTTGTCGGAGATTTCCTCATACTTGACAAGCTTTTCCCTGTATCCCGGGAATCTGTCCTCGTTGTCCGCATACGTGATGGCGTCTTCCAGATACGCCAACGCATTGTTCATTACCTTGCCGAAGCGGATGACTTCCTTGCTGGACTCGACAAGGGCCAGCTCCGGAGTAGAGATCAAACCATAGTCAATGTACTTGATGCGACCGTCCGAATACGGTTCCGTATCTTCCTTGTCTTTGATGACGGATGTCACGATCTTTTCGATGAGTTTGGTGAACCAGATCATAATGAAAGTGTTGATGATGTTGAATACAGTATGGAGCATGGAAATGCCATAGACCATCGACGTGGCTTCATCTACGCCCATTTGGGATATAATCCACTGGATAAAGCTGACAAACGGATGGAAGATGGTCAGAACCCACAGGACGCCGAAAACATTGAAAACCGTGTGGGCCAATGCGGCGCGCCTGGCGTTCGTATTCCCGACTGCAGCCGCGATATTGGCCGTGATGGTGGTGCCGATATTCTCTCCCAAGACCATGGCAGCCGCCATATCAAACTTCAACCATCCCATGTCGAGAAATACAAGGGTAAGCGCGACAGTCGCACTGGATGACTGAAGAATGAGCGTCAGTACCGTCCCGAAAACGAGAAACAACAGCACCGAAGCAAACCCGTGTCCGGACCATTTCGTAATGAATTCCAAGACCTGGGGTGTCTCGCTGAGATTCGGCACCGACCCCTTCATCAGGGACAGGCCCAGAAACAAAAGACAGAAGCCCATGATCAATTCGCTGATATTCCGAAGTTTGTCTTTCTTGGACATACTTAGGATGACCCCGACGGTCATCAGAGGAACAGCCAGTGCGGAAATATCGGCTTTAAATCCGAAAATGGAGATAATCCAAGCGGTCATGGTAGTGCCAATGTTGGCGCCCATAATAACGCCGATTGCCTGCGACAAGGTTAACAATCCGGCACTGACAAAGCCCACGACCATCGGCCGGTGAGAACCCCTTTGAAAGGGTTTGATGTCATTTTTCCGAGAAGCCGGCGGAGACCGTTTCCCGCGGATTTCTGAAGGCCGGTACTCATCATATCCATCCCATACAGGAACATGGCCAGGGCACCGGCAAGTGTTAGAATGCTCATTATCATGCTTGAGATTTTTTGCAAATATGCAGTGTGTTATTCTTTCCGTGCATCGCGTAGACAGTGGTGTTAACGAATATTCTCCCATATTTAGCAAAACCTATGTCGCGATGTAACAGAAAACCAGGGAAGCAGTATCTTTGTATCGTATGAAAGTGATGATTGTCGACGACGAAGCTGATATCCGCGAGATCCTTTCGTTCAATCTGTCTGCCGCAGGCTATGATACCATAGAATGCGGCACGGCCGAAGCCGCGCATATCCAGCTCCGCAAAGGGATAGTTCCGGACATTATCCTGCTGGACGTCATGCTCCCCGGAATGTCCGGGTTCAAGCTGGCCGACAAGATTAGAAAAGAGGATCTCTGCAATGTCCCCATAATCTTCCTGACTGCAAGGAATGCCGAGAACGACCTGCTGACCGGATTCTCCGCTGGCGGTGACGATTATATCAGCAAACCCTTCTCCGTCAATGAAGTCCTGGCCCGCGTCAAGGCGGTGTTGAAGCGGACGGGCAAAGTATCCTTGAAAACCATCGTCCTCGGCGGGCTCGTCATCGATACCACCAACATGAATGTCACTGCGCAAGGGTTACCGGTGCCGCTCTCCCGCAAGGAATACGACATCCTCCTTCTCCTCGCGTCCCATCCCGGGAAGATATTCTCCCGTGCCGATCTCATCCGTGAGTTGTGGAAAGATGCTCCCTATGTTCTCGACAGGACTGTGGACGTCCATATTGCAAGGATTCGCTCAAAACTGGGCACGTGCCGGGACTTGGTCACCAACAGGGCCGGTTTCGGCTATTCAATCGAAGTCAATGAATAAGCATCACTGGATATGGATTACGGCGGTTTTTGCCGTGTTCGCCGCCATCGTCACGATGGTGGAATTCGGCAGCATGAACAGCTATAAGAAAAACATCCTTTCCTCGCGCCTGGAAGGGTATGCCGACATCATTGCACACACGGACGATTATGCACGGACGAAAGCCCTTCTCCCCGACAATATACGCGTCTCCGTCATAAACTTGAATGGAGATGTGATCTACGATTCTGCAGAACCGGCGGCGGTGATGGACAACCATCTGTCCCGCCCGGAGATTGTGGCGAGTCTCAAGGGCAAGGATGGTAGTTCTATCCGCAAATCCGAAACGGCCGGGATAGAATACCTCTACTATGCCCGCAAATACGGTGATGTCATCGTCCGCACTGCCCTGCCGTTCGAGATAAGCCAAAAACGCTTCCTGCATCCCGACTGGATACTTCTGATTACCATCGGACTTCTCTTCCTGGCTGCAGTGCTGGCCATCATCCTGCTCTCGCGCCGTCTTGATGCCGAAGCCAAACGGACGACGGACGAAAAACTCCAGTCGCAGAAGAAACGGATTACTGGCAACCTGGCCCACGAGATCCGGACTCCAGTCACAAGCATCCGGGGTTATTTGGAGACATTGATCAATAATCCCGGCCTGCCGGCAGAGAAGAAGGAACTCTTCACGGAAAGGGCATACCTTCAGACGCTCAGGTTATCAGACATGATCCGGGACATAGCCTTAATCACCAAAATAGAAGAGGCCCCGGAACTGCTGACAAGGGAACACATCGGCGTCAGGAAAGTGACAGAGGAAGTATTTGATGAATTCGCCTCCGAGATCAAAGATCGGGGTGTCACCATAGAAAACACTATCCCTGATGAATTGAGCGTCAAAGGGAACCAGTCGCTCATCTATGCCATCTTCCGGAATCTGGTTGAAAATTCTCTCCGTTATGCCGGTCCAGGCATTACCATCTGTATCGAGAGTTCTATATCGGAAGGCGTCGCTCACTTCAAGTATGCCGATAATGGGAAAGGAGTAAGCGAACAGTATCTTGACAGAATCTTTGAGCGTTTCTATCGCATTCCGGAAGAAGACGGTCATCATGCTGAAGGTTCCGGCCTCGGGTTGTCAATCGTCAGAAATGCTGTGGCGTTCCACGGAGGCAGTGTCAATGCCTCGGCCGTCATCCCGCACGGACTTTGTTTCCAATTCGTGTTGCCCATTCTCTGATAATCAAAGCCCTTTGGACTTACTAACCCGATAAGGAAAGCAGTCGAAGCCAGTTCGCTCCGCTAAAGCTCCGCTCACTCGCTTTGGTTCCGTCCTCCGGGGCACGATGCGCCCCTACGAACTCCACTTATGGCAGCTCCACTGCAAGACTCTCCCTCCCGGGCTAACGCCGCTCTAGGGAGAGACTTGCGGACGTTCCGCGACCAGACTGTCTGCGAAGGCAACCTCTTCGAACAATACGACGCCATCATCAATTTCTGCCAGAAGCATATGTTCCTTGCCGGCACGATGGAGACCGGTCAACGGATTGACACGCTCACAGTTCCTTTCCTGGCCATCAGGGAGACGGTCTTGAACATGCTCGCACACAGAAGCTGGTGGGACGAGAGTGAGTCCCTGAGCGTGGCCATTTTCGACGACCGCATCGAGTTCACCAATCCCGGCCACTTCCCTATCGGCACCAGCGTTGAGGATTTCATAGAGACGCCTCGCTCCAAGCCACAGAATCCGGATAGGATATTGCCAATGTTCTTTTCCGCAGTGGCTGGATGGAGTCCTGGGGCCGCGGAATCGCCAACATAATGGATGCCTGCGAGCAGGCCGGTCTCCCCAAGCCTGAATTCATCAAGGCTCCCTGGATTACACGGATTATCTTCCGATTCAAAACCCCGCTCACACCATATTTGAGTGGTAAGGGTGGTAATGGCTCATCAAGTGAGCCGATAAATGAGCCATTAAATGAGCCGTTAAATTATTCCAACATTCAGGTTAAAACTACCCACGATGCCATCAAATCCCATCCAGGCATCGGCCGTAGCGGGATAATGGCTCAAACCGGACTGAGCCTTCCGTCCGTCAAAAGGTATATTGCTGAACTTACCGCTAAGGGATACATTGAGCATCGCGGATCCAAGAAGACAGGTGGCTACTTCCCCATCAACAAGCAGTAATGTTTGTTAATCCTTGTTTCGTTAGATTCTGTACCGCATTTGTACCACGAATCCCGTAACTGATTGACCTTAAACACAGTCTATCTTTTGCATCGGCAAGTGATTACACTGCGGTTTGCAGCAGCTACGCGGGCCGGGATGAGTTTGTCCACCTTCCGGTCATAGGTCATGAGGCCGTTGGTCTCACGCTCCACATCCGTAGTCTGGGTATAAACGGCAGCGGCGCAGCCCTCACGGACAAGAGGAATCAGCATCCGGGCGTACTCCTCGTATTTGGCGGTTGCGTCTTCAGAGGTGCCAAGTTCCACATATCCCCAGTTCTTTCCGGTTTCCCAGGTATGGTCCTCCACAATAAGGCCGATACCGCCGTATTCGCCCAGGACGTTAACCATTTCCGGATCCCAGATCCTCATCTGGGGGTGGGGATAGTGATGGCTGTCAAGGATATCTCCAACGCCGCCGGAAATCCAGTTGCCTCCGGAAGCCATGTTGACCGGACGGGTAGGATCCTCTGCCTTTGTGAAATCCACCACGGCCTTTGTGTCAAACTGTCCCCAGGCCTCGTTGAACGGAACCCACACAACGATGCACTGGAACTTCTTGGTCTGGTCAAGGATGTCCTTCCACTCGCTTATGAAGTTTTCCCTGGCCTGGGGAGAGAGCTGGTCAGAATTGCCGGCGTCATAGACATCGGCCCCCTGAGCCCAGTCGTCCCTCTTCTTGTAGTTGCTCACGCAGGGCATATCCTGCCATACCAGCATGCCAAGCATATCACAGTAGTAGAACCAGCGGGAAGGTTCAACCTTGATATGCTTGCGAATCATATTGAAACCGTATTCTTTGGTCCTCTCAATATCATATCTTAGGGCCTCGTCGCAGGGAGCGGTGTAGAGGCCGTCGGGCCACCAGCCCTGGTCCAGCGGGCCAAACTGGAAGAGCGGCTCACCGTTGAGAGCCAGGCGGCGGTGTTCACCGCCAGCAATGGAAATCTCACGGAGCGAGGTATATCCGTTCACCTGGTCTATCACCTTGCCGTCTTTCAGGAGAGTGAGTCTGAGGCCGTACAGGTAAGGGCTGTCCGGAGACCAGAGCCTGGGTTCCGGGACTTTGAGGACGGCCGGAGAGCCATCGGCAATGACGCTTGCAAGGACCTTGCTGCCAGGCTTTTCCGGATTGTAGCCAATCCCGCCTTCTATGAGTTCAACTTTTACCTGACCCTCGCCGCACAGCTTGGGAGAAACGGTGAAACTTCCTTCCTCAACGGAACTTGTGAGCTGATAGTCTGCAATGTAGCCCTCCTTGGACACGGCCTCCATCCATACGGTCTGCCATATTCCGGAAACCGGGGTATACCAGATCTTGCCGCGTGAGGGGCTGAAGGTCTGCTTGCCCCTGGGCTGGAGGTCTCCGGTCTCCGTAGCGTCAAGCACCTTCAGGATTATCTCCTGAGAGGCCGATTTATCAAGGTAAGGAGAGATGTTGAAGTTGAAGGCCGTATATCCGCCCTGGTGAGAACCGGCATACTGCCCGTTCACCCACAGCTCGCAGGCCCAGTCAACGGCATCAAAATGAAGCAGGACATCCTTGTTCCTCCATTTCCCGGGCAGCTTGAACTCTCTTCTGTACCAGAGGGCGTCATCGGCGGTAAGGCTGCCGGCTACGCCGGAAAGGGAAGACTCAAGGGGGAATGGCACCAGTATCTGCCCCTGTGCGCCAGGCATTGTCTCTCCGCCCTTAGGGCCGATGGCATAGTCCCACAGGCCGTTCAGGTTTACATAGGAGTTTCTGACCATCTGGGGCCTGGGATACTCCTGATGCACTTTCTGAGGGTTAATCTGCTCTGCCCATGCGGTTTTAATATGTTCTCCGGCGGGAGCCCAGTCTGTAGCTTGCTGTCCGCAGGCCGTCATCAGAACAGCCAGGACCAATACTGAGAACTGTTTCATTATTGATTCGTTTTAATTGTTTCTTTCAAAAAGTCAATTTCCGACTGGCTGTATGGCGTGTAGTCGTTCCACAAGATGCTGTGGAACCAGACGTCCGGCTCTCCGTCGGATGCCTTGTGGCCCCAGGGGAAGCGGTACTCGCACTTGCCTTCTGCAAGTCCCCAGTTAAGTGCGCCCACCTTTTCCTTTTTGAGAATAGGGAGGCAGTCCTGGAAGGTGGAGCCAAAATTCCTTGCAAGGTACTCCTGGCAGATCAACGGCCTGCCATAACGCCTGAGCATTGAAATGAAGGTTTCAAGTTCCTTGGGAGGATAGTAGCAGTGAAAAGAAATGATGTCTGAATTCTCGCACACGAACGAGACCATGTCAAGCTTTGTAAGCTCACCTTTCTGGCCGGGACGGATCCAGATGGGAGAAGTAAGTGGCTGTGACGGCCTCACTTCCCAGGCCCATTGATACATGTTTTTCATGAACTCAAGGCAGTCTCTCCCGTCCTTGATATTCTCCGGCTCATTGTAAAGGCACCAGTAGAGGATTCTGGAGTCGTTCCCGAAGGTTCTCAGAATATCCTGCACATAGGCCTTGAACTGAGGCCACTGGTCCCTGTCAAAGAAATACCTGTCCAAAGGGCTGTGGACCCATCGGCCTCCTCCGTGGACGCCCTCCAGGGGAGCGGGCTGGGGGCCGGTCTCACCCTCACCGCCGCCGTTGGTGCAGAAAGTGAACGTCACTTTTATGCCGTGAGAGTGCGCGAGGGTAAGGAGACTGTCTATCCTTGACTTGAAGCCTTCTGCGTCCTGAAGCCATGGCAGTTCATGCATATATACCCTTACGGTATTGAATCCTATCTGTTCACAGATGGCAAACTCGCGGTCAAGCACCTCGGGGTTGAAGGTATCGGCCTGCCACATTTCCAGCTGGTTTACCGCATACGTGGGAACATAGCAGCAGCCAACCGGCCACGGCGTCCGGTCCCACCACTGCCCGGCCTGCTCCACTGTCCACTGGGCATGCTTTCCTGTCACCGAGCAGCTTATCAAGGATGCGGCAAACGCCGCCAAAAACAAAAATCGCTTCATTTCTTCTGTATTTTGCCTTTTACCGTGACAATTGTACCCCTGTACTGGGTGACAAGCAAGATGCAGTCGTCACCAAGGTCACAGAGGGAGTTCCAGAGTCCGCTGTACTTGGTCTGGTCTATATCTACCGCTATAGGTGCTTCCGTCATGGGGCCAAATATGGGAGAGGCCGATGACGGGATGGGGATCACGAACACCGCGGGGATGCAGTGGTCGTCTTTCAAGGGCTCGTCTGCGCCCTCGGAAGACTGGCAGCTTACTACAAAGTAATTGTCTGTGTGGATGATGTAAGGAGCGCCACAGTATATTCCGTCCTTAGGCTTGAAGGGGTAGAAACGTCTGGCGTCGCCAAGCTTGATTTCCTCCGGCCAGTTCTCATCCAGAGTGCAGGACATGCCCTGTATTTCCATGGCGTACTTGGAGCCTCTCTCATTCTTGTGCTCCACAACAAGGTACATGTATCCGTCCTGGATGGTCACCACGGGCATACCGTCCCATCCGCCCTGGGTGTGACAGACTATCCTTTCAGGGCCCCAACTGTCTCCGCCGTCAGAAGATTCCACAACGGAGATATTGTTGCTCCGGTTGTCACCTACGGCATAGTAGGGAGTGTTGTCTGTGAAATACACCTGCACCCTTCCGTCCGGGAGTTCCAGTACAAAGGGTTCCCATGCCCCCTTGGAGGCATCAACATCCCATGTTCTGGAAGCATAGACCGTACGTTTTTCGCTCCATGTCTTCCCGCCGTCATCTGAAACGGAGCACACTATGGAAAGCGGATGGATAGATGTCCTGTAATCTACCGGCCTGAGGTTGGACGCATAGATGATTCTTCCCGGATGATAGGGATTGGAGTCTGACAGCTGGGCGAATTCCGCATTGGAGCAGCGTACCAATACGCTTCCCTTTTCGTTGCTTGCGGTGAAGCTCTCCATTGCCATTACAGGCTCGCTCCAGGTGACAGCATTGTCACTGCTGAACATGGCGTAGGCATTGCCCGATGCGGAATAGACCAGCATCAGGCGCCCGTCGTTAAGCCTGTGGACACGCGCATAACCGCCGCTTACCACGGGGATGGGAGTTGACCAGGACACCGTGTATCTGGCAGGTTTGACGGTCTTTGTGCATGCCGGGATTGCCACCATCAGCAATGCCAGCGACAATAAGAGCTGTCTCATATCTCAAGAAGTGTATTTTGCTTTTTCAGTATTTCCTGAAGGGCGGCAATATCCATGTCCTGCGCCTTATTGGACCTTGTCACAGTAAGCGCCGCGGCATCTCCCGCCGCCTGGCCGGTCACAAAGCATGTTGCAATCTCACGGGCATCCCAGGTAAGGCCCTCATCGAAGCCGAAGCATCGGCCCGCAACCAGAAGGTTGGGAGTCTTCTGGGGAACAATGGCCCCGTAAGGGATTTGCCAGATGGGCCTTTCTTTCTTTGTAATCTTCCTGCCCTTATACGGTATGGTGGCCGATCCTCCGCTGAAGCCAATGGCGTCGTCATACCTGACGCCGGTCATCGATTCTTCCAGCGTGACGGTGCGCATTGCCTCAAGCACACGGGTTGTCCTCACGCCTATCTGGCCCGGGGTCTCAAGGAGGAAGGCGTTCCTGCATCCTTCACGCGAACGGAGTTCCTGGGTGCGCTCCCACATAACCTTGCGGTGCTTCTGCTGAAGTCTTGAAATGTTGAATACGTCCAGGCCATCCTGGTCTGTCTCTCCCTTCATGTGAAGAAGTCTCACGCCCTTGCCGGGTAGTTTGGTCCCAAGCTTCACGGATTCTTCTATGCCGCCAACTCTCCACATTGCGCCGATGTCGTTCTTCTGCACGCGGAAGGGGTCTCCCGTCCGGGAGAATATGTCTCCGTCTCCGCTGGCATCTACAACGGCCTTTGCCCTTACGGCCACTCTTCCGCTCTTGCATTCAAGGATGACACAGTCTATCCTGTCTCCGGACATGACTACCTGGGATGCGGTGCAGTTATAGAGCACCTGGACTCCGTTCTCATCCATCATCAGGTCCATCACATACTTGGCGGCCTCGGGATCTACAGACGGGTCCTTGGGATTGAAGGCCATGCCCAGGTCAAAGAGCCTGCCGCATATCTCGTTGGAGAAGCCGTACACGCACTTTGTCCAGCTCCCGTTTTTGTGAAGACCGTGAGTGGAAAGGACCGGTGTAACAATTCCGCCTGTCCACAGGCCTCCAAGGCATGCGTATCTTTCAAGCAGCATCACGGATACGCCGCAACGGGCAGCGCTCACCGCAGCAGCCACGCCTGCAGGCCCTCCACCAACAACGAGCACATCCACAGAGCCAATGACAGGAATCTGCCGGGCGGGTTCATTTACCCAACCCTGACTGGGCACGTGAGATCTCTCTCTCTGGACGGCACAAGACTGCGCAACGCTACCAAGACCAAGAAGGGACAATGCTCCGGTGCCGATGGCGGTATTTTTCAAAAACTTTCTTCTGTCCATTACTACTTGTTATATCTAACAGATAAATAATTCAATGAGTTGTCGCATTTACTCGACTGGTCTTCAACGCTGTCAATACTGCCACCGTCGTAAGAGTTGCCGGTACCTGCAGCTTTGGAGATTGGAATCAGTCTCACGCAGACTTTTGCCTTATCCCAAATCTCGGCATCATCAGGGAGAGTGATGCTGATGTATTTATGTCCTGCGGTCTGCCAGTTCCTGCGGCCAGAAGTGAGAGCGAAATCCGGAACGGTAAACGTTCCTGCAGAAATCCAGTCGGAGTCTTCCACGGAATAATCCATTCTCCAGTATCTTGGCGCACCGCATCTCATACCGTATCCATTAACAATGCCAAACTGGACAGACATGGGACTGTGGGTTTGATCTATACCTTCGGTAGAGAACTCTACGCACCAGTATTTTGACGTAGTCCATGCCGAGCAGCTCCATGCCTGGTTTTCTGTGATGGACCACATTCCATAGTTGGAGGTATCCAATCGGCTCCAGTCCCTTTTTGGAATAATCCTTCCATTAGCGGAGCCCTTCCTGGCAGTAAGGTTGCCGTTGCTTGAGTATGTTGGCAGGACGGCGGTGGAATCGGCATTTGCAATGAATCTGGTGTATTCACAGAGAAGTTGCGAGAAGCTGTTGTCCCGTTCATTGGCAAGCCGGACATCTTCCCTGTGGACCGGCCGGATCTGGTAATAGCCGATGTCCCCGATATCTGTGATGTAATCCAGGGCCAGACCTTCTGAGAGCATCCTGTTCTGAGCATCTTTATCCCATTCAAAGTTGTCGCAATGCTCATGGACTATGACTCCGGTTACAGACCCGCTTCCAAGCGGCATGGCCTCCCCGTTTCTACCCCAAGAACATGTTGTGTTCACGCACATGTAGATATTGTCTCCATTATTGTCAAGCAGCACCATGGGATACTTGTTCATTATGGAAACCTGTCTGGTGTCAAGGGGAAGGAAAGGACCTTTGCCAATTGGAATCTCCACATCGTCAATGCGAACAAGAGTGTAGATGTCGTCTTCGGCAAGATCGCCGATGTGTTTTGACTTGGCGGTGAATCCTACCATTTCCGAGGATGCCATTATTGCATCTGTGGACACATTGGAAAGGACATATCTGAGCGGCTTCTGATATCTGGTCAGAGTTGCCCCATACAGGTCAATGGCCACATGGTCAAAGCGGGAAACCTTCTGATAGACGGCCGACGAGAAATCTACCCTGATTCCGGACGTGTTGTCATCGTTGGCAAGATAGAGGGCAGAGGATGAACCGGACAAATCCTGAATAACTGACGATACATTTCTGTTTTCAGCGCCATTACCTTCACTGTCGTCATTCAGGACAACGCCTTCCAGAAGAATATGAGAGTTTATGACAAGCTCTCCGGCAGAAGTCTTGAGAGCCTTTACTTCATTCACCCCGGCGTATGTCCAGACAGACTTTTCCGAAGCCTGGCTTACACATACCTGGCCGCTCAGACTGGCGCTGCTTATCATAATTGTTGCCGTCCTCAGAGAGTCCTGATAGTTTGCATCAACGTCAAAGCGGACGTCGTTGTTTTCTATACGGAGATGCCTGATCCAGGGTTCCGTGGATTCAATCAGGAAAAGGTCCGGATTCATAAGAGTGCGTATCCTTGCAGAGTATTCTCCGCCGGAAGCGGGCACAAGAACATTCTTCTGTACAATGTCAAGAGCCAGAGGGAGCAGACCCTTTTGCTTCAGGATCAGTTCAACGCGGATATCTCCGCCTGTAAGAATGATGACGCTCTCGCGGCTGACGCCCCTGTCTGCTTGGTAAGAGACGCAAAGCGACACGTCTCCTGAAAGCACAATCTCTTTAGAAGACGGATTGTCAGTGAACCATAGCCATGAATCGTCGGAAGAGATTGTGGCAGTCCATTCGTTGTCTGAAAGAACCTCAAAGACGGCCTTTCCGGCCTCGCTGCCAACCTCTTTAACCGGGTATTCACATCCAAGTCCATACAGAGTTGCCTTGTATGTTTCCTTCTCACAGGAAAGCGCAAGCAGGGCAATGAGAGATATGATTATGTACTTTTTCATTGCAGATACTCCTTATTGTCAAGGGCATAGCCCGAATATGTAACCTGGTCGGAAGGAATTGGCCAATACCTGTGGCATGGACGGATAAACTCCTGTATGTAGGTTCCGTCATTGTACAGCTGTGTCCTTTCGTACCAAATACCCCATCTTACAAGATCGAACTTTCTTTGGAACTCTCCAAAAAGCTCTCTTGCGCATTCCATCCTGATTTCCTCCATCAGGGCGCTGGCATTGTTTCCTACGGCCGACGGGGTGAGCTTGTCCAACCCGGCCCTGGTGCGGGTAATGTTCAAATAGTCGCAGGCCCCATCCATGTCGCCGAGCATAAGCAGAGCCTCCGCCTTGCCAAGCAATGCGCCTGCAAAACGGAACAGTTTGTAATTGTTGCTGTCCTTATAGTTGTACATACCGTAGCACCAGAATTTGTTTCCCAGCCAAGGGCGGTTGTTGCCGTTGGAGCTGACGGTGGTGAACCAAAGCACCGATGCTTTTTCCCTTGTATTGTCGGAAGGTGAATACCCCATCCATCTCCATGCAAGGTTTCCGGAACCGCCACGGGCAATATTGGCTCCTGCGGAATACTCTCCGCTGCGGAGGTCCTTTCCGCCATACGGCATCAGCCGCTGGTAATAATATGCGGTAGGGCGGGCCGATACAGATGTCCTGGCAAAGCTGCCAAGTTCCGGGATTGCAATACCGTTGTAAATGTCAGAAACAGGTACGGCGGCTTCAGGATCTTCCGTGTTGCCTGTTGTTCTGAGAGGCATGCACATACTGGCAATTTTACCGGAAAACTGAACGCCGTAGGCCTCCACAATATTACCCATCTCAAGAATTGACTCTGCTGTCCATTTCCTGGAGAAAGGAATATCGGTCAAAGGATAGGCTTCGCCAAACCCCGAGGGATTTGCCCGAAAGTCTCCGTAAATCTGTTCCAGCACGGTGAAGACGGTTACAGCGTCTTCCCATCGTTTGTTCCAGAGGCACATCTTTCCGGCCAGCATCAAACCAACTGCAGCCCCCATCCGGTAGTTGCTGTCTCCTTCATAAGAGCGGACAAGTTGCAGAGCTTCCTTTTTACCCATTTCTGCAGGAAGAAGGTATTCCATCAGCTGGTCAATCAGATAGTCTCTGGTGTTGTCTGCGCTCATGCGTGGGAGTTTGGCTACAGTGGCGCGGTTTTCTTCCGTAACAGGGTATGTGTAGAACGGGACATCTCCAAACGTACAGGTAAGGAGGTAATAGTACATTGCCCGGAGGATATAAGTCTCTGCGAGAAGCTTCTCTGACTGTTTGGCGGTGATGTGGCCTTCATCTACTGCAGATTTTATCACATCGGCCATCTCATTGCAGAGCATCACTCCGTTATAGCCGTTCTTCCATACAGTGCTGCCAATGCCAGGCCTGTCTGGAGAGATATTGCAGTTGGAGTTATAGTCGGTGGAGACGTTGTACATCATCAAGTCTGCGGCACATTCCGTCATCTGGAAGAACTGATTGCCGATAATACCCCTCAGCGGAGAATAACAACCGTTGAGGCCGGTGATTATCTGGGCCTCGGACTTGTAATATGTCTCACGTGTGGAGTATGAGTCCACCTTCTCTTTTAGAGAACAGGCGCTCACTGCAAGGGCGGCAGTAGCAGCGTATAACAATATCTTCGCCTTCATAATCAGAACTTTATCATAACGTTAACAACGGCAGTCATAGGACGCGGATATGATCCGTTGTCCAGTCGGTAAATGTTGGAAGAGGAATTCACGTCCGGATCAAATCCGTTATAGTTTTTGAAAAGCAGCAGGTTCTCGCCGCAGATTCCCACATTCAAGGCCTTTATTAAGCTGCGCTTTTTAACGGGGAAGTCGTAGCTTATTGACAAGGTCTTGAGTCTTAGGTAAGAAGCATCATGGACAATGCGGTCACTGGCCATAGTGTCATTGAATGTGGGGCGGGATATGTCTGAATCCGGTCTCAAGTCCGGATCCCATGCCTGGAGCATATACCTGTACTTGTTGTAAGCAGAAATTCCGGATCCCATCCATAGCTCGGAGAGGTTATAAATCTTGCCGCCTATGGAATACACCCAGTATATGCCGATATTGAGTCTTCTTCCTATCTTGAAGTCATTCTGCACGCCGCCGTAGACAACGGCATCGGCACTGCCAATGTATACGTAGTCGTTCTCGTCAAGAATTCCGTCGTGATTGAGGTCTGCATACTTGGTGCGGCCAACGTTGCTTCCCTTGGTGCCCGGCCTGATTGAAGACGCCCATTTGTGGGTGATCTCATTCCTGGCAACCTCTTCTTCGCTGTGCCACACACCCTCGTACTGATAGCCCCAAAGAGCGTTTGCGGGATAACCCTCCTTATAGGCGTACATGTACTGAGTAGGATTGCGTGGATTCAGGTACAGAGGCACGGCTTCTCCGCCGTTGCCGGCATCGACAACCATCTGACGGTTGTGGGAAACTGTCAGTGTAGTGCTCCAGGTAAATGAACGCGCTCTTACGTTTACGGTATTCAGGGTAAACTCCACACCGGCATTGGATGTTGCGCCGGCATTTGTGAAGTAGGTGGTGAAACCGGTGGTCTGCGTAGTCCTCATGGCAAGAAGCAGATCGGATGTTCTGGAGAGATATCCTTCGGCCTCCAGATTAATCCTGCCTCCTAATACAGAGATGTTCATTCCCACATTCAAAGCGTCTGTCTTTTCCCAGGTAAGATTGCTGTTTGGCAGTTTGGAAGGAGTCTGTGCAAGGTTTACCCCGTTGCCAAACACCCAGTCTCCAGGAGCAGCATACAGAGTGGGAATGGTCATATAAGGTGATACGGCATCATTACCAGAGCGGCCGGCACTTAGTCTAAGCGACAGGTCGTTTACCCAGTAAACTTCACTCATGAATGGCTCGTTGGAAATGGACCACCTCAAAGCCAGGGCAGGGAACAGTCCCCATTTCCTTCCTTCGGAGAAGTTGGAAGCCCCGTCGGCACGGAATGTCGCCGTTACATAGTATCTGCGACGGTAAGACCAGTTGGCCCTTCCAAGGACAGATAATTTTGTCTTATAAGTGTCATAGCTGGTCACACGAAGGTTGGCGGGATCCTGAAGACCGGCCATGTTGTGCCAGGTAAGACCGTCATCCAGATAACCGGTTCCGCGGTTGGAAGCATAGTCAACATTCTGCTGTTCTGCAGTGAAGCCGGCAAGCATGTCAAGGTCGTGTCCCTTTTTCTTCAGCTTGTACTCAACCGTTGTCTCGGACAGAAGCTTAATCTGTTTCACGTCTGTCCTGCTGGCCGATCCTCCTGTCTGGTCTGCTGCCGCAACAGGAAGGAACGAGGGATAATATGTTCCTGTTAAAGCATCATTGAATGTATATGACAGGCGAGTCTGAATGGTAAAGCGTTTCACTTTTGCCCTTAGCCAGGGTGCCAGCGAGAACACAGTCTTCTGCGATTCATTGGTGGCGTATTTCTGAGTCAGGTAAGGATTGTTGAATACGGATCCTCCGATGCTTTCAGAGTCTCCATACCTGTTCCAGATGTCTTCTGTTGTCAGAAGAGGACTCAGGAAAATAGCTGCGGAGGTGTTGGTTCCTCCGATGGCCGCCGTTGTGCGGTTTGTCCATTGACCGGTGTAACTTGCCCTCAGACCCCATCTTACGGCAGAGGTCAGCTTGGCATCGTTCCAGAACAGGCCGGACAGTCTCTTGTGTCCTGCGCCTTTCACAACACCTTTGGTGTCATTCCAGCCAACGGAAATAGAGTATCGGTTGTCTTTGCTGCCACCCTTGAGAGCCAGATAGTAGTCCTGATACATACCAGTCTGTGACAAGGCATCTATCCAGTCTGTACCACTGCCTAAAGATTCAGGATCCGGGAAAGGAGCTTTCCACGTAATTGGATCCGGCCTTCCGGCTGTCTGGTATGCGCACATGTTTCTCCACTGGGCGTATTCGGATGCATTCATGATGTCCAGTTTCCCTGCAATTTTTGACAGACCCACGCTGGACTTGAATGTCACGTTGATGGGGGATGCCGGAGAAACACCGTTGTCAGTAGTGACAAGTATAACTCCGTTTGCTCCCCGGGAACCATAAATGGCAGTGGAAGAAACATCCTTCAGGATGGAAATGGAGACAATGTCAGAATGGTTGATTTCGCCAAGGTCCTGTACGGCATCAACAATTCCGTCAACTACTATCAGCGGCTGATTGCCTGCCGAAATTGACCTTGAACCACGTATCTGGATGGTTCCGGCTTCACCGGGCTCACCATTCTGAGACATAAACTCGGCTCCGGCAACCCTGCCCTGAAGAGCCTGGCTCACAGAGGACACCGGCGTACCGGAAAGGCTTTCCACATCTACTACGGAAACCGATCCTGTAAGGTCGCTCTTCTTGGATGTTCCGTAGGCAATGACAACAACCTTGTCCAGCACCTCGGATGCAGCCTTGAGAGTGATGTTCAGTTCTGTCCTGCCGTCAACATGCTCCACAACGGTGTTGTAACCAATGCAGGAGAACTCCAGAAAAGCGTCCGGAGTTGTCAGAATGGAATAACGGCCGTCCGTGTCGGTCATTGTTGCGCGACTCGGAGCATTTTTGTCCACGACGCCGACACCGGGTACGGTTTCACCAAGTTCATCCGTTACGATGCCGCTCACCTGTATCTGCTGGGCATGCAATACCGCAGCAGCAAACAGTAATATCAATATTAGCGCTGTTCTTCTCATCACCCGTTCAATATTCCAATGTTAACACAATAGGCCGATGTTCCATTGCTGAAACAGGTTTGTCTGCCAGTTTCACTCCCACTACCTTGGAGAGTATGGTTCTGGACACATAAGCGTAATCGGCCTGATATGAATGGCCGCTTTCCGCATCTGTCCAGGTGCTGATATAATTCTGCTCAGAGAGCCACAGGCAATCATACATGTTGTTGGTCCATGCATATTTGTCCGACTCAAAAGCAGCATCAGAGCTGTCCTTAGGATACCATGCGGGAGTTTTGGAATATCCGGACTGCATCATGGACAGGTGGAAGAACTGTCCTCCAACCACCCAGTCGGCGCCTGCGCCGGCGGTGTTGATAGTCTGTTCAAGCAGTTCGCGGAACATGGCGTCCTTATTCTCGCTTGATGAGAAATCGGCAGCCACAAAGTTGATTCCGCCAAAAGTTATTACAGAGGCATCTGCCCCGGGGATTGGCGTCCCGGCCTCCGGCTCCAGGAAATGATCTCCACAGGCCACGACATCAAAGGATGAAGCCCACTGGGCAAGGGCGCTTTCCGTTTCAAGTCCAGCTGCACTGCAATATGCAATTTCCATTGTCCGCAAAGCGGGGACCTGGAATTCAATCTTCACCCCGGGAGCATCAGACACCTTGCAGGATGGCAGATTTGAGCCAAAACCACGTTGTGACAGAAGCAATGTGTCGCACCTGCTCTGCTCCTCTGTAATGAGCAGTATCCTTGCCCGGCGTGAGGGACGGATATCCGACATGTCGGATGTGTTTGAATCATAGTTTAAGGTAAATGCGCCGTTGTCTTTGCCACAGATGACGTCTGTCCCTACCCAGCCGGCGGTGCCGTCCACGCACACTTTCCATCGGCCGGTAGTCTCAACACTCACGGAAACAGAACCGGGCTGGGCTCCGACGCGGATTTCTCCAATCAATAATCCGGGAGCAATGGGGGAACTCTCTTTTGTGCATGCGCCCACTACCAGGGCGACAGCCGTGATTAATACTATTCTCCTCATAATCAGTCCTCCTCCAGATATCCGTCTTCCCTGCCAAAAGCAGACAGGTTGCCGGTGTCAATTTTTGCATATCCTTCCAGGAAGCCGTCCTCCGTGTGGAATCCGGAGAGACCATCGGCCGAAATAGTAAGGGAGGAGACAGGAAAACCGGTTTCAGAGATTCTCTTTATCTCCACCTGTGGCAGGTGGAAAACGGCATTTCCTTCGTCCTCAATGTCAACGCTTAGAGTAAGGTCTTCATAAACGGCAGGAGGAAGAACAAACAGGAAGAAATGGTCCTGGGAGCCGATACCCTCTCCGCAGTTAAGAACTATTGAATCTGACGCCCACTGGTCCATTGTAACCTTTCCGTCTGTTGAAACCGTTCCGTTCCCGGAAATGGCCTTGCTGGAAGATTGTATTGCCATGGAATTCACAACAATGGGATTGTCAAGGACAAAGCTGACAGCCAGCATTCCAAGCGGATAATGGAAGCGGAGTACGCCTGCGTCAAGAAAAGCATACGCGTCGCTGCAGATGGAGAGGAAATGCTCTGCCATGCTGCGTTCAACATTCAGATACTGTGTATGCTGAATGACGGTGGGAATAGCCCATGCCGATGCCGTAAATCCCTCGGAGTAGGGATAGACGGCCGACACTTCTGCGCCAGAAACCAGCGGGCCGTAGAACTCTGACTCGTTCTTGCCGGCTCCGGCCTTCTTGAGAATATACATGGCGTTGTTGCCGGATGTACTCCCAAAAACGCCAATCTTGGCGCCGCTTTCCCAGTTTGCGGGGGTGGTTGAGGTGCCCAGGCCGATTGCTTCGGTCTGAGCGCGGAGAAGCGTGTATCCGTCGGGAGGCTCGGGGAAATCCACCTTTCCTCCCTGGCTGCACGACAATGCCAGCATTATCGCCGCGGGTATTATAATGTGACGTCTCATAATCCGCTCCAGTATTCGTTGTCAGACAAAGTGATGTCGCTGCCGGTATATGTCTCGCTGACCAGAGCCGAAGAGAAAGTCTCGGAAGTATATGTGGTGAGCGTTGGCGCCGGCACGTCTGCGTTGGTGTATTTGGAAACTCTCGCAAGGGAGATAGAACCGCCGAAAGAGCATCCTGAAATAACCGAGCCGCCAAGGGAAATGTATGATGCCATGTTACGGGCAACATTACAAGTCACGCCAAGTGCATAATTGCCAATGGTGTATGTGGCACTTTCCACGAAAGCCAGATTGGAATAGACCTTGGTGTTTTTGACAGAGAATGTGGTCATGACATTGCCAATGATACCGGCAACGGCAAAGGACTGCCTAAGGTCTGTGCCAAGTTTGGCATTTACCGTGCAGGAGTCAATGTCCAGCCATCCGCCGTATCCTACAAGTCCGCCGATGACTCCGCCGAAAGCATTTCGGCCGAAGAAGTTGGTGTTGGGAGTAATCTCTCCCACGGAAGTGCAGTTTTTGAGGCTGGCGGCAACCGTTGAGGAGCCAAACAGGGTTCCTGCGATACCTCCGCTGCACACTCTGCCGCCAGACTGGTTGGAGGCCGAGCTGCATACGCCATAGTTCCTGATTATTCCGCTGTTGGAGCAGTTCTCAAAGCTTACACTTGCAGGATTGGCGTCAACGGGATTGGCCGTGACATCACCTGATGCTTCAAATATTGCGCACACGCCAAGGATACCGCCTACGCTATACTGTCTTACAGGATTTTGTGACGGGTTCTCAACAGTGGTCAGGGAAATCATACCATCATTTGAACAGTCGGTGAAAGTGGCCGTACCGGACTGTGCCAGGCCAACCAATCCGCCAAAACTTGAGTGTATATAACCGGTGGTAAGACTGACGGGGTTAATGCTGATTGTGATTGCGGCTTTGTTTGAGCAGCGCTCAATGATGACGGAACCGTCCACCGTTGCAGCCAGGCCGCCAATGATGCTGTCAAATTTTCCGGTTTCACCTTTGGCATTGATGGTAATTGCACCCTCGTTTACGCAGTCAGAAACAACTCCGGTCTGGATGCTTTGAACAAGACCGCCAACACGCACGTCCTGGTTGTCAAGCACGGAATCATAGGTCATCCGGTTGATGACACCAGAGATCTTTCCTCCGGAAAGAGTGGCGGCAAGAGGAGCGGTATTTCCCGTGAAGGAGCCAACAAGTACAAGGTCTTTTACAGTCCCGCTAAGGGTTCCAAACAATGGATTCTCAGCGCTGGCTCTGGTGATGCTGTGCCCCTGGGCGTCCAGAATATACTTGAAAGAATCAATGGTAAGATCCTCTTCCAGGGTAATATCGGCCCCAAGCCTGATGGTTGTCCCGTCAAAGAGGAACTGTTTCTCCCATGCGGTTTGTCCCTGCGCGATGGATTCAACAATGGTTTTCCAATCTTCTGCAGAAATAACCTCACGGCCTTCAGGCATAAACTCAACAGTGCCAAAGTCTGTCAGCATTCCGGCGGTAACGGTTACTCCGGGCTGGGCAGTTTTGTTCATCCTGAGCCAGTTGCATGTCATGGGGCGGCCCTCGGAATTGGTGAAGAGAATCTGGAAACCGTCTGGATACTCACCTGCCGGAACGGCAAAATAGAAGGGAACGGGCTTTGCCGTTGACAATGTCTGAGTTCCAGAAAGCAGGTTGATCACATTGCCACCTTCAATAACTTCCAGCGAGCCATCGGCGGGGTCAAGCTTAAAGGCCCCGGTGATTGGTTTGCCGCTACTGATGAGTGAGGCCTGGACAATATCCGTATCCTCTCCTATCAGGGAAATGAGCAGTGCTCCGCACAGATTCTTGAGCTGGACGTGCTCATTCTCAGAATAGCCATACAGTATGGCCGATCCATTGCCAAAGGAAGAGGAAGAGTATTCCTGCGTCTTGGGGATGGTAATGGTGACGGGACCGTTTCCCTCCCAGTCCGCCGCACAGATATCTGCGGGATAGACTACGGAATACGGAGCCTGTGCTCCTCTTACCGTGAAATCGGCATGAGAAATGGCTTCGCCTTCCGGTACAATGACAGGCAGGGACTTATGCCCGTTTACATTGATTCTGTCGCCGTCGGACCAGTATACCGGGAGCGAGTCTCCTTCGTTGTTACCGTCCAGCCAGGTCTTTGTGCTGACAGTTCCGGTACTTACGCCCAATGTGACAGACGGCTGGTCCGGAAGACCAGTTTCTGTCAATGAGCACCCTGAGAGAAACAGCAGGGTGAGAAACAGGGGATACAGATTCTTTTTCATTATTCTTGGGGTTTTGATTGTCGTGCATACTCCTGAGGGAACATTCCATATATGGATTTGAAACATTTGGCAAAATAGGAAGGGGAGTTGAAGCCCACGGCATAACATACTTCATAGGACTTTACGTTTCCCTTTGCCAGTAATTCGGCGGCCACCGTAAGCCTCCTCATCTTGATAAAATCATTTGGTGTAGTGCCAAGCAGGGCCCTGACTTTCCTGTTAAGTGTACTGTGGCTGACAAATAGGATTTCTTCCAGGTTCTTTGCCTGGAACTGTGAGTCATCAAGATTCTCGCGTACGGCTTTTTCCAGCTTTTTCAGGAACTCTTCATCCTGGTTTGGCAGATTGTATTTTGAGATGTCCATTCCGGCCTCCGGCATCAAATAGTCTGCTCTGAGTTGTGACCGTTTTTCAAAGATGCCTTTTATGCATGCCTCCAGATAATCCATGCTGAAGGGCTTTTCAATATACAGGAGCGCTCCGTTTTCAATGCATCGTATCTTTGTGTCTACAGATGAGATGGCCGACAGTACAATAATGGGAATATGTGACAGGCTGAAGTTGCCGCTCACTTTCTTGCACAGTTCAACTCCGCTTATACCATGCAAGGCCACGTCGGTTATTATCATGTCAACTTTCTTCTGCTCAAGTACCTGGAGGGCAATCTCTGCTGACGGGACACCCACTACGCTGTAATGCTCGCTCAATTTGCTGTTCAGGTAAGAAAGGAGCGACGCGTTGTCTTCTACAAGAAGGATAACATGACGGTGGGCTTCCTTTGAAACCCCGGATGTCTGCACGGAATTGTCCGGCTCGGCCACCTGTTCTTCCTTTCGGGGAAGGGTGATGACGAATTCGGTTACAGGAGCATCTTCGTTCAAAGTGAGACTGCCGTTATGCAACTTTGCAAGGCTCTGTGCAAACGAAAGGCCTATCCCAAAACTCTGGCCGTATGGCTGATGTTCGGAACTGTACTGGACAAAAGGCTCAAAAATCACTTTCCTCCTTTCCGGCGGAATCAGGGCACCGTCATTTCTTACCCGCACAACTACTGAATCGGCATAGCCCTCAACAGCCACTTCTACTTTAGATTCGGCAAACTTCACGGCATTGTGAATAAGGTTTGACAACATCTTGGAAACGGCGTTCTTGTCGGCTTCAATGATAATCTTTTCCTGCGAGAAAGATTGTACCAGAGAGAGGTTCTTGTCGCGGACAGTATCTGAAAAATTGAAGCAGAGGAAGCGGGCCAGTTCAACAATATCAAAGCGTGTGGGGGAAAGAACATATCCGTGTTCTTCAACCCTTACGTAATCCAGCAGTTCCCGGACAAGTTGATCAAGGCTGTCTGCGGAGTTGCTTATTATTGTGGCTTCTTCTTTCAGAGACGGGTCAAGTTTGTCCGATGCCATCATCTTGTTGATGGGGGTATGTATCAGGGTGAGGGGGGTCTTGATTTCGTGGATGACGTTAGTGAAGAAGGTCATCTTATCCTTGAGCATTGCACGGTTTTGTCTGTCCACAAACGCGTCCATGCGTTTTCGCTCGTTTTCTTTCCTTATCCGGAGTATGATTGCTATTACACCGCTAATCAGCAGGAGGAGAGTTATCACTTCCAGCATTATTCCAGGGAAAGACGCTAGGAAATATGGTCTCACAATGACTGTGACATCTTTATGTCCGGGGCGCTCAGTTCCGTCAAGCCCAACGGTTTTTATTTTAAGAGTATAAGTGCCACGCGGGACATTGTACCACATTATTGTTCTGCCGTTGGTGGCATCAGTCCAGACCTCATCATATCCGTCAAGGCGGCACAGTATTCTGGTAGATGCAGGGAACGGTGCCGTTGGAGAGGCGAATGAGAAACCAAATGTGTTTTCACTTGGCCCAAGAGAGATCTTGTCCACCACATCGGGATTCTCTTTGCAAACGGAATGCTCTCCCGGACGAACGGTTTCGCCAAGCAGAACCATTTCTGATATGACAACATTGCCAGACAGAACCCCGTCACGAAAGCTGTCCGAGCGGAAACGTATAAAACCGTTGGCGCTTCCAAACACCATGGATCCGTCGGAAAGTTTCAGGGCGCTTTTGGTAAAGTCATTGTCCAGCAGACCGTCTTCTACGGTAAAAGTCCTGGCCCAGTAGTTGTCCGGATTCAGCATCATAAGGCCTTTGTCGGAAGATATCCAGAGAACTCCGGACTTGTCTGGAATGGCGCGTCTGAGAAGGTCGCTCGGCATTGACGGGAGTTTGGCGCGATTGAATTCTTCAAATCCGCCACTCTCCTTCACATGGCGGAAACAACCGGAAGTGAAGCCAATCACCCATGCCTGCCCTCTTGAGTCCATTGTCACAGATGAGACCATTCCGGGTATCACGCTCCCGGTCTGCGGGCAGAAATGATCCGTGATAACATCCTTGGAGGGATCAAAAGTGTAAACGCCGTCAAAGTATGTTGCAATCCACATTGTCCCCTTGGAATCTTCGGCCATGCTCTCCACTATGAAATTGGACAGTGACTCAACAGGGATGAACGAATCTGAGGCGGAATGGTACCGTGAAACGCCAAGCGAGTAGCAGGCATATACCTGCCCGTCATTTGACTTATAGAAGGAAACCAGTCGTTGGTCTCCGGTTTTTTTGCCGGAATAATCCTTGATCCTGAATGTGCGCGGATCAAGTCTAATTACTCCCTTTTGCGTTCCCAGCCATACATAGCCATCTGCGGCACATACGCCAGTAATATCAATGGGCATTTCCGGGTTCTTGTCCCACCAGGACTCAAGAACTCCTCCGTCAAGCATCAGCAGTCCTTGTTTTTCTGTTGATATCCAGAGTCTGCCTTTTTCGTCTTCTGAGAAGCCTGTAACAATGCTTCCGCTCAGAGAGACGCCTTTGTTTGTCTGATAATAACGGCTGAAATTGTTACTGAAGGTTGATGCGTGGTTGACTCCTTCGTATAGAGTTCCAACCCAGAGGCCTCCCCATTTGTCGGGAATGGCGTCGGTTACATAACTGCTGGACAGGGAAAAAGGATTGGAGGACTCATACTGCATAAGGCTTGTGGCCCCGCTTGCCGGGTCGCATCTAAGCAGACCGCAGGTGGTTGACATCCAAAGAGTCCCGGAAGCATCAGCCGTAAGGGCTGTTGGACGGTGCTCTTCGGGTTGAGTCCAAAGCGTGCGGATTGTAGATGTCCTCAGGTTCAGTTCCGACAGCCCGGACCGGTTGCCGGCGACGTAGAGTATTTCGTCAGAGCTAGGTGATACAGTAAGACCCTCTATGTCATCCCCGGAGTAAACAGAGCTGCCTTCAACCGGACGCAGAGAAGTGGCGTTTTCATCGGCATAATAGATATTATCATACAGGACCGCCAGGTACATTCCGTCAAGACGGTCAATGGCAATTCTGAAAATATTGGTCACCGGAGCTCTGTCGGGACTTGCCATCGGATGCTTTCTGAGTACTCTTTCTGAGGGATTCCAGGAGAAGAGGCCTTTGTCTCTGCTGGAAATCCACATCACGCCCTTGGAATTACAGGCAATTGCAAAAATTCTGTCATCAATGCTTCCTGCCATGGGGTCCAGCTGTGACAGGGTGCAGAAGCTGTCATTGTCATAACTGTAGATGACAACTCCGTGGTCTGTGCCAATCCAGAGATTTCCTTCGCGGTCTTCCTGCATTACATTGATGAAATCGGACGGTGAGCCGAAATCATTTCTGTCATATACCGTGATCCTTTTCCCGTCATATCTGTTCAGGCCCTTGTGCGTTCCAATCCATACAAACCCTCGTGAGTCCTTGTACAGTTTGCGTACGGCATTGTTGGACAGTGTGCTGTTGTTGCTGTCCATATGGGAAAACTGATATTCTCCGCCGTATAATGGGGCGGACAGTATCAGCAACAAGGGTATGAGCAGTGAGCGAAGTGTCATTGGGCAAAGAATCTGAATTGTGTCGTGGACGTGAAGCTCTCTCCAGGGCGAAGCAGTGTTCCGGGGAAGCGCTCCTGATGGGGAGAATCAGCAGCATGAATTGTCTCCAGAAGCATTCCGGCAAATTTGTCAATGGGACCGGTCTTGCCCATCATGGATCCGTTGAATCCGCGCCCGGTGTACGTGAGAAGGCAAGGCTCCGTTGTCCTTACCTCAACTCCACGTCCGCTCACGGGGTCGTACAGGACGACGGCCTTTTTTAACGTCCCGTCCCAGTCACGGATGATCCAGCAGGCAGACATGCCATGCATAAGCGCAAGATGTGGATCCGGCATGTCTATCCTGTAATCTACCCTGTGGGGAGTACGGAAGTCAAAGGGCGTTCCCTCTACGCTGACTACGGAGTCCGGGCAATAGCGGCTGTTGTTGCGGATGCAGCTGTCGGCCTCCACTTCCAGCACTTGTTCCATGACATAACAACTGCTTCCTCTCATATTGAAGTAGCTGTGGTTGGACAGGTTGACAAATGTTGGCTTGTCTGTTGTGGCCTCGTACTCTACAATGCAGACGTTGTCACCGGTGAGAGTGAAGCTGACACAGATATTGCAGTTTCCGGGGAAGCCGCCTTCTCCGTCAGGGCTTGTCCTGGTAAACCTGACACAACTGTCAGAGACAGCCTTGCCGTCCCACACAAAGCGGTCAATTCCATTGACCCCGCTGTGACACTGTACGGGAACTCCGTCCAGGGTCTCATTGGTTTCAAGTTGATAATCCACCCCGTCAATTGTGACGGTGGGGCCCTCGATACGGTTTGCGTAACGCCCTATTGTGCAGCCCATGAAACGGTCTGCATTCTCAAAGGTGCCAATATCCACGGGGCCCACAATCACGTCACCCATCAAACCGTTGCGGTCCGGCACCCGGATGGAAACTATCCGGGCACCGTAGTCGCACAGAGACATGCTTGCTCCTGAAGAATTGCTGATTGTGAAAAGATGTGTCTGCTGTCCGTCACTCAACTGACCAAAGCCTTCTACGCGAACGTCCGGCCCGCGCATACATGATGCTGTCAGCATAAATATGACAAGCAGACAGTTCTTCATTTCAAGATACCAAGATAGTAATTTGCCCACAAATTATCGTTACGTTCGGCCAAAGATTTTTTGAAACAACGCTTAGCTTTTCCGTTCCTTCCAAGGGCTTTCCAGCCAAGGCCCTGCTCATACCAGGCGGCAGAATTCACATCCTGCTCATAGGGCCCTCTGTCAAAGCTCTCAAAAAAGCGCTGGACATAATCCGTAACAGAAGCTTTGCCATGTGAGACCATTTCCCTGTACAGTCCCTTTACCTTGGCTTTGCTGTCAAGTTTCTTCATGGAAAGGGCCTTCTCATAGTTATAGACCGCATCCTTGGGCTTTATCTCCACGCCTGCAGACATCTCATAGTACTGCCTTGCCATCTGGGCATTGCCAACCTTCTCATAGGCAAGCCCAATGTTGTACCAGACCTGGGCGTCGCGGGGGCTGTATTCAAGATGTGCATAACCGTGATTCTCCGGATACTCGTCACTCATGAGCATAAAGTGAAGGGCCTTCTGGTTGTCTCCGTCCTTCCAGGCCTTGAAGCCGGAAAGCAGGCAGGCATCTACATAAATGTCGTGAAGGTCTTCAATGTGCTCCCTCCTGCTGTAGAAACGGGACAGAAGCGGTTCAAGCACCTGCTCATACTCTCCATGGAGGATTCTCTGACGAATGGCCCTGGTCTCGGAATCGTAACGCTTCTGGTACAGGTCCCTGCGGGATGCAAAGAGTTGGTAACGCTGTTCCAGAGGTGCATTTGCAAGTTCCATCACCTCGTCGCACTCGGTGAGGAAGATGGCGTTTCCGTCCTTATCGGCCTCAATTGCCTTCAGGTAGTATTCTATAGACTTTGAAAGGTCTTCCTTGCAGAACCTGTATCCCCAGGCAATGTTCCTGAGGGCCATTGCAAATCCCGGGTCTGCCTCAACGGCCTTTTCCCAGCAGGCCATCGCCTCTTCAGGCTGCTTCTGGTAAAGGAGGCTGCCAAGGTAGCACCAGCTGTTTGCCGACGAAGGAAGGTACTCGAGGGCTGTCCTCAGGACGGGGATGGTTTCCAGACGGAACATGAACACCCTGTCGGGGTTAAGGCTCTCTGCCTTAGTGAACCATTCGCGCGCGGCCTGGGAATCACCGTCAAGGTGCGCAAGCCAGCCAAGGTAATACTCGGCAGTCGGATAAGCGCCATGCTTCTCGCTCTCAAGGAGAACATTGCGGCAGTCATCCTCAAAACCGTTGTTCAGGTATTTCACGGCAAGGTCCATCATGCTTTCTGGCCTGTGCTGGAGTATTCCGTCCAGATCCTTCACAGACAGGCTGCCCATCTTCACAAGTTCGCTGCAGGCATAGTAGTCCAGAGGATGGAGTTCCTGCACGCTTCTTGCCATCAGGATGGCATCGGCCTTGCGGCCTTCCTTCCTCAGGAGGGTGGCATACAGATTCCTGGCGTCAATATTCATCCCGTTGTAGCGGACAGCCATATCGGCCTCATGCAGCGCCTTTTCCCGGTTCCCCTGGATGGAGGAAATCCTTGCCAGCTGCAGGTAGGAGGCCGATGCATACTCGTAATCCCAGGCCGCACGGTACAGGGTATCAATGGCGTCGGCATACTTTCCCTGGGCTTTGAGGACAAGGCCAAGGTTGTACATGGCCTCACCGTCGGCCACCCTGGTATAATTGGCGGTCTGCCTTTCCAGTGCCTTCCTCAGGTACTTTGCCGCAAGTTCGTACTCTCCGTTCTTGCGGTGGAAAATACCCATCTGGGTGTTGGAACGCACGTCGCCGGGATCACGCCTCAGCACCTCCAGGAAATAGTCGTTGGGGTTGACGTGTGCCTGGTGGAACTGAAGGTTGCGCATGCCTATGTAGTAGAGTTCCTCCTGGTTCTTTACGCTTGAGGGCACGGGGTTCACCGGCTTCAGGCCTTCGGGAACAGGCTTTGTAAGGTCATGCACATAGGGATGATAGCTGATAAGTTCCTCTCCTTCAGAAGAGAGCAGTGTCATCGTAACCCCGGAAGGGTCCTCAAGTTCTGAGGGCTCTGTAATGAAGTCATCCCTATAGGGTTTGTCCGGAGCAATGGAAACCTTCTTTTCATACAGCAGCTTTCCGTCATGCGTAACGCGCACCACGGCGTCGTTTCTCACGGAGGTCACATTGGCTGCAAGGTGGACTTTCCCTTCGGGGCCCAGGTCCATGTTTACGGTTGCCTCCCTGTTTCCGCGGTTTACGTTCTCAAGGTCACGTATTCCATACCACCATGCGGTAAACTCCTTGGTCTCCCCGGGATTGATCCAGCAATAATCCGGCTGGTTGTCGGAGTAGGCCGATGTCATCAGCTCCACGTAGGGGCCGTCCTCGTCGGTAAGGGTGACGCAGTCCCAGGCATGGCCATAGTTCAGATGGCCCCAGGTCCAGAATTTTCCACCCTTGTTGATGTTGTGGTCTCCCACAAGCATGGTTCCGGCCTTCACTCCATGGTCATAACCTCCCACAAAATCGTCCTGCAGGTCGCAGATGAAAACGGAGTCTCCGGTAAGGGAAGGAAGGTTCTTCCACCAGCTTACATCCCGGCCGATAAAATCAGGATTACCCTTGTATGGTTCCTGAGGCACCGGCCAGTGAATAAAGCTGGATTTGTGGTGGAACATTCCAAACTCTGTGTTTTCCGGGAAGATAATCTGGTAGTTCTCGTTGGCATGGGTTGCCACGTTGTTCCAGTGGAGCATGGAGTTGCGGTCGGCCGTAGTGTTGAAGAACCGGCCCGTCACCTGGATGTAAGACTTGTCCGGGAAAAGGGTGAGGCCCACTTCCCAGCTCATGCCGTGACGGTTTTCAACTTCTCCCACCCAGATGGTCTTGGAGCCGTCGCTGTTGTGGGAAAGACGGTAATCCACCGGATACTGGCTGGTTGCCCTGTGGTGATGGAAGGCATTCCACTCCACACCTCCGCTTATCCATGCGCCAAGCATGCCCACATTTGCGGGCTTTATCACGTGCTGGCGGTAGAAGATCTCATAGCCATTGGTCTTGTCCGTGGCATAGAAAAGCCTGCCGCCAAGGTCTGGCAGGACGCAAACCTTAAGGTAGTCGTTCTCCAGGTAAAGGGCGCGGTGGACAGAATCCACTTTCTCTATAGTGGGGTTGTCGTTCATCGCGTAGGGATACACGGAACGCTTTGCCCTCTGATATGCAAAGTCTCTTTCAAATAGCGGCGCCTTCTCCGGGGGATTGACCCGGTATGTGGGCAGTTCTATGGTTCCTTCCCACACTTTTACTGGGCCGCTTTTGGCAGAGATGTGGCCGCCGCAAAGCATAGCTGCGGCCACAATAACCAAAAGCTTTCGCATTTTATTCCTTATTTGCCCTCATATGCACCGGGCCAGCAACCTTCCGTATTCCTGGTAGTACCAAGGGCATCTTTCAGATATGCTCCGTTCAGCCAAGTCTCTACGCCGGCAGTAGGATTTGCCGTGTCAAATTTCTGTATTGCTTCCAGAACCTTGGCCGGTGTTCCCTTAGGCATTGGATCCGGGTTTTCAGCCGTTTTGTTTGGTCCGTAAGGAAACATATTGTTAGACTTCCACAAAATCTTATCTGTATCATTCCATCCCAGCCGATAACCTTTGTCGGTAAGGAAATCACCTTCTTCTGTTGAAGGCAGGGAGTAGTAATAGGCGTTATAACCGCAAGAAGTCACAGTGCCGGAATTTGGATTAGTAACAGCCGGCTTAGCACCGTCATTTGTATTGAGTATGATATTGTTTGCAAGCGTAAGAGAAGCGTTAGCACTGCCATTATAAATAATACCATTTTCAGTATTAACCCCCCCTTGTAGTGAAGAGTTCACTATTAATGCTTCTGCAGAGTTCTGAATAGCAGGAATATTTCTACTTGCAGAGTGAGAGAACGAGCAGTTATTCACAGCCAGAATGCCATTTGTAACAAGAATATCTGTACAAATATTGGAACTGGTGTTATCCCTGAAAGAACTATTGTTAATACGCACAATACTATTTGCAGTGCTTAACCTGATAGCACCTCTAGTGTTAGCAATATTGCCTCCGAAATAACTGCCGTCAATATTTACAGTAGCATAGTCATCAAGGTATATTACACTTGCAGATACCGACGAGGTATTGTTATTAAACTGACAACCGGTAACAGTTATTGTGGTAGGGCCGGTCTCAACACCTTTAGCATTGATAACTCCGCCATTACCGGAGGAAGAATTGCCCGAGAATGAACATTTTGTAAATGCTATTGTTGGACTGTAACCTGACTTTGCTGCTACATATAGAACACCGCCGGCATCATCAGTTGAAGAGTTGTTATTGAAAGAACACTCATTAAACGTAATTGAAGGAGACGATGAATATGTGTAACCAGCATATACTACCCCTCCTGCTTTTGCACTATTATTGGAGAATGTACATTTACTGAAAACCAGAGTTCCTGCATCTGCTCGCATTACACCGCCTGATCCACTTGTTGTAACATTGGATGTAAACTTACAGTTTGCGCAAGATAACTTTTTGACTTTTGCAATCACAAGGGCGCATCCTGCTTTAGAATCTGTCCTGGCTCCTTTTGTAAAAGTTACACCATCAAAACTACCATCAATATCACCTGAACTGAAAGTATAAATGCTGTATGTGTCATAACCATCGAAAACAGTCTCGTTTGCTGTGATGTTTCTTCCGGCAAGGGAGGTGCCAGTAGCATCGGTAGGATAGCCGCCAAAGATTGAGAAGGATGTATTTGTTATGGTAACGGATTTGGTAGAAGTGTAGGTACCGGCAGCCATATAGATATTCTTTCCATTAACGGTGTCCTGTTTAAGATGGGTTACCAGTGCGGCGTAATCAGCGGCATTATCCCAACTGGAGCCATCTTTTGTGCCATTTCCTGCAACGGTTACAAAGAACTTTTTTGTGATAGGAGTGACGGACAATGTGTTCAGGTTGCGGATCTGGCGGCGTGCAACCGCAAGAGTTTTCCCGGTCATTGTTTCTCCAATCACAGCGTCAGAGCTGTTCTGGAACTCAATGTAAATACCGGCTTTCTGCTGGCAGGGAAGAACGGCCACATAGTAGGTGCCGGCTCCAGATACGTTGACGGTTATTGTGGTTGAACCGTTCTCTACAGCGGCCACGGTGGGAATTCCGGCAGAGAAAGTGACTGTGGCGTTGCCGGCGAGAGGGGTGCCGTCATTGGATGAGAAGATAACCTTGCTCACAGCTGCGTCAGTAATTTCAAATTTCAGAAGGCCTCCAAGATTCTTGAAGGATAAGGAGGCTCCTGACACAGGTGCAACTTCAATTGCGGCATTTGCAAATGTTCCGTCCTGTGCCGATGGTACCGTCACTTTGAAATCTGTACCGTCATAGGTGCTGACAATAGATGAGGGATAGACTGCAAATGCGGCGTCTCCGCCCATGCCGTTCACAATGAACTGTTTGTTTCCGGCGCCACCTTCGGTCAAGGCTTCGGATGCTTTGCTGCCACCGTTCCATACGGCAAGAATCTTGTCTCCCACAGACCAGTTGACGGACTTGTCAGACTGAATTTCCGTCTTTGTTACATCATCGTCTTTTTCAAGTGTTGCGGTGAATACCTTTGAGATGCTCTTTCCGGTGTTGTCCTGATTTACATCCATTTCTTTTGCACACGACAAGGCCAGCACACCCAGTGCGGCAATTGTCAAAACAGAGATATACTTTTTCATGGTGCCGAAAGGATTATAATACAAAAGGTTCTTCATCCCAACCTTCGTTTTGGGCTTCAGCGTTAAATAAGCCAATGAGAATTGACTCCTCACTGCCAATGAGAATTGACTCCTCACTGCCAAGGGAAAGCACCTCTGCAAGTGGAGATGTATAAGCGGCCCTTGATTCCGCGTCAGTTAGTGGTTTCATATTGTTGCGTTATTGATTAAAAATGTATGTCTTGATGAACCTGACGGATTTTTTCCAGACTTCGGCATTCTTGTCGGAGAACCGGGCAAAGCCGTGGGTGTAATAAGGATAGTATTCCAACTGGACAGTTTGCCCCGCCTCTTCAAGTGCTGCAGCGAAAGTGCGCGGCTGGTCCTGAAGGACAACATTGTCTCCGCTTCCGAAGAACAGGATGCAGGGAATCTGCCTGTCCGTGGGGACAAGCTTTACCGGGAGGTAGGGGGCCAGCTTTTCCTGGTCTCCGTTGTAAAAGTACTCACGGAGGTTGTGTTTGTCTGCACCGGGCCAGTACTCCAGCATGCGGTCCGGCATGTATGCTCCAACCCATCCCACAAGGACTTTCGCTTCAGGCTCTGTCATGGCCAGGACAGCGGCAAGGTGCCCGCCGGCCGACGACCCTGAGAATCCCATCCTTCCGGGATCGATATTGTACTCGGCCGCATGGTCCCTGATAAACTGGACGGCGTCACGGCAGTCCTGCACGGCCGCCGCAATGTCTATCCCCTTCTGGCCGCACAGTGAGTACTGGATGCTCACGCCTGCCATTCCGGAATTCTGCGCAACATACTTTGCCTGCGGCAACATGGATTCAGGTCTTCCGCCATACCATCCTCCGCCGTGAATGAAAAACATTACCGGCGTGGGTTTCTTGGTAATGGCCGACTTGTGAATGAAGAGTTTAAGGTCATGGTCCGGATATGACTTATAGACCACCTCTATGGTTTCTGCTTCCGTGGTGAACTTTGCCGGAATGGCCGGGCCTATCTTGCACGGGACCAGCAGGTCGTCCGGGATATCATCACCAAGGATTTCCATCATGGGCTTGCTTACCTTGTAAGAGCCATCCTTTTTCTCGTAAAGAGGCATACCGTAGCGGTTCCTGGTTTTCTGCTCCTGAGCATAGCCGGAGAAGGAGAGAAAAAGGGCAATAGTTGAAATGATTATTAGTGTGTTTTTCATAGCTGCAAATTTATTCCCCTCCGATTTCACTTTTGAGAATAAAAATCCCAAAACATGCAACAAAAATCTCTTCACACACAATTTTTCCCCATTTTACCTACAAAAGCGTGGAACCGCAGGAAAGCCCCGGGGTTCAGGAAAGGGATGGACAGATAGAAAAGTTTTGCCCTGATCTATAGCATAAAGTGTTATATTTGTGTGTTAACCAGTGGAATAGTTCTTTGTCATTCTGGTGGCACTAATGCCAAATTGAAAAGTAGTTATTCTCCCCGCAAGGGGAACAATATAGAAGCCGGAGTCTCCTCACGTGGGAGGCTCGAACCGAGTGTTTAACTGATTTTATTAAACATTATGATTATTAACAATACTTCGGTGAATTTTAATGTTTAGGAGCCGCATCTAAACCAAAACAAGAAGTAAACAACCCAAAATAACCGGGACAAGGAGGAACCTCCCGGGAACGCTGAAGCGCATACCGCGGGCCATCAAAAATGCGAGGGCAGCCCCTATCTTGGAGCCGCCCTCTCTTTCATATCCGGAGATTTTTTGCGATATTTGCGATGCGGAAAGTAACGGTAAAGTTAGTCCGTTTTAGTGACAAGTGTTACCTGTTTTTTCTGAACCATATTTGAACCACACTGCCACTAACTCACTGATTATCAATATTTATCACTTTCTGCATCGGGAAATAGAATTTTTGCTTTAACTTATTGATACTCAATTTGTTAAGCCTTATTTTTGCACTTCCCTGGCGATAAATAAACCAAAATATAAACGATTGTCTTTCAGACGTTTATATTTTTAAGAATCTTTATTATTTGCGTTTTTGAACCTTATTGTACAAGAAGATACCAAAACAAATCTGCATATCTGCTGTTGTCAGACTCTGTCTAGGCCCAAGCACATAGCATATCTGATGACAAGCCAAGAAGATTGTATATGCGACGTCCATAATACCACCCCTACAACAAGAAAGCATCAGAACGCTATCTTCATTCATATCTTGACTACTACAAAGTAAAATGGGAAGCTCTTGCCAACTCATAGATACGTTTCCATCATCAGATTCTCATAGAAGTCCTTTTATACATTTATTTACTTCTAAAAACACGCGTTCTACAGCTGCTTCATCTTTTTGTAAATCAGCAAGCGTTTTATCCGGACTATTAATTGCTTGAAAATCACCAAGTTCTGAGTCTTCGAAGTCGCATGGTGAAACAATTAACGGAAGAACTATTGTTCCTTCCTCCTGAGCCTTTCTTAAGATGGGAGGGAGCTCATCGGAAGAAATAAAATCCGATGCTAAAAATGCCGTCGAGACAAGAAGAATGGCAACATTTGCTTTATCAATAGCCTTTGTTATTTCTTCCCGCCATTTGTCTCCTCCTTTCAGCTTTGTATCCTCCCAATACTCAATAGGATCAAAATGCTTTTTGAGAACCTTTAGATGCTGTGTCAACTTTTCAAGCCACTTTTTATCTGAGTGGGCATAACTGATAAAAATACTAATCTTCTTAGAAGGGTCGAACTTTCCCCCATTATTGTGATTAGTTCTATTTGAGATATATGATCCTTTCAATCCTCGTCCTTCCTTCAATCTAGCAATAAGCTTTCGGTATGAAGAATAGATTTTATCATATTCATGATTCAGCACATATCCATTCCCGGAACCTTCAATATCCTGAAACTTCACCCAATCTTCGTCAGTTGAATAAAACCATTTATCGAAAAGTACACAAGCCGCAGCATGCCAATTATGAAAAGAATCGCATGACTTATGTACGGAATTCTGACCTGTCTGAATAACATAATCTTTTTCAAGTTCGAGCACTTTGGCAATTTCCTCTTCTCTTTTCTGTATTAGGTTAATTTGCTTCGCTCGTTCTGAAGGTAGGGCTTCACATGCTTCTAATACGCCCACCATGTTAGATATATAGCGCGGAAGATAGCGCTGCTTCTCAAAATCTTCAGAATATTTTACAAAACGATCAAGATCAGTCGGATAATACAACTGAAGAGTTCTTATGGAGAACTCTTTCCAACGATAGTACTCATCTAAATTGGAAAGACGATACACATCAAAAGTACGAATAATACCCGAACCGGGATGAACATATGTCAGTCCCTTTTCGATTTCACGGCCTTTAGCAATAAGTTCAGAAATAATCATAGCAGAATTAAATGGAGAGGAAAAGATTTGTGGAGCATCAGTCTTCACGGAACAGATCATCCATAACAACCACCTTCTGGATGCGACCACTATACATGTTATACTTTAGCCCATATGTGGTTATCAGTGTCATGATGGGAGTCCTGCGATTCTTGGCATGTTCTAATACTGCGTCTACCTTTCTGCGAAGGTCCGCCTCGTAGTTCTTCATACATTCATCACCCGGTCAGCCCGGTCGATGAGCATGTCAATTTGTGCGCCGTCAGTCTTTCCTTCTCCCCCTGTCCGCCATGGATATACCTCTGCCTGTACACCGCGAATGCCAAGCGCAGAACGGATTCCCTCCTGATGGACGAGGCATACATCCTCGAAGGCGAGCCCTCGCCAGGTATTCACCTTGGGCGTAAACTGGTTGTCTTGCCAATAGCTTTTATTACTTGTGGGGTGCTTTTGAACGAAGTTCAGATAGAACAAGCAGAAGGGGTCAGTCAGTTTGAAGTACCGGTTCCTCTTTGTCTCCCCAAAGTTGTAATAAGACGAAATCAGGTCGCTCTTTTCCAGCGATTTCAGGATCTCAGACAGATCTCCGCCGGAGGCCATCTCGACCTTCCCGGCAATCTGTTCCCGAGTCATTCCATATCGGGATTTGGAAAGAGCCTCCACCACCGTGCGGTATTTTACCCTGTCCCCGAAAAGAGAGGTAAACAGATTCTCGAACTCATCAGTGAGTTTTCCTCCGCTGGAGAAGAATAGATCATCCACATTCTCTGCCAGAGATTTCCACTTCTGGAAATACGACCAATAATACGGAATGCCTCCGAGAATCATGTATGACTGAAGAATATCATACCTGTCCATTGTCAGTCCCATAGACTTGCAGTATTTCTCCGTTTGGTGCAATGAGAACGGCCTCAGATGAAGTTCGCGCGTAGTCCTTCCATATAAGCCACCGGTATTATGAATCAGTTTGTCCAGCATCCAGGTGGTTGCGCTTCCGCACACGATGAGCAAGAGATTATGCTTGCCGGCACCCCATCCGTTCCAGAAATGCTCAAAGGCTGACATAAAGCCGGCACGGGGAGTATCCAACCAGGGCATCTCATCAATGAATACAACCATCCTTTTCCTCCCCTTCTTTCCATCCAGCAACGCTTCCAGACGGTGAAAAGCCTCAAACCAGTTCTCGATAGGATCATCTTTGGTCTCGCCGTATTTCTTCAGCGAATGAGCGAATTCATCCAGTTGGGCACGATACAATAACTTTGGCTGATCCTTCAGCTCAAAAGGAGACAACGCTGTATGATAGAATGCGAACGTGTCTTCAAAGAATTCCCGGACAAGATATGTCTTGCCTACACGCCGTCTTCCGTATACGGCTAGAAATTCAGCGTTATTTGACTGACACAAAGAGGTCAATACTTCCTTCTCACTCTCTCTTCCTATGATTCGGTCTTTCATGGCTTCGAAAATTATTCCGCCACGAATATAGCATTTTATTCTCATTTGGCGAAATAATTTCAAGAAACATTTATCCCTTTACTCGGAAAGGTCAGTGATTATTAAGAAGTAAAGAAATAACCTCTGAAAACAGGGTTTCCGCATGAATAAGTATCGGTTTTAAAACCAGCCTTTCTGACATTCAATTATTTGCAGAATCTCTGATTTGAATCTCAAAGAGTGTTCGGGTTGAAGGAAAAGGATTAGTTGCTTGTCCTGTCTGGTTCATGTATTAGATATACCAATCAAACTAAACAAGTATCCATAGAGTCGTCAATTGAGAGAGAATTGAGATGACGAAAAGGCATTGTAACACCTAGTTATTTAGAATAATTCCATAGAGTAAGTGCTGTTTTTCGAGGATTGAAACATCACCTTTTCGCGACAGATTTCCCAGGACCTCGAAGGTGCCGTTTTTTCTCCTTTAACCCGAAATATTGGGGTATTATCGGTAATTCGTAACTTCTCGGGAAAAAGTTTGTCACAGTTTTTTGTCACAAAAACCGTAAATTCTGTCACACGTGTGACAAACCACCCGTGTAACTTATTGATAATCAGTATTGCTTATCGTGTGCAGAAATAACTTTGGAAAGTTCATATCTTGCTGCATCGGAAAGTAAGCGCCCGTTTTTGTTAAAGTCCTAGCACTGAATTACTTACAACATTTACTCCAGGTCAAAACGGTAGGAGTAAATGTTGTAAATGATTCATTATTAAGTTGTTAGCGAAAACAGCCCTGGAACTATACACTCCGGGCAAGAGTTCAGAGAACACGAATGAGGGCGTCCAGTTCCTGAAGTTGTGCTTCAGTGGTACACCAACTGGTGCAGAAACGGGTGACAAAGCGGCCGTCCGGGAGTTTTGCCCAGATCTCGAAGAGGGCCTTCCCTTCCAGGGCGTCCATCTGCTCCTTGGTAAGGATTGGGAACTGCTGATTGGTGGGAGAATCAATATAGAAAGGAATGCTCCTGGAAGAAAAGATGTCTTTAAGCCGCTGAGCCATTTCAATGGCGTGGCGGCTTATTTCCATATAGAGACCGCCTGTGAAAAGAGTCTGGAACTGGATTCCCAGGAGCCTGCCTTTAGCCAGAAGGGCTCCGTGCTGCTTGACTATGGTGAAAAAGTGCTCCGGAGCATCACCGGCAGGGAAAACCACGGCTTCTCCGCAGAGGGCGCCAACCTTGGTTCCGCCGATATAGAATACGTCGCAGAGGCCGGCAAGTTCCTTAAGGGTTACATCGGCCTCAGGGCTGGCAAGGCCATATCCCAGGCGCGCGCCATCTATAAAGAACTTCATCCGGTAATCATGGCAAACAGACTTGAGTTCAGACAGTTCAGCCTTGGAATAAATGGTTCCGTACTCTGTGGGGAAAGAGATATAAACCATATCAGGATGGGCCATATGAGGCCAGGCTGCATCCTCATAGAAAGTCTCAAGATAGGAGCGGAGTTCCTCGGCATCCATCTTTCCATTATGGGAAGGAAGCGTAATCACCTTGTGACCACTGAGTTCCACAGCACCGGATTCGTGCACGGCAATATGGCCTGTATCGGCAGCAATCACAGCACCGTAATGCGGGATAACGGCATCAATTACCGTGGAATTGGTCTGAGTGCCCCCTACAAGGAAGAAAACGGAGGCCTCCGGGCGGCCGATAGCCTCACGGATGAGCCTTTTGGCATCTTCGGAGAAAGAATCCTCCCCGTAGCCAGGTTCCTGGATAAAATTTGTCTTTGAAAGGCGCTCCAAAATGGCTGGATGCGCGCCTTCATTATAGTCACAAGTAAACGAAATCATACCACAAATATACTTGAATTTCATTATATTTGCCATATGAAAACAAAACTCGCAATAGTATTTGCCCTGTGTATCGGCCTCATTGGCTGTAACTCTGCCTGGACAGAAAGGGAGCGGGATATCATCCGCACGTCAGATTCCCTTATGTACGTCACAACCATTCCGGCCGACAGTTCCATCCTCCGTGCTCAATCCATTGACCTTGGCCCCCGGGAACTGGATTCCCCTGAGCTTAAGGCCCTTATTGCCAAAATGCTCCATACAGTCACGGACCCTTCACAGGACGGAGTGGGCATCGCCGCACCACAGGTTGGCATTAACCGCCGCATCATCCTTGTGCAGCGCTTCGATAAACCCGGAGAGCCCTTCGAGGCCTATGTCAACGTAAAGGTGGACTCCCTTGCCGGAGACATTGTAATCGGCCCTGAAGGATGCCTTTCCGTACCCGGTCTCCGCGGCCTTGTGAAGCGCCACAGTAAAATCGGCATCAGTTATACGGACATTTCCTCAAAAGAGCGTGTGGATGAGGATGTTGAGGGCTTTACCGCCGTCATCTTCCAGCACGAATGTGACCACCTTGACGGCATCCTATATATAGACAGGGCCGATTCAGTTTACGTTTCCGACTAAACTTTTTTTTGCGTATTTGAGGGGAAAGGATTAATTTTGTATCCCGTATTGAAAAAAGCAATCGGCATTATGAAATACGGGTTCGACAACAACAAATACCTTAAAATCCAGTCTGAACATATCAAGGAGCGCATCCAGCACTTCGGGGACAAACTTTATATGGAGTTTGGCGGCAAACTCTTTGACGACTACCATGCCAGCCGCGTCCTCCCCGGCTTTGAGCCCGATTCAAAACTCCAGATGCTGATGCAACTCAAGGACGACCTTGAGATCATCATCGTAATATCGGCCGTGGACATAGAGAAGAACAAAATTCGCACGGACCTTGGCATTACCTATGATATGGACGTGCTGCGCCTCAGGGATGAATTCCTGGCCCGTGACCTTAGCGTA
>ONOQ01000020.1 GCA_900319485.1 uncultured Bacteroidales bacterium | reverse complement strand
CTGATTGCGGCGGCCCATTTCAATGGGGTCACTGCTGGAAGATGTCTTCTCCTCTGTCTTTGGAGCCTCGTATGGCACGAAGGGAGTGCTTGTTGCCGCATAGAGTTGCTGGATGTAGTACATTATGGGCTCGAAGGCGCTTGTAATCATGGATGCCATGCCACCACCGCCTGAACCGGAGGATTCGTCGTCGGAGCCAAAGAACACCTTCTGCTTCTGGATGGCGTAACTGTACATTCCGGTGGCGTTGATATGGGGGAAAAGCGCGCCGTAAGCGCCCTTACGGGCGTATTTTTGGCGCTGGACCTCCATATCGGCCACCTTTACGGACGTATTTTCACTGAGGGCTATCTTGATGGCGTCGTCAAGGGTAAGCACAAGCGTGCTGTCCGATGCTTCCTGAGGTGATTCCTTATACTGCGCCCATGCCGCTGAAGGCAGCAGGATGAGGAGCGTAAGGATCAAATTTTTAACACACATAAAAACTAACTGAATAAGCTGGCAATTTACTGCAAAAATTAGGCCTGCAAATGTACGAATTTATTATTATATTTGCAGTATGGAAACACTCATCGTACATTGGAATGTGAACCCCGCCATCCTTCACATCGGCGGCTTTGAACTCAGATGGTACTCGCTGCTTTTTGTAAGCGGCTTCATCCTGGGCTGGTTCATAATGAAAAGCTTCTTTAACCGTGAAAAGATAAGCGAGGCCCTCCTGGACCCTATGCTATATATGCTCCTTATATGCACCATAGTAGGCGCACGCCTGGGGCACTGCCTGTTTTATGAGCCGGATTACTATCTGGCGCCTTTCTTCCAGATGTTCGGAGGCACCGTTTCCCCTCAGGTGGCCGCACGCGGAATGACCAATTGGCAGGCCTTCTGGGAAATCTTCATGCCCTGGAAAGGCGGCCTCGCAAGCCATGGCGGCACTATAGCCATCATCCTTGGTATCATCTGGTATGCCCGTAAGTACGGCCCGGCAAACGGCTTCGACTTCGTGTGGGTAATTGACCACATAGCAATCCCCGTTGCCTTTGCAGCGTGCTTCATCCGCCTTGGCAACCTCTTTAACTCAGAGATCTACGGCGGCCCCACCTCCCTTCCCTGGGGCTTCGTATTTGAGAGAAACGGAGAAACCGTTCCCTGCCATCCTACACAGCTTTATGAGGCCCTCACATATCTCCTTTTAGGATTCCTTCTCATGTGGCTGTACCGTAACAGGCTGGAAAAACTTTATAGGGGTACGTTCATCGGCATATTCCTAATTGTGTGCTTCGGAAGCCGCTTCCTCATTGAATTCGTGAAGAACGACCAGGTGGACTTCGAGGCCAATATGGCCCTCAATATGGGACAACTCCTCTCCATCCCGTTCGTGCTCCTCGGCATCGGCTTCCTGGTGTACGCCTTCGTGAAGAAACAGCCCGCAATGGCCATTCCCCCGGCACCCGCCGCCAAGCCCAAGGCCCAGCCAACCCACTTCGCACACCCCACCGGGAAATAGTCACCCTCCATCGGCTTTCTCTCCCCTTACTGTAATGCCGATGTAGTGGAGCCCAACTAACTCACTATCAGTTACTTACATGATTATTTGGGATTACTGTAATCCCAAATAATCCCATAACTTACTGTGTGTAAGCCACTTAACCTCCACCGATTCTACCCTTGGACCTGGTCCACACACAGCCGCCATGCTGCGGCCGTGTTGACAACCAGAATGCCCAGAATGGGGTTTTTGTGTCAACACGGAAAGGACTTTTGCGAATGCCGTGGCAAATGACTACCTTTGTGCACTGAATTATGCCTAAAGCAATAGTATTTGACATAGGTGGGGTCCTGATCGGTCTCAACATGAGCAGGTGCATCGAAGCATTCCGCTCCGGTCTTGGTTTTGAGAGGATTACGCAACTGCTTGATCCTTATCATCAGAAGGGTATCTACGGGGAACTGGAGGGCGGCCGCCTAAGTGAGCAGCACTTCAAGGAACTTGTCCTTGCAGAGTCCCGCCCCGGAACAAAGCCTCAGGACGTGGAGTACGCTATGGGGGAACTTCTTGACAAGAAGATGGATCCCCGTACAGTCAAGGCCGTCCTTGACCTCAAGGGGAAATACCCGCTCTACCTCCTTTCCAACAACAATCCAATTTCCATGAGGCACTGCCTGAGGGTGCTGAAAGACAACGGAATTGATCCGGAGGCCACTTTCAGGGACCAGTTCATATCGTCCGACCTAAAGATGATGAAACCGGCCCCGGAGTTCTATAACTACGTGATCCAGAGGATAGGACAGCCGCCTCAGGAGATACTTTTCATAGATGACAACAAGGCCAATGTAGACGGAGCAAGGGCGGTCGGCCTGGATGCCCGCCTCTATAATCCGGGAACGGACCTTGGCCTTCTTCTTTCAGACTGTTAGAAATGTCCCTCTACAGCCACTTCCGCATAAGTAAGCCGTCGGCGGCAAAAGTGCCGTCAGGAGAGGTGGACGCCACTTATAAGCGTCTTCGAAGCCGCACTTTCTGGGGCGTTACCGTGGCCTATACATTATATTATGTATGCAGGATGACCCTTGGCGTAGTGAAGCAGCCACTCATTGACGGAGGCGTTCTTACGGCCGGGCAACTTGGCATCATAGGTTCCGCCTTCTACTTTGTCTATGCGGTAGGTAAGTTCCTCAACGGCTTCATAGCGGATTATTGCAACATCCGCAGGTTTATGGCGGTGGGCATCGGGATATCGGCTGCAGTCAATCTGATCCTTGGGCTGATGGGCCTTCTTCAGGGGCCTCTTGGCTTTGGCTCAATTGTGATGCTGGTCACATTCACGCTTCTTTGGGGCATCAACGGCTGGATGCAGTCTATGGGATCTCCTCCCGGAACCATAAGCCTTTCCCGCTGGTTCCCGCTTTCCCTTAGGGGCAGGTACTACAGCATCTTCTCCTCCACCCCTCAGCTTGGAAAAGCCGTCTCAATGATGATGACGGGATTTATCGTTGCCGCCGCAGGGTGGCAATGGGGATTTCTGGCTGCGGCGGTAGCGGGGGTTATCGGCCTTGCCGTGTCCCTCATCTTCATTGCCGATACCCCTGAAAGCCAGGGTCTCCCTTCCGTCCAGGAACTCTCAGGAGAAGAGACCAGGCCGCTTGATAAAAAGCCCACACGGGAACTCCAAAAGTGGGTGTTCAAGCACCCCGGAATCTGGGTCATAGCCATCTCCACGGCATTTTTGTACGTAACTCAGCATGCAGTCTCCGACTGGGGTGTACTGTTTCTCCAGAAGCAGAAGGGGTTCTCCCTTGAGGGGGCAACGCAGGTGATCGGCCTTGCCGAAATCTTTGGCGTGGCGGGTAACCTTGCCGCCGGCTGGATCTCAGACATCCTCCTCAAAGGCAATCGCGTAAAGCCCGTGGTGGTTTCCGGAATTCTGGCCGTGTGTTCGCTGGCAGCGTTCCTGTTCCTTGGCGGCGGCTTCTGGGGCAATATGGCTTTTGTGGCCCTGTTCAGTTTTGCCTTCAGCGTGGTGTTCTGCATTGTGGCCGGGCTTATGGCGCTGGACTTCGTGCCCCGCAAAGCGACGGGTGCAGCCCTTGGCATAGTTGGTATCTCCAGCTACGCCGCTGCGGGCCTTCAGAGCGTGGTGAGCGGCTTCCTCATCGAGGGGAACACTACTGCCGGGGCATACAACTTCACGCCTGTATCCATCTTCTGGATAGCGGCTTGCCTTCTGGCGTTCACCCTCCCGGTCATAGGGTGGAAATATCTGCGGAAATAAAAGAAACCCGCACGCGAATTTCACAATTGGCGGCGGGTGTATGGTAAGGTATCAATATTTATGTCTGATACCACTTATATCTAATTCTGTGCCAAACTCTTCTTTTTACGAGTTTTTTTGTGCCAGTCACCGTAAATTTCGCTCACGTTGCCTGCGGTGATGAATCCGTGGATGTCATTTGTCTTCATATAATCCATAAGATGGGCAAATTCATCCTGCGTAAGAAGTGACTGAATCTCAACATTCTGATGGCCGTTGTAACCGCCCGTAACGTTGTACAGGGAGCAGCCGCGCTCAAGGTCCTCGATGATGTACTTACGCAGGCGCTCGTACTGCGACGAGATTATGCACACCCTCTTTCGGCGGTTGAGGCCGGCGGTGAAATAATCCAGTGCAAGGCCGTTGATCCAGGTTCCTATAAGGCCGATTACAACCAGCCTGAACGGGTTGATGGCAAAAGCAGTGCAGCAGATGATTGCTCCTGCAACGGTAACGGACGTGCCGATGTCTATGTGCAGGTACTTGTTCACAATCTTTGCCAGGATATCCAGCCCTCCGGTTGACGCATTGATATTGAAAAGGATGGTCTGGGAAGCGCTTAGGATGAGCACAAAGCAGATAAGGTCGAACCAGGGGTCGTTCATAAGGGACATCTGCCCCGGCTCCAGAAGGCGGTCGATGGGCAGCACCTTCTCCCAGAAATCCACCAACGGACCAAGGATAAGTGCCGTATAAACCGTCTTGGCGCCGAACTCCTTGCCGATAAGGATCCAGGCCAGCACCAGCAGGATGGCGTTGATGATAACAATCACATGCGACACCTTTATGCCGATACCTGCAATGTTCAGCAGTTTTGCAATCACGATTGAAAGACCCGTAATTGAGCCCACAACCAGTTTGGAGGGCATAAGGAAGTAGTAAACGGCCGCTGCCGCTATGGTCATGCCGGCAGTCATAATGAACAGTTCCTTCCAGAATTTCCAGGTTTTCAGAATTTCAAGAATGTTTTTCATTTTATGTGGTTAGTCTAGTCTTATTCTGCGGCCTGGCCTCCCGCGAGGTCCAGGATCTCCGATGTAATCTTCTGCTGACGACTCTTGTTGTACTGAAGAGTCAGTTCAGAAAGCAGGTTCTCTGCATTGTCCGTTGCGGTTTGCATGGCAATTGTGCGGGCCGCGTGCTCCGCCGCCGCGCTGTCAAGGAGCGCAGCGTACAGTTTCAGTTTCAGTGTCCGGGGCATCAGCGCCTCCAGAAGTTCCCGGGCCGATGGCTCCAGGATGGCATCGGTTTCGTCACCCCCGACTTGACCCCGGGTCTCATCCACCGGCAGCAGGCGTTCCGCCACCGGAACCTGCTTGGCCGTGGATACAAAGTGCGTGTACACAAGCGTCACGCCGCTTATCCTGCCTTCATAAAAGTCCTTTGCGAGTTTCTCCACAATGGCCGCGGCATCCGCATAAACCGGGTGCTCGGAGAGAGCGGAGTAGTCCGAAGGTGAATGGAACCCGTCACGTGCCATTGCATCGGCCATCTTGCGGCCAATTGAATACACAACGTCACCGGGCTTTCTCACGGCCCTCACCTTTGCAATCACATTGGCATTGAATCCGCCGCAAAGGGAAGAGTTGGACGCTATTGCCACAATTACTGCAGGTAACTGGACATTTTCAGGTGATGTGACATTTTCAGGCACATTACCCGCACCCGAAGCCATCTCCAGCATCCGTCTCAGTTCCTCCTCATAGGGCCGCATTGCCGCAATTGCGTTCTGCGCCTTACGGAGTTTCGCCGATGACACCAGTTTCATAGCCGATGTTATCTTCAGCGTACTCTTCACAGACCCTATCCGGCCCTTTATTTCCTTCAGAGTGGGCATTTTACTTCATTGCTAAAACAACGGAAGCGGCGGTTTCAGTGAGGATGTTTTCTATCTCCGGGGTAAGTTTGCCTTCTCCCAGAGGCTCGAGGACATCGGCCTTGTGCGTGGCGCGGAGTCGGTCCAGGAAAGTGTCCTGGAAGGCACGGACAGAGGAAACGGGAATGTCCCTCATAAGGCCGCGGGTGCCGCAGTAGAGCACCGCCACCTGCTCCCCGACAGGCATAGGACTGTACTGTGGCTGAATCAGGAGTTGATTGTTCTTCCTACCCTTATCCAGTGCTAGTTCAGTAACCTTATCTACATCCGACGAGAACTTTGAGAAAGCCTCAAGTTCCGCCCACTGGGCCTGGTCAATCTTAAGGGTGCCGGCCACCTTCTTCATGGACTTAACCTGGGCGCTGCCGCCAACGCGGGAAACGGAAATACCCACATTGATTGCGGGACGCACGCCCTGGTTGAAGAGCGCCTGCTCCAGGTAAATCTGGCCGTCCGTGATGGAAATCACGTTTGTAGGGATATAGGCCGATACATCTCCGGCCTGAGTCTCTATTATTGGAAGAGCAGTAAGGGATCCACCGCCTTTCACCTTGTCCTTCAGGGCCTCCGGGAGGTCGTTCATCTGAGCCGCAACCTCCTGCTGGTCGATGATACGGGCGGCGCGCTCCAGAAGACGTGAATGCAGGTAGAAAATGTCTCCGGGATATGCCTCACGGCCGGAAGGACGTTTCAGGATCAGGGACACCTCACGGTATGCCACAGCCTGCTTTGAGAGGTCGTCGAACACAACCAGCGCGTGGCGTCCGGTGTCACGGAAGTACTCTCCTATTGCCGCCCCGGCAAACGGAGCGTAATACTGAAGTGCTGCGGGATCTGCAGCGGTAGCGGCAACCACAATGGTGTAATCCATTGCCTTATGCTCCCTCAGCGTCTGCACTATTGAAGCCACGGTGGAACCCTTCTGGCCGACGGCCACATAGATGCAGTACACAGGCTCCCCTGCCTCGTAGGCGCTTCTCTGATTGATGATTGTATCTATGGCAATAGCCGTCTTACCGGTCTGGCGGTCTCCGATTATGAGTTCACGCTGGCCGCGGCCGATAGGAATCATGGCGTCGATGGCCTTCAGGCCAGTCTGGAGAGGCTCTGAAACCGGCTGACGGAAGATAACGCCCGGAGCCTTTCTCTCCAGAGGCATATCTATCTTCTCCCCGCCCACGGCGCCAAGGCCGTCCAGGGGGTTGCCAAGAGGGTCTATCACCCTGCCAAGGAGGCTGTCATTCACTCCCACGGAGGCTATGCGGCCGGTGCGGCGCACCAGCATTCCTTCCTTCACGTGGTCCGTGGGGCCCATCAGTACGGCACCCACGTTATCGGCCTCAAGGTTCATCACCACGGCCATAACTCCGCCGCCGCAGTCAAGGAGTTCCCCGGCCTCGGCGTGGTCCAGGCCATAGATGCGCACTACGCCGTCGCTCACCTGCAGGGCCTTTCCGATCTCCTCAAACTGGAGGTCGTTTTTCATATCCCTGAGTTGGCTGAGAAGGATGTCGCTTACTTCGCTTGGTTTAAGAGATACGCTCATCAGATAATTCTTCTATTCTTTTCTATAAACTGTTCACGGATAAGGTCCAACTGGCGCCTTACGCTGGCATCCAGAAGGTAGTCTTCAAGGTCAAACACAAAGCCTCCCACAAGGTCGGGGTCCACCTCAACCTCTATGATAACGTCGTCCCCTGTCTTTTGCTTCACCAGGGCCTTCAGGCGCTGAAGAAGGCGCTCGGAAGGCTCACGCGCAGTGGTAAGGCGGGCTTTCCTTATGCCGATGCTCCTGTGGTAGATGTCCACAAAATCCCTCAGGATATCCTCCACAAGATCCATCCTTCCGTTCTTGTTAAGAAGGGTGAGGAAACGGCTCATCTCCGTGGAAAGCCTGTTTCCCAGCGCTCCCTGGAGGAGTTTTTTCTTGTCGAATGGAGACACCACGTCATCGGCGGCGGTAACCATACGCCTGAGGTCAGGAACCGAGCGGATTGCGCCCAGCAGGGTCTCGGCCTCTGAGCACACAAGTTCCCCCTGCCCGCTCTCACGGGCATACTTTACCAGCGCATAGGCATAGCGTGTTATGACGATACTACGGTTCACGATTCAAGTCTGGCCTCATTTGCCTCATCCACCAGGGACTCTATGAAAGCCCTCTGGCTGCCGGTATCCTGGAGTTCGTGGCGGAGCACTTTTTCCGCCACCTCAACGCTGAGGAGGGCAATTTCCTTCCGGACGTCCCGCAGGGCGCTCTCTTTCTCCGCCTCAATCTGGAGCCTTGCGTTTGCGATTATTGCATCGGCCTCAGAACGCGCCTCAGCCTTAGCATCGGCAAGGATCTTTGCCTTTGCATCCGTGGCCTCACGGATCATACGGGTCTGCTCCTTCCGGGTTTCCTCCAGCATCCGGGAATGCTCGTCTTTCCACTGAGCCATCTGCGCCTTGATTGTGTCGGCATCCTGAAGCGCCTTCGCAATCTTGGCGCTGCGTTTATCCACCATGTCGGTTATAATGGGAAAACCGAACTTTGCAAGGAGGAAAAACACAATGCCGAAAATCACGACCATCCAGAACAGGAGGCCGAAATCTGGCGTCACAAGGTTCATGGCTACTTAATTACAATTGCAAGCAGTGCTACAATGATGGCAAAAAGGGCGGCGCCCTCAACCATACCGGCTGCGATAATCATAGAGGTACGCAGGTTGCCGGCGCTTTCCGGCTGGCGGGCGATTGCCTCCATAGTGGATTTGCCGATTTTACCGATGCCGATAGCGGCGGCGATGGCAGCGATGGCGGCGCCAAGGGCGGCACCCGCCTTTCCGAGGGCTGCGCCCGCGGCTGCCTGGAGAATGATTGTACTTAAGATCATAATATCAAAGTTTTAAAGTTTATTCCTCTTCCTTCTGCCGTGCCAGTCCTATGTAAATGGAACTGAGCATAGTGAAAACATAAGCCTGGATAAAGGCCACAAGGCACTCCAGGGCATCCAGGAACACCCCGAAGAGCACGCTCACAACCGTCATTCCTCCGCCAAGGAGCGGCATGTTGGCAAAGAGACGGATGGTAAGGGATACCGGCTTCATAATGGCGCTGAACACCTCAATTACCGGCATTATGGGTTTGAGAAAGCCCGGAACGTCCGGGGCGAAAATCTCCTTATAATAATGTTTGGTGCCGTTCAGGTTCACCGTGAAGAAGGTGCAAAGGGCAAGCACCAGGGTAATTGCTATGTTGCCCGTAAGGTTGGCCCCTCCCGGGAAGAACGGCATAATCCCCAGGAAGTTGTTGAAAAGAATCCACAGGAAAGCCATGCAAAGGTACGGGGAGAACTTCCTGTAATCAGGGCCGATATTTTCCTTTGCCATATCGTGCACCATCATCACAAGCGGCTCCATTGCGGCCGCAAGGCCTGTAGGGGCCTCCTCAAGGGCATCGTGTTTCCTATACCACCTTGCCGTAAGAAGGATTATGACAAGAAGGAGCGCCGTACTCATCATAAGGGCAAGCACGTTCTTGGTTATGGAGATGTCCACGGGGCGCTTTCCCGTGGTGGCATCCACCAGTTTCCCGTCCTCGTTGAACGTATATCCGTGCTCCCCTGCGTGATGCGCCGTAAACACCTTCACGCCCTTATCTATCACTATGCACGGCAGCGGAATTGCCACCGGCTTTCCCTTCCACTCAGTAATGTGCCATTCATACTCGTCACCAATGTGGTCGAAGATAATCTCCGACACATTGATTTCCTGAAGGAGGAACAGCGATATGAGGAAAGTAAGGATCATACTTCGGCGCAGACGGTTACGGTGTTGTCCTTGACCCTTACAAAGCCACCGGAAATCTGAAGGAATTTCTCTTCACCATCCTCAACATAGCGGATGCTGCCCTTTTCCAGGGAAGTGACTATGGGGGCGTGGCCGGGAAGGACGGTGAACGGACTCAGCGTCCCGGGCAGGGATACCAGGGAAACGGAGGCGTCTACAAGAGTGCCTTCAGGGCTCAGGATATGTAAAGTCAGTTCAGACATAAGATTTCTCGACTTCGCTCGAAATGACAGTTATTTTGCAGCGGCAAGTATGGCTTCACCCTTCTTGATGGCATCCTCTATGGTGCCGACGTTAAGGAAAGCCTGTTCAGGGAGGTAATCAACCTCTCCGTCCATAATCATATTGAAGCCCTTGATGGTGTCCTCGATGGAGACCATAACGCCCTTCACGCCGGTGAACTGCTCCGCCACAAAGAACGGCTGGGACAGGAACCTCTGTACGCGGCGGGCCCTGTTAACCGTAGTCTTGTCTTCATCGGAGAGTTCATCCATACCAAGGATTGCAATGATATCCTGGAGTTCCTGGTTTCTCTGGAGGATCTGCTTAACCCTCTGGGCTGTGTCGTAATGCGCCTTACCCACAATGTTTGGATCAAGGATACGGGAAGTGGACTCCAGGGGATCCACAGCAGGGTATATACCCAGGGCCGTAATCTTTCTGGAGAGCACCGTAGTTGCATCCAAGTGGGTGAATGTAGTTGCGGGAGCGGGGTCCGTAAGGTCATCGGCCGGAACATACACCGCCTGGACGGAAGTGATGGAGCCGTTCTTGGTGGAGGTGATTCTCTCCTGCATCTTACCCATTTCCGTTGCGAGGGTGGGCTGGTAACCCACGGCGGAAGGCATACGTCCAAGAAGTGCGGAAACCTCGGAGCCCGCCTGGGTGAAACGGAAGATATTGTCTATGAAGAGGAGGATGTCGTGGGGGGCCGACGGATCCGTGCTGTCACGGAAACTTTCCGCAAGCGTAAGGCCGCTGAGGGCCACGTTTGTACGCGCTCCCGGGGGTTCGTTCATCTGGCCGAAGACCATTGACACCTGGCTCTTCTCAAGTTCTGCGGGGTCTACAAGGGAAAGGTCCCATCGGCCCTCTTCCATAGCCTTGTTGAAGGCTTCTCCGTAACGGATGACGTTGGATTCTATCATCTCACGGAGGAGGTCATTGCCCTCACGGGTGCGCTCTCCAACGCCCGCGAACACTGAAAAGCCGTTGTGGGCCTTGGCTATGTTGTTGATCAGTTCCTTGATGAGCACGGTCTTGCCCACACCTGCGCCGCCGAATAGGCCGATCTTACCGCCCTTCAGATACGGCTCCAGAAGGTCTATGACCTTGATTCCGGTAAAGAGCACCTCCTGGGAAGTGGTGAGGTCCTCGAACTTTGGAGGATCCCTGTGGATGGGAAGGGTGTTTACCCTGTCCATCTCTCCCATGCCGTCAATTGCGTCTCCGGTGACGTTCATCACGCGGCCGCGGATTTTGGCGCCTACCGGCATGGATATGGGCCGATGCGTATTTTCCACCTCCAGGCCGCGGCTGAGGCCGTCCGTGGAGTCCATGGCAACGGTGCGCACGGTGTCCTCTCCAATGTGCTGCTGCACCTCCAGGATGACGCTTTTGCCGTCCGGGCGCTGCACTTTCAGGGCATCCCCTATGCGGGGCAGTTCAAGTTCGGCCTCCCGGGCCGAAATATTGAAATGGACATCTACTACAGGGCCCACCACCTGGGCGATTTTTCCGGTTGAAGTAATCATATCTACAAAGATAGCTATTTTCTTGCAATCTCAAACGATGTTTATTCGCTATCGTTCCGGGGCCGTGGAGACAAGCGCCTGTTTCCTATACTTCTGGGTACTCACTGTACACAGAAATGCCTTGCAACGTGTTCGGCCAGTACCATCGAGTACTCACTGTACACAAAAATGCCCTGAAACGTGTATGGCCAGTACCGAGAAGGTTGTTGGACCTGGTCCAGCTGCAGGCCGGACAAGCCAGGATGTCAAACTTACAAAACGGGAAAAGGAAGTGGTCCGCCTTCTCATGAAAGACAAGAGCACCAAGATGATTGCCGACGAAATGGGCGTGAGTTATGAAACCATTGTATGGTACCGTAAGCGCCTTCTGGCCAAACTGGATGTCCACACCTCCACCGCCCTCATCGCCGAAGTAATGAATCGGGGGCTGTTGAATTAGGAAGAGATTGTCAGAACCCCGGGTTCATCACCAAAAGGAGTTTTTCAATTCCGCTTTTTGACAGTTCTATTACCCTTGAGCGGCCGTCCGGGGATAAAAGTGTGCATGTGCGTTCCTGGGCATTCAGGCGGCTCACGAGTTGCAGGTTCACTATGGTGCTGCGGTCTGCCCGGACAAACGGCGGGTTTTCAAGACGCCTTTCCAGAGACAGCAGACTTTCCAGAATAAGGTCTTCGCCGTCAAACGTGACAAGTTTTGAGTAGTTGCCATCGGCCTGGATTGCGGCAATGTCTCCGGGCTCCGCGAAAATCATGCTCCCAACAGCCTTGAAGCCTTTTTTTGTATTTGCCAATGCCTCTTCAGAGGCGCGGTTGGATATCTTTGCCATGGCGTGGGAAAGCTCAGCCTTGCCTATCGGCTTCACCAGATAATCCACGGCCGAGAGTTTGATTGCGCTCATGAGGTACTTGCTGTCGGAGTATGCGGTTGTGAAAATCACGTACGGCAGGGTGATGGTCTGCCTGAGCTCTTCCAGCAGTGAAATTGAGTTCTGCCCCCGCAGCTGGATGTCCAGGAACAGAAGTTGAGGCCGATGCAGCAGGATACTGTCCCGTGCGCTCTCATAGCTGTCACAGGCATCCACTACCTCTATTACAGGGTAGTCCTGCAGCTTTTGAAGCAAGGTAAGTCGCGGCAGGCGCTCGTCTTCCACAACTATGGTTTTAAGTCTTTTTGTCATTCTTAACTAAAATTGAAACCCTTCCGGGACCCAGGTCTCAAAGCGGGTGCCGGCCGGATGGCCTCCGGCATCGGCAAGGTCTATAACCTGCTGGACAATATGGTATCTGTTGGAACGGTTGTACAGTTCTATCTGCTGCTGAAGGATACTGAGCCCCTGTTTGGTGGAATGGCCGCCGGACATAGCCGCACGTATTCGCCCTACTCCGTCATCGGCCACGGATACCAGAATGCCATCCACGCCGCCTCTTGTCTCTCTGGAAACATTTACATGTATATGCCCCGTTCCGTTTTTGGCCGATATCCCGTGTTTGACGGCATTCTCGCAGTAGGTATGAAGAAGCATGGTGGGAAGAAGTGCTTCCCTGTCCACGTCCCGGGCCACGTTGACATCGTACTCCAACTGCTCACCGTAACGCAGTTTTTCCAGTTCCAGATAACCCCTGACGTAATCCACTTCTTCGGCCACGGTGCGGGCCGGCCGCTCTATGTCTGAGAGCGTCCGGTTTGTGAAGTCGGAGTACAGTTTCAGGTAATACGAGGCTTCTTCGGCCGAATTGTTCATGACAAAGTATTCTATGCCGGATAGTACGTTTGCGTGGAAGTGGGGGATGGACTTTAGGCGTACCGACCTCAGCTGCAGCTCCTTAAGCTGCTTCTCACGTTCCAGCTCCTCCATCTTCCTGCGTGAAGCCCGTTTTTCAAAGTGCCGTGCTGCCATCCATACGCAGAAGGAGAGCAGAACCGCAGCCAAAACCCAGAGCCACCAGTGCTGCCACCACGGGCGGGGACCTGGGATGAAGGTGGATTCCCGGTTGTCTTCCAGGAGCTTTTCAGGGTGGAAAGACGTCATCTCTTCCAGACCGGCCAGCCATATGGTCCCGTCGGGGGCTTCCGCCATTGGCGCGGCAAGAGGTTCCACGGTTGTGAACCCGTTGAAGGAGTCAAACCAATGGGAATCATCGGCATATCCCCGGTCATCCAGACGTGCGACAAGCAGGCCGTCGACGGCCGCCACAACCAAATACCCCTGCCGGGAAATGTGGATTGAACGGATTTCGTGGCCGGAGACCGGAAGTTCCGTCATTTTACGGATTTGCCCTTTTTTGATCACAAAAAGGGAATCGCCTTCGGCAAAGCAGACAGTGCCTTTTTCATCGGCAGTCATGGCGGTGATGACAAGTGTGGAGGGAGTGCTCCTGACTTTGCGTATGGTGTGTGGCCCCTCAAGGCAGTACAGACCGGGGTTACCGCTTACCCACAGGCGCCACTCCCCGTCCTCTACCGCGCACCAGGGGTGGACAATCTGCGTGGTGAGGGTATCGGTAATGCCCGTATGCGTATCATAGGAAAGAACGGCCGAACGCGTGCCGATGATAAGTTTTCCTCCGGCGGCCGATACAAAGCGGTAGCGGTCATAGGGAAGGCCGAGCCACTTCATGGAGTGCCCGCTGACGGCCGCAATATCACCGTTTCCGGCCATATAGACCGTTCCGTCCAGGGCGGCGGCGCCGGGAGCATAGAAATTGTCATCTTCCCGGCTTATGACCTCTCCGCCGGCCAGGATTTTTCCGTTGAGGGTTCCCATGACCGGACTGTCACCGCTGAATGCGAGTGCACGTACTATATCGTTGTCGTCGTCCAGTGAATGGTTGATGATGTTGCAATGGAAAAAGCAGTAGGCTCCCTGGTATGTGGCGGCCCACAGGCGGTCCCATCTGTCCACTAAGATGCCCCTGATGAGGTTGAAGCCCGACACCAGACGGTGGAGTTCCCCGTCATACATCCAGATGGTGTGGGCGTCGGCAATGTATATCTGCCCGCGTGAGTTCTGCCTGACGGAAAGGCCGTAATCCGGATTGGGGAACCGGAATGGATGGGCAAGGGAGAGGCTGTCATTATTCACGGTCCAGATGCCGTCTCCGGCAAAGGTTGCAAGCCCTTCTTCCGTCCGGATGAGAGCGTAGATATCGGCCTTGCGGGTGAGAAGGCGGATTTCGTCGTTCACCGCCACAAAAAGTCCTTCGGAGGTGGGGACGTATATACCTGTGGAGTCCACGTACATTTTCCGGTCCGGAGTCATCTTGTCCAACAGCGGGAGGTCCAGTACGGGGGCCATTTCATCGGCCTCCAGCCTTGCAAGGACACGCCCCTTCTCAAGGCGGTCTTCAAGGAGTATGTAACCCGGGGGAAGGTCCGCGGCGTTAAAATTGTTCAGCAGCAGCTCCCCGTCAGGGTCTATGGGCTGCATCCAGGCTTTGTCTCCGCGCACGGTCCACTGCCGAACAAAGCCAAGGGCACGTACCTTCCCGTCCACTTCCTGGAAACTCACAATGTTCTCCCTCCGTCCTTTGAGAAAAGGGGAGAGAGACCTGCCGTCGTAACGGACAAAACCGGAAAGCGTACCTATATAGATATAGCCGCGGGAGTCCTGCCATACGGCTTCCGTCTGCATTTGCGGCAGGCCGTCCAGCGTGGTGAAACGCCGGTAACTGAGCGAATGTTCCAGATTGTCCGCCGCGGTCTGCAGGCAGAAGGCTGCAGCCAGCAGCAAGGCAATACAATATGAGAGAGGCTTTTTCACTGCTGCAAATTTATATAAATTGTAACGTAAAACTGCCGTATCTGGCTAATTGTCAGTAACTTTTTTTGCTTCGTCAACGCAGCGGGGGGCTTCGTCATCCGCAGGGGATGGTTCGTCAAAAAGGGCCTTCCGGAGGGCTCTGGAGTGGTATAATCTTCATATATTTGGGCGAACCAGAATAGTAAAGCCATGAAATCTGCTACTCTCAAGATGCTGACGGCCGGTGTAGCCATAGGCACTTTCCTCTTTTCCTGTGAAAAGGCTCCGGACATCCCGGATGTCCCCGATGTTTCCAAAGTGGAAGTAACCGAAATCTCCCTGAACCATACCAGCGAATCCGTCAAGGTAGGTGAGACTCTCCAGCTCGCCGCCACCCTCAAACCGGACAACGCTACCGACAAAACCGTTATTTGGTATACCCTGGAGCCCAAGGTGGCCAGCGTCTCGGAGAGCGGCCTGGTGAACGGCCTTGAACCGGGATCGGCCGTTGTGGGCGCCAAAACCGCCAACGGACTTACAGCAGAATGCGAGATAGTGGTGTGGAGCGACGAAGGCCCCGGCCCCGGAGGGTATGTGGACATTACCGGCATAACGCTAACACCCTCTGAAGCGGAAATAAACGTGGGAGAGACAGTAAGACTCTCGGCCACAGTAGCCCCAGACAACGCAACTGACAAAACCGTCTATTGGCGTTCCTCCAGCACCTCCACGGCATCTGTGACCAGCGACGGGACTGTCACCGGCGGCAAGGCCGGTACAGCCACCATCTATGCCTACAGGCAAACGCTCCAGGGACAGGAAGTCTCCGGCACCTGCACGGTTACCGTAGTCCAGAAAGTGAGCACCATTGCCCTAAACATTTATAGCGCTCACCTCGTCGTCGGAAACACCATAACGCTCTATCCTACGGTTACTCCGGAGGATGCTCCATCGGCCAAATCTCTGGAGTGGAAGAGCTCCAATGAGAGCGTGGCTACCGTGGATGCCACGGGCAAGGTTACGGCTCTCGCTTTGGGACAGGCCGATATCACGGTCTCGGCCGACGGCATCTCCGCGGGGTGCACCGTCACGGTAGAGCCTGTCTCCGGCGGCAACGAAGGAACCGGTGAAGAAGATTGGAAGTAACCATTAAAGATTGAAAGCCATGAAAAAGACTATATATATTCTTTCTGCATTTCTTACCCTTGCAGCCTGTGCCCGCGAGGAAGTACCCGTGGAGGAGGAATCCCCCTTCTTTACCATCCGTGCCACCGGTGAAGGCAATCCCACCAAAACCGTCCTTCAGGAGGATGGCGCCATCTTCTGGGAAGACGGCGACGCCATCAAAGTGTACTTCTTGGACGAGGAAAAATTCACCGCGTCCCTCAGCGCCCCGTCCCAGACAGCCGATTTTACCGGCAGCATGCGCTACGACACCTACACTTGGATAGAGGGCGGGTATGATCTCTGGGCAATGTATCCCTATGAGGCCGCCGGAAAAAAAGACTGGGCGTATGATTATTCCACAGCTATAACATACGAGTATGTCGAGACTGCGGTCCCTCCGGTCCAGACTGCCCGCGAAGGAGGCTTTGACCGGACGGCCTTCCTCTCCTTTGCCAAGACGATGGTCTATGCTCCCAAGGAGGCCTTTGAGACGCTCACCTTCTACAACCTCTGCGGCGGCGTCAGGTTCTCCGTCCAGGAGGAAGGTATCGAGAAAGTCACTTTCTACGCCACGGCCGGCGAACACATCGCGGGCGACGTACGCGTCTCTTTTAACGAGGAGGGCCGGCCATATGCCTTCTACCCGCTGGCCGGCATGACCCTTGGTCCCCAGGACACCCGCAGCAAGATCGAGCTTCGCGCTCCGGAAGGAGAGACCCTCAAGAAGGGAGCGTGGTACTGCATCGCCTGCCTCCCGGGTGTGCTGGAGCAGGGTTTCACCCTCCGCTTTACCAAGAAGGTGAACGGACTGGAAGTTTCGGTCGGAGAATACGTCCATCGTGAGCCTGTCACGGTGAAGCGTGCCGTCTGGGGCAAGGTGGGTGACGCCGACGAAGGTGACATCTATACCGTGCAGCTGGCCGACAACACCATCATCTACACCACTGATAACGGCCTGCCCGCAGGTTGCAAGACGGAAGGCGCAGGATTCTCCGAGAACGGAGATCCCATCGTTGATGGTTTCTTCACCCAGGAAGGTATTGTGAGCCATACCTACGATGCCGACAATGACCGTTACATCCTGGTCTTTGACGACAACGGTACCGGAGAACTGCCGCCGTATTTCAGTTCCTGCAAGAACCTGGTTTCCGTGCAGCTTCCCGGCAACCTGAGCGCCCTCGGGGATTTTGCCTTTAACGACTCTTCGCTGAAGAGCATCGCATTTCCTCCCCACCTCAATGCCATCGGCGCAGGCGCTTTCTCCTATACTCCTCTGGAAGAGGTTACACTCCCGGACAATGCCATGACCTTTGGAAAAGGAGTATTCAACGGATGCTGGAAACTCACCTCTGTCAATATCCCCGCCGGGACAAAACAGATTGGAGACCGGATGTTCTCCGGTTGCAGCAAGCTTAGTGAACTGGAACTTCCTTCTTCGGTGAAACTCATCGGCGAGTATGCCTTCTCCGGCACCGGCTTCACCTCTTTTGTGATCCCGGATTCCGTCACGGCTATTTGGCAGGGTGTATTCTACGGCTGTAAGAATCTTGAGGAAGTTACATGGTCCAAGGGGTATCAATATGTAAGCAACTATGCTTTCAAGAACTGCGAGCGCCTCTCCTCCGTTACACTCCATGACGGTATTGAAGATATCGGAGAGCAAGCTTTTTATAACTGCAGCAATCTTTCTTCCGTAGACTGGCCTGCCGGACTGGAATACATCGGCGAATCCGCCTTTGTGTATTCAGGCATAGAGGAAGCTGTTCTGCCGGAAGGATTCAGGGGGATGGGAGACTATGCCTTTGCCGGCAGCGGTCTTAAAAAGCTGGTCCTCCCTTCCACCGTTACGGAGATCGGCACTTTCAATCTCTTCGCAAATTGCACGAAACTGGAAGACGTGACCCTTCCTTCCACGCTCACGAAAATCACTTCCAGCGGCGTATTCTCCGGCTGTACCAGCCTCAAGCACATCGACTTGCCGGAAGAACTCAGCGTGCTTGGCTACTGGACCTTCCAGAACAGCGGCCTGGAATCCTTCACATTGCCGAAGAATATCAATGTAGTAGTGGAGAGCCTGCTTGCGGGTTGCGAGAACCTTACTGAAGTGAATCTGCACGAGGGCATTACCCTCATCCAGGGCGGAGCATTCTATGGCTGTTCTTCACTGGAAAGCATTCTTCTCCCTTCCACGCTTACGGAACTCAAGGACAACGCTTTCACAAACACCGCACTCAAAGAAATCTCCATTCCGGAGAGCGTTACTGAAATGGGAGCCGGCACTTTCTCGGGCTGCCGCAGCCTGAAGAAGGTGAATGTCCCTTCCGGTGTCACCGCAATAAAGAGATATCTTTTCAGCGAATGTACAGCTCTTGAGGAACTTACCCTTCCGGAAAGCATCAAATCCATCGGCTACAGTGCCTTCAACAGCACCAACCTGAAGGTTTTCACGCTTCCTTCCACCGTGGAGGCGATTGAGGCTGAGGCGTTTTACAGGTCTGCCCTTGAAAAGCTGACTGTCCTCGCCGCTACGCCTCCCCATACCCCCGGCGCGGATATCAGCTCCAACTTCCTGCCCCGCCGCTTCGACTTCGAAATCCGCGTGCCTTCCGGCTCCGTGGACGCCTACAAGGAGGCCGAGGGCTGGAGCAACTATGCCGATATAATATCGGCCATAGAGTAATATTTGCCCGGCTTAAAGTGAATTTGGCTATTCAAGCATCAGGGTGCGGAGGTCGTCAATGTCTTTCTGGGATACTCCTATTGAAAGAAGGTAGGCTTCCGCACGCTGCTTGAAGCTCACGGAGGTGTCGGAATCCGCTGCTCCAAGGGCCTTGCCGCCCAGGCTCCAGATGGTGTCGCTTTTTTGCGGTTTTTTGTGTATTTTTGCAGGATAAGTCACAATTAATCGAATGGAACGCAAAATCAACACTATCGGCGTACTTACCTCAGGCGGAGACGCCCCCGGAATGAACGCAGCCATCAGGGCCGTCACCCGCTGCGCCCGCTACCACGACATGAACGTGGTTGGAATCATGAGGGGCTATCAGGGACTCATAGAGAAGGAGTTCGTGAAATTTACCTCATCGTCGGTATCCAATACTATCCAAAGAGGCGGCACCATCCTCAAAACCGCACGCTGTGGCGCTTTCATGACCCCCGAAGGCCGAAAGACCGCTTATGACAATATGGTGGAAGCGGGAATTGACGCCCTGATTGTAATTGGCGGAAATGGCTCACTTACAGGTGCCCAGCTCTTCGCGAGGGAGTATGACATCCCCATTATCGGCCTTCCCGGCACCATAGACAACGACCTTTATGGCACGGACTCCACAATTGGCTACGACAGCGCCCTCAACACCATAGTTGAATGCGTTGACAAAATCCGCGACACCGCTAATTCCCACGACCGCATCTTCTTCATAGAGGTAATGGGCCGTGATGCCGGTTTCCTTGCCCAGAACAGCGCAATCGCTTCCGGTGCAGAGGCCGCAATTATCCCCGAGGACTCCACGGACGTAGACCAGCTGGCCGAATTCATCGAAAGAGGCAAGCGCAAATCCAAGAACAGCGCCATAGTGCTGGTCTCCGAAGCCCAGAAGAACGGCGTGGGCGGCGCTTTTTATTATGCCGAAAGAATCAAGAAGGAGTACCCTCAGTTTGACGCCCGCGTCACCATCCTCGGTCACCTACAGAGGGGTGGCACACCTTCGGCCTATGACCGTATCCTGGCATCCCGTATGGGTTATGCCGCCATTGAGGCTCTGCTGGAAGGCCAGCGCAACATCATGGTGGGCATAAAGAACGACGAAATTGTGTACGTCCCCATCTCCCGCGCCATCAAGATGGACAAACCCATTAACAAAGAACTCATCGCAGTTCTCAACGTGCTCTCGATGTAATGATTTACGGTCTTTGGCTGAGGCTTAGGCACCTTGCCTACAATAAGGGCTGGAAAAAGAGTTTCAAGGCCGATGTCCCCACCGTCTGCGTGGGCAACATCACGGCCGGCGGCACCGGCAAAACCCCTCATGTGGAGATGCTCCTCCGCTACCTTCGTGTCAGCGACAAATGGGGCTACAGGCCTGTTGCCGTGCTTTCAAGAGGGTATAAGCGCAAATCCCGCGGCTTTCAGATTGTGAAGCCGGATTCATCGGCCTCCTTCTGCGGGGATGAACCCCTGCAGATTGCCCGCAAATTCCACGGAGTAACCGTTGCAGTAGACAAAGACCGCGTGGAGGGTTGCCGCAAGCTTGACGCCGACATAATAGTCCTTGACGACGCCTTCCAGTATCGAAGGCTCTGCCCCAGCCTCAGCATAGTACTGGTGGATTACGGAAGGCCCGTCTGGGAAGACAAGCTTCTCCCCTGGGGACGTCTCCGTGACCTTCCCTCCCGCATTCTCAAGGCCGATGTCGTGATAGTCACAAAGTGCCCCCCGGAACTTGACGGCTGGTCCCGCCAGGAGTTCGGCCGAAAACTGGGCCTGAGGCCTGGGCAGAAGCTCTTTTTCACAAGCATCCGCTACCTCCCTCCGGAGCCCGTTTTCCCGGAAGCCGATGCCCGTTACACCTACTCCAACAAGACCATCCTTGTTTCCGGAATAGCCAACGACGCTCCTCTCAGAAGCTATCTCTCAGATACTTACAAGATAGTGAAGCGCCTCTCTTACCCGGATCATCACCGCTTTGGGAAGGCCGATATCCGCGCCATGGCCGCCGCAGTCAAGGCTGCTCCCACGGCTTGCCTCATAACCACGGAAAAAGACGCCCAGCGCCTCCGCGAGGTCAAGGTTGTGCCGGATTCCCTCAGGCAGCGCCTTTTCTACCTCCCCATAGAGGCCGCTTTTGTCTCGGAGGAAGATGAGAAAGCGTTTGTGGAGATACTGGACAAGGTATGATTCTGTATCTTACCGGCAGCCCCACACGTTTTGGGGAAGATCATTTCACTGAAGACAACGGCTTCCTTGCCAGCGTCAAGGCGTCGCTGCGCGCTGTTGCCGGTCCGGGCCGAAAGCCGCGAGTGCTGCTTGTGAGCGCCGCCCCGGACGACAAAGGCTTCACGGATTCCGTTGAGAAAGGCATGAGCCTTTGCATTCACCGCTCCGGCATTGAGACAGAGTCAATAGTGATGCTGGACCGCAGCAATGCCGCCAAGGCGCCGGAACTGGTTCCCCGGGCCCACTGGGTTGTCCTTTGCGGCGGTCACGTCCCCACCCAGAACCGTTTTATCCATGAAATCGGCCTTAAAAAGCTTCTGGAAGGGTTTGACGGAGTGGTCATGGGCTGCAGCGCCGGAAGCATGAACTGCGCCGGAAGGGTGTATTCCCACCCGGAACTACCCGGAGAAGCCACGGACCCCGGCTACAACCGCTGGCTGGAAGGCCTTGGCCTTACTGACATCCAGCTTATCCCGCACTTTGAGCAGGTGCGATGGGCCACCGTGGACGGCCTTCGGCTTTTTGAAGACATAGCCTTCCCGGACAGCTGGGGCCACCGATTCTACACCTTCCGTGACGGCGGTTACGTTAAAGTGGAAAACGGCCGAAGCACCCTTTACGGAGAGGCCTACGAAATAACCCGCGGAGCCATGCGCCGCGTTTCCGATGAAAACAAAACATACTCCTTTATGAACCTCGTATTCATATCCCCCCATTTCCCGGACACTTACTGGCACTTCTGCGCCGGGGCAAAGGCAAACGGCGTCAATGTCCTTGCAATTGCCGACACTCCCTATGAAAACCTCTCCTGGGAACTCAGGCAGAGCATCACGGACTATTACCGTGTGCAGAACCTTGAAGACTACTCCGAAATGTACCGCGCCGTGGCCTGGTTCGCCCACAAGTACGGTAAGATAGACTGGATAGAGTCCAACAACGAGTACTGGCTTGAGCAGGACGCCCGCCTCAGGACAGATTTCAACGTAACCACAGGGATTAAGACAGACCGCATTGCCGCCATCAAGAACAAGAGCGAGATGAAAAAATACTACGCCCTTGGCGGCATCCCTACCGCGCGTCAGATAAAGGGGGCCGAAGGCGCTGCAAAAATCAAGGCCTTCGTGAAAAAGACCGGCTACCCCGTGATTGCAAAGCCGGACAACGGCATGGGCGCCGGCGGCACCACCAAGATCACCTGTGCCGAAGACCTTTCGGCTTGGCTGGAGCAGCATGCGCAGGACATGGGCTTCTATGTGATTGAGGAGTTCATAACCGGCCTCCTGGTTAGCTACGACGCCATTTTCAACTCAAAAGGAGAGCCGGTGTTTGAAAACAACACCGTGTTCCCCACGCCCATCATGGAGATAGTTCACAATAACCTTGACTGCTGCTACTGGACCAACAAGACGGTTCCCGCAAAGCTCTCCGAGATTGGCCGCCGCACGGTAAACGCATTCGGCATCAAGAGCCGCTTTGTGCACCTTGAATTCTTCCAGCTGGACCGTGACCGTGAAGGCCTTGGCAAGAAGGGGGACTATGTGGGCCTTGAGGTTAACATGCGCCCGCCGGGAGGCTACACCCCTGACATGATGAACTATGCCCACAACACGGACGTCTATCAGATTTGGGCCGACATGGTGGCCTTTGACGAGGCCCGCAAGCCCCTTGGCGACAGCTGCTACATCGGTTATGCCGGCCGCCGCGACAATCACGCGTACAAGCACTCCCACGAGGATATCATGGCGCGCTACGGCAGCGACGTCCGCATGGCCGCCCGCGTCCCGGACGCCCTCTCCGACGACCTTGGCAACACCTGCTACATCGTGCGCCTGGAGAAAAAGGCCGACATTGAAGCCTTCTTCAAGTTCACTACGGAATAGTCCGTTTCGGCCAGGTGACAAATCCGGACTAGAGTCCGTAAACACCTTCCGGCTCGGGGGCTTCGGTGCCCCAGCGCTGCGCAACGTAATCGAGGGTGCGCACTATCTCTTCCGGGTCCTTGGAGGTGACCAGCTTTATGCGGGTTTCCTTGAAATCCCTGAGGCCCTTGAAGTAGCAACTGAGGTGGCGGCGCATCTCATATACTCCCGTGACGGGCCCCTTGAGGTCCAGGGAGAGTTGGAAATGGCGTTTGGCAAGGGTTACGCGGTCCTTTACGCTCATAGGCGGGAGTTCCTCCCCGGTGTCCAGCAGGTGGCGGATTTCCGTAAAGATCCAGGGGTGGCCGAAACTTGCCCGGCCCACCATGATGCCGTCTACGCCGTATCTGTCAAAGGCTTCCTTTGCCTTCGCGGCGGTGTTTATGTCTCCGTTCCCGATGATAGGGATATGCATCCGGGGGTTGTTCTTAACCTCCCCGATGAGAGTCCAATCGGCCTCACCCTTATACATCTGACAGCGGGTGCGGCCGTGGATTGTAAGGGCCGATATTCCCGTGTCCTGAAGGCGCTCGGCAAGGTTTACTATGATTTTTGAGGAGTCGTCCCAGCCAAGGCGGGTTTTCACGGTGACGGGCTTCCCCACTGCCTCTACGATGGCCTTTGTGATTGCCACCATCTTGTCCGGTTCCCTCATCATTCCGCTTCCGGCGCCGCGGCCGGCAATCTTTGAGACGGGGCAGCCGAAGTTGATGTCTATAATATCGGCCCCGTGGCCTCCGGCAAGTTCCTTTGCCCTCTCCGCCATCTTTGCGGCATCCACCATTGCCTCCGGGATGTTTCCGTAGATCTGGACCGCCACGGGAGCCTCCTCCTCAAGGGTGTGCATCTTTGCTATTGTCTTTGAGACGTCACGGACCAGGCCGTCACTGCTCACAAACTCCGTTGTGACCATTGCGGCCCCGGCTTCACGGCACAGTATCCTGAAGGATGCGTCCGTCACATCCTCCATCGGCGCCAGAGTCACCGGCCTCTCCCCAAGATCCACATTCCCTATTTTCATACTGCAAAGTTACTCATTTTTTCCGTTCCTGCAGGTACCAGCACGTCCCTCCCACTTACCGGTTCTCCCCTTGCAGTGGAACTCAACACGCTTATTATCAGCTATTTACAAAAGTTTCTACCAGAAAAAGTTCTAGTAGAAACCCGTGTAACTAACTGTGTTTCAATGAATTAGCCTCCACCCCGAAAACCGCTCATCAGTACCCGTTACGGTCCATTTCACGGCGGAGGTCCTTGGCCTTGATGCTTTCACGTTTGTCGTACTCCTTCTTACCCTTTGCCAGGGCTATGAGGAGCTTGGCGTAGCCGTTATCTGCGATGAAGAGTTTCACCGCTATGATGGTAAGACCTTTCTGCTTGTCCTCCTGCTGCAAGTGCCTGAGTTCCTTACGGTTAAGGAGCAGGCGGCGGTCTCTTACGGGCTCATGCTGGCCCCAGCTGCCCCAGTGGTACTGGGCTATGTTCATTCCACGGACAAACAGCTGGTTGCCTGAGAAGAAGCAGTATGCATCCTGCAGGGAGCACTTTCCGGCCCTTATGGACTTGATCTCCGTTCCCACCAGCTGGATGCCGGCGGTGTAGGTTTCCAGGAACTCGTAATCGAACGAGGCCCGGCGGTTTTTGATCTGTATGGTGCTCTTCGCTTTTGGCATAGGATTGCAAAGGTAGTAAAAAAATGTGTATTTTTGCGGTATGAACCGCACAGAACTGCTGCCGGACCGCCCCGGCATTCCCCCGATGGCAAAACTGCCGGACCCTGAGGTCATCGACCCTGAGGTCCTGGCCAGGGCTTATGCCGCTGGGGATATTGACCTCATCTGCGTTGTGGGCCCCACCGCATCCGGGAAAACGCGGTATGCCGTGCAACTTGCAAAGGCGTTGGGAAAGGCCGAGATCCTGTCGGCCGACAGCAGGCAGGTGTACAGGGGGATGGATATCGGCACGGGAAAGGACCTATGCGAGTACGATGACGTTCCCTATCACCTAATTGACATTGTGCCGGCCGGGGCAAAATTCAACATCTATCAGTACCAGGCGGCTTTTGCCGATGCATGGGCCGCAGTCCGTTCAAAGGGCGCCATTCCCATCCTCTGCGGTGGTTCCGGCCTCTACATTGAAGCGGCCACCAAGGCCTACAAGTTTGAGAAGCAGAACGGCGTAGACCCTTCCAGACTGCCTCAAAAGCCATATTATATCGGCACGCTTGTCACCCGTGAGGAGCGGGTTGAGCGCATAGACCGCCGCCTGGAGGAGCGCCTGAAGGAGGGCCTGGTGGAGGAAGTCCGCGGCCTTCTGGAAACCGTACCGGCACCGGACCTTATCTATTATGGTCTTGAGTATAAGTTCGTTACCCAGTATGTGCTTGGAGAACTATCATATGACGATATGGTGGTGGGCCTTGGCAATGCCATCCATCAGTTTGCCAAGCGCCAGATGACCTGGTTCCGCGGGATGGAGCGCGACGGCATAAGGATTCACTGGACCAGGCCGTAATTTCGCGGTGGAAGCCAATTCATTGAAACACAGTTGGTTACATGGGTTTCTACCAGAACTTTTTCTGGTAGAAACTTCTGTAAACGACTAGTAATGAGCGTGTTAAGCTCCACCGCAAGGGGAGAACCAGCAAGTGGGAGAACCAGCAAGTGGGAGAACCAGCAAGTGAGTGCTAATCCAGCGACTGGGTAGTGGAGACGGACATGTACATCATACGGGAGTATTCCTCCGGGGTGATGGAAGCGAAGAGGTAGTGCACGGGATCGCACACAACGCCGTTTTTCCACAGTTCAAAGTGAAGATGAGGGGCCGATATCCCCGTGGACACGCCCACCTCCCCGATCTTCTGGCCGGTACGCACCTTCATCTGGGAGAAGATGTTTATGTCGCCAAGGAGGCAGTAGCGTGACACATAGCCGTTTCCGTGATTGATTTCCACCACGTTCCCGAGGCCCTTCCTGGAGTGCGTGACCTTGGAGACTATTCCCGGAGCCGCGGCGTAGACCGGAGCGCCCTGAGGAGCGATGAAATCGATGCCGTCGTGCTGCATTTCAAGTTTGAAGACGGGATTGTGCTTGGGACCCACGGAAGCGCCCGTCTGCACATACGACATCCCCTTCAGGGGCAGGCAGAGCGGCGGAATGCTGTCCCGGCGGCCCTTGAGGAGGATGCGGAAAACTTCGGCAAAATTATCGTCCACAGAACCTGACATCATCATAAGTCTCTCAGAGGCCGATGCGGCCGCCGAAAGGTAGAAACTCTCGGAAAGGGAGTCGCTGTCGGCAATTAAATCGGCCGCAGTGATGGCGTCAAGGGACGGAGGCGTGGTCTCGAAGAGTTGGCGGTAGATTGCGTCGTCCTTCACAAGGAGGCCGTCAACCACGTCCCCTATGAGCCTGTCCTTATTGCGGATTTCCTTGTAGAGGGACTTGTAGAGGTTGTTTTCCCTCTGAAGCCGCCTCTCCTCCTCCGTGGAGAAAATGAGCGCAAAAAGGATATACAGCACCACCGACAGCGAAACCGTTGCCACAAGATAGCGCACAATGGAGCCAAGAATCTTACTGAACTTACTCATCGGCCTTCTGGCCTCCTCACCAGTTCGTAATAATCCTTGGGCGGGATGTCCAGATCCATATACAGCGCCGGATTCACGTAATCCTTGCGGTACATAATCTCATAGTGAAGGTGCGGGCCTGTGATTCGGCCGCTCTTTCCTGAAAGGCCGATACAGTCACCCCTCGAGAGTTTCTGCCCCTCCTCCACGAATATCTCCGACATATGCGCATAGCGCGTCTTGTAACCGAATCCGTGGTCTATCTCCACGTGGTTGCCGTAGCCCTTTCTCTCGTGAGCCACCTTCACGACCACGCCGTCTCCGGTTGCGTAGATGGGGTTGCCCGGAGGGCAGGCGAAGTCCATTCCCGTATGGCGCTTGGTGTACCCCAGGAGAGGGTCCGAGCGGAAGCCGAAGGGACTGGACATATGATAAGTGTTGCGGTCCGTGCTCATTGGCGGAATGGCGGGGATGTGGGCCGCCATATCGCCTGCGCTGTTCTGAAGGATGGTTATGTCGTCAAAGGATTTTGACTGGACATAGGCCCTCTTCTCTATTATGTCCTGACGGCGCACAACGGCCTCGAGGGTGGTTCCGGCCAGTTTTTCATACCGGTTTTCTCCGCCTATTCCGGAACCTCTCACCTCCGGCGGAATCTCATCCAGGCCGTACACGCTGCGGTAGATTTTGTCGTCCCTCACCTCCAGAAGGGAAAGAAGTTCCTCCTGATGGTCCATATGGGTTGAGAGCCTTTCCACACGCGCCCTCCAGTCCATATTCCGGCGCTTGAGGATAGCCGTCTTGGGAAGGTCCAGCCCCAGCACCTGAACGTAAATCCACATATAGAACAGGAAGGACACTATGCCGCCCAGCAGCACCAGGACCAGTTTCCACCACTCACGGGCGGGCAGTTGCTGGAGGCTGTCGATGAAGTCTTCAGGGCTTACGATGTATTTCTGCAACTTGGACGGCATATTATGCAAAGATATGCATTATTTCTGAAACTGCCCCTCTTTTGCATATTCTATGCCCGCGCGTGTGGAAAATCGGCCAAAAATACTTATTTTTGTAGGCTATATTGAAAAATCAAACTCGCTATATGACTTCTAAAGAAATCCGCCAGAAGTATCTGGACTTTTTTGCCTCCAAGGGCCACACCGTGGTGCCCAGCGCTCCCATGGTTATCAAGAATGACCCTACCCTTATGTTCACCAACGCCGGTATGAACCAGTTCAAGGACATCTTCCTTGGCAACGCCGCGCCCAAGTTTCCCCGCGCAACGGACTCCCAGAAGTGCCTCCGCGTGAGCGGCAAACACAACGACCTTGAAGCCGTTGGCCACGACGGCCGCCACCACACTATGTTCGAGATGCTGGGTAACTGGAGTTTTGGAGATTACTTCAAGAAAGAGGCAATTGACTGGGCCTGGGAACTTCTCACGGAAGTTTACAAGATAGACAAGACCAAACTTTACGCAACCGTATTCGAGGGCAGCGCCGAGGACGGCACCGCCCTTGACACGGAAGCCCGCGAAGCCTGGCTGAAGCATCTTCCCGCAGACCACGTCCTTACCGGAAACAAGCACGACAACTTCTGGGAAATGGGAGACACCGGCCCTTGCGGCCCCTGCTCTGAGATTCACATTGACCTGAGGCCGGACTCTGAGATTGCAAAGATTCCCGGCAACAAACTGGTGAACACGGACAACGACGACGTAATAGAGATCTGGAACCTTGTGTTTATGCAGTATGAGCGCAAGGCCGATGGCCACTTGGAGCCCCTTCCCGCCAAGAGCATTGACACCGGTATGGGCTTCGAGCGCCTTTGCATGATCCTCCAGAACAAGAAGTCCAATTATGAGACGGATGTCTTCTCCGGCCTTATCGGCAAAGTGGAGGAATTCTCCGGCCATAAGTATTCAGAAGGCGGCAACGTAGAGGTTGCAATGAGGGTTATCGCAGACCACATCCGTGCAATTGCCTTCTCAATTGCAGACGGCCAGCTTCCCTCCAACGTGAAGGCAGGCTACGTCATCCGCCGCATCCTTCGCCGTGCCGTCCGTTACGGCTACACCTTCCTTGGCTTTACGGAGCCCTTCCTCTGCCGCCTCATCCCCCAGCTTGTGGCCGATATGGGAGAAGCCTATCCCGAGCTCCAGGCCCAGCAGAAGCTTATCTCCAATGTTATCAAGGAGGAAGAAAACGCCTTCCTGCGCACCCTGGACCGCGGTATCAGGATGCTTGAGGACAATATGGCAAAGAACGCCGCCACCAAGGTCATTCCCGGCACAGACGCCTTTGTGCTCTACGACACATACGGCTTCCCCATTGACCTCACGGAACTTATTGCCGCAGAAAAGGGCTATACCGTAGACATCAAGAACTTCAACATAGAGCTTGACAAGCAGAAGGAGCGCGCCCGCAACGCCACCGCCAACGAATTCGGAGACTGGATGGTGTTCAATGAGGCCGATGTAGTGTTCGAGGGCTACGACACCCTCCGCGTCACCGGCGCCCGCCTCCTCAAGCAGCGCACAGTCAAGCAGAAGAACAAGGAATACTTCCAGCTTGTGTTTGACCGCACCCCATTCTACGCAGAGATGGGCGGTCAGGTGGGAGACACCGGTTATATTGAAGGAGAGAACGGAGAACGCATCCAGATCCTCAACACCGTGAAGGAAAACAACCTCACAATCCATCTGGCCGAAAGAATTCCTTCAAGGAGCACCCAAACCTTCACCCTTGTTGTAGACAATGTACGCCGCAGGCACATCCAGAACAACCACACCTGCACCCACCTCCTTCACCAGGCTCTCCGCGTGGTGCTTGGAACTCACGTGGAGCAGAAGGGTTCCTTTGTTGGCCCGGATTACTTCCGCTTTGACTTCTCCCACTTCCAGAAGATGACGGATGAGGAACTCCGCGCCGTTGAAACCCGCGTGAATCAACTCATCCGCTCCGACTTCCCGCTCATCGAAAAGCGCGACGCCACTATGGACGAGGCCAAGGCGATGGGCGCCATGGCCCTGTTCGGAGAAAAGTACGGAGACGTGGTACGCGTGGTCCGTTACGGAGATTCCGTGGAACTCTGCGGCGGCACCCACACTCCTTCAACGGGAACTATCGGCCTGTTCAAGATTGTCTCAGAAGGCGCCGTTGCAGCGGGTGTCAGAAGGATCGAGGCCGTCACCGGCGGCAAGGCGGAGGAAGCCGTCCACCATATGGAAGACCTCCTGAAAGGCCTTAAGAACCTTATGAACAACGTCCCCGACCTACAGGGCGCAATTGAGAAACTGGTGGCGGAGAATGCCGATGCCAGGAAACAACTTGAGGCCGTCGCCAATGAAAAGGCTGCGCAACTTGCAGAAAAACTGGAAGCATCGGCCGAGGAGATAGGCGGCATAAAGGTGGTTCGCTACGATCACTCCATAGATCCCGCCATCGCCCGCAACGTGGCCCTGCTTTTGCAGAAGAAGGTCCAGAATTTTGCGCTGGCAGGCGCCTTTGCCTTTGACGGCAAGCCCAACCTTGTGCTCATGTACTCCCAGGACCTCGTTGCAAAGGGAAAGAACGCCGGAAAGGACATCCGCGAAGCCGCAAAATTCATTCAGGGTGGCGGCGGCGGCCTGCCCGGCCTTGCTACAGCCGGCGGCCGCAACGTGGAAGGCCTTGCCCAGGCACTTGACACTCTTGTTGAGATAGCAACAAAATAAGGTGAAAAAATTAGACCAGTTCATACTTAAGTCGTTCGTGGGGCAGTTCTTCGCTATCCTCGCGATCGTGACCTTTATCCTTGTCATGCAGTTCCTGTGGCTGTATATTGACGAACTTGTGGGTAAGGGTCTTGAACTTAAGGTGATACTGGAGTTCCTGATGTGGGGCGGTTTCCAGACGCTTCCCCTGGCAATTCCGCTTGCCACCCTGCTGTCCTCTATGATGACACTGGGAGATATGGGAGAGCACTTTGAACTCACCGCAATGAAGGCGGGAGGCATCTCCCTCGCAAGGGTTCTGGTTCCGATGACCATAGTGAGCCTGTTCGTCTGCGTGGGAGCGTTCTTCGTTGGAGACAGGCTGGTGCCTTATTCCATCAACCAGATCTTCACTATGAGGGACGATATCGGCCGTACAAAATCCGAGATAAAAATCCCTTCAGGAACCTTCTACGACGGAATTGACGGATATATCCTCCGCGTAGACAGCCGCGACAAAAAAACCGGAATGATGCACGGCATCCAGGTGTACGACCACACCTCCGGGGCCGGCAACCTCCGCATCACGGTGGCCGACAGCGGAATGCTCAAGATGGCAAAGTCCAAGGATTACCTCACGTTTATGCTCTACGACGGCACCAATTACCGTGAGGAGAACAGGCGAAAGTACAGGGATACCTCCCTGGCCCTCCAGAGGGTGAGGTTCCACAGGCAGGAACTGGTGATCCCGCTGGAGAACTACGCCTACAAGCAGTCCGATTCCGCCCGTTACGGAGAGCAGGTAAAGTCGATGAACCTCAAGCAGTTAAAGCACGGTCACGACTCCCTTGTGAATCTTGTGGACCAGGGTACAGTAAGGCATGTGCGGGACTTCCAGAGGGACAACGGCCTCAGTTTCAAAAAGCAGTTGGACACCACCTGGAGGGAACAGGCCTCAGTTAATTTCGAGATTCCGGAGAACTGGGAATTCAAATCGCTTAAGGACAGGCAGAAGGCCCTTGAGGGGGCGCTACAGGTTGCAAGGCAGTATGAGAATGTTGCCCGCAGCCAGATCTACGACTCCTACGACTACATCAACCTCATCCATCGCAACGACGTAGAGATGTGGAAGAAGTATGCCCAGGCGCTGGCCTGCCTGCTGCTGTTCTTCATAGGCGCCCCGGTAGGGGCCATCCTCAAAAAGGGCGGCCTGGGGGCCCCTGCGGTCATTTCCCTGCTGTTCTTCGTGCTGTACTGGGTCATAGACATCACGGGAGAAAGGCTTGCCAGTAACGGCGCAACTACGGCTTTCATCGGGAAATTCATATCGGCCTTCGTGCTGGCGCCCATAGGCGGCTTCCTTACCGTAAAGGCCGTGAAGGACAAGAATCTGTTCCATTGGGACGGGTTCATGATTGGTTTCAGAAAGGTTAAGAGTCAGATTATCAGAATGTTCAGAAAGACAAGGATAGTGTATATGGGCACCCCGGAATTCTCCGTGGGCCCGCTGGATGCCCTCAGAAAGAAGGGCTACAAGGTTGTGGGAGTGGTCACCGTACCGGACAAGCCGTCCGGCCGCGGCCTCAAGATGCAGGAAAGCGCAGTGAAGCAGTACGCCGTGAAGGAAGGCCTTCCCGTGCTGCAGCCTGAAAAACTGAAAGATGAGGAGTTCCTTGCCGCCCTGAAGGCTTTCAAGGCCGATCTTTTTGTGGTGGTGGGATTCCGTATGCTGCCGGAAGTTGTGTGGGCAATGCCTAAACTGGGCACATTCAACCTTCACGCAGCCCTGCTGCCGCAGTACCGCGGCGCCGCCCCCATCAACTGGGCCGTTATCAACGGAGAGAACATCTCCGGTGTCACCACCTTTATGATTGACAAGAAGATAGACACCGGCGGAATCATCCTCCGTTCAGAGTGCCACGTGGAGTCCACGGACACCGCCGGAGACCTCCACGACAAACTTATGGAACTAGGTTCGGAACTGGTTTGCGAAACCGTTGAAGGCCTTATCCAGCACAATGTGGAACTCCGTGTCCAGAGAAGTTTCATCCAGGGATCGGAACTCCTGAAGCCCGCTCCCAAGATCACCCGCGAACTCCAGCACATTGACTGGAATGACACCACAAAACACGTCTACAACCTCATCCGAGGCCTGTCTCCCTACCCCTGCGCCTTCACGGAACTAATCCCCGATCAGGTCGGGGATGACGGACACGTCATGGCCGACTCCGATCGGCCATCTCCTGTCCAGTTAAAAGTCTTCTTCGGAGAAATGCGCACAGACCTTCACGGAGAGCCCGGAACCGTTCTCTCCGACGGCAAAACCTACTTTGCCATTGCCACCGAGGACGGCGCCATTGCCATCACGGACCTCCAACTTGCCGGCAAGAAGCGTATGGACGTAAAGTCCTTCCTCCTTGGTTTCCGCAATCCCACCTCCTACAGGACCACCCAGGGCACATCCAAGGCCGAAATAGCCAAAGCCGCCCCTCATGAGGATGAGTAAGGCCAGAGGGTGTTATATCGCGAACCGTCGCTTCGCGACCCCTCCCACCTCCGGTGGGCCCCTCCCTCTTATGCGGCCGAGGGTGGCCACAGGTTCGCGATACAACACCCTCTGACCTATGGATAGCATCTTCATTTTATGTAACGGGGCGTACCCCACGGAGCCGTATCCGCTGTATTTGCTGGAAAGTGCAGAGGCGGTGGTGTGCTGCGACGGAGCCCTGGAGAAATTCGCACAGCATTTTCCGGGGCGTATGCCCATTGCCGTTGTAGGGGATATGGATTCCCTGCCGGAAGGCCTTCAGAAGCAGTATTCCGGGGTTCTTTTCCATGAGACCGAGCAGGATTACAATGACCTTACAAAGGCTTTGCGCTGGGTGCTCCGTGAGCATCCGGAAGCGGAGGAGATTGTGATCCTTGGAGCCACGGGGCTCCGTGAGGACCACACTATCGGCAATCTTGGACTCCTTATGGAATATACGCGTATGTTTGACCTTGGGGACAGGAAGGTTTCAATGGTATCAGACTACGGCACCGCCTTTGCCATAACGGACACCTGCGACCTCCACCTTGGCGAGGGCCGGCGCTTCTCCATTTTTAGTGCCGATAACTCCCTCCGCATCACCTCAAGGGGCCTCCAGTGGCCCCTTGACGGCGTTGTCTTCGATGCCTGGTGGAAAGCCACCCTCAACCGCACCACGGAGCCCATCGTCTCCCTCACCTTCAACCACCCTTCCTCCGCCCTTGTGATGGTGGATTAATCGGCAGTTTTCGCTAATTTTTTTCTTTTAACATTTTTACGCCGGTCACGTCATATATGTGGCCGGCTTTTTGATGCAAATATTTTTTGAACATATGAAAAAGACTTTAATCATTATCGCAATGGTCCTTGGCACGGTATGCTGCACTTGGGCCGGAAAACCGTCAGAGGTTTCAGCGCTTGCCAGTCAGTTTGGCAGCAAAGACGGATTTGAGGTGGTCTCGATGGGCCGAGTGCTCATCAGCGCCCTTGGCGTTGCCGCAAGTCTGGACAAGGATCTGGATGCGGAGGACCGCGCAGCTCTGAATGCCTTCAAGGGCATAAAGAAACTCACCGTAGTTGACTTTGAGGATGCATCTGAGGCCGATAAAAACGCCTTCTGCGCTAACCTTGATTCCATCCTTGGGAAGATGGAACTCATCCTTGAGGCCAAAGACGACGGAGACGTTGTAAAGATCTACGGCTACGATGACGGTAATACCCTTCACGACATAGTGATCTATTGCCCGGACGAGGCCGTCATCTGTGTCAACGGCAGCATAGCGCTGGAGAATATCGGCAAGCTGATGGAAGTTGCACAATGACAACTAGGGCCTTCGAGGACATATGGATTCCCCTCCAGGGACGTTTCTACCGCATAGCCTTCTATATACTGGAGAATGAGGCCGATGCAAGGGACGCCGTCCAGGACCTCTACCTGAAGCTCTGGAACCTCAGGGACCATCTGGAACTGATCCGTAACCCCCAGTCCTACGGTGCCCTCATGATGCGGAACCTCTGCATAGACCGTATCAGAAAAAGGCTCCCGTCAGATACCCTCAAAGAGGAAATGGCCGTCAAGGGGCCTCCCGACGAAGACCTTGACCTCAGGGAGCAACTTGAGGGCGTCCGGAAAGCGATGGACTCTCTCCCGGAAAGCCAGAGGAAACTGCTTTCAATGAAGGTGATTGAAGGGCTGGACTATGGTGAAATAGAAAAACGTACGGGCCTCAGCGGCCTAAACATCAGGGTCCAGGTGTCCCTGGCAAGAAAAAGATTAAAACAACTGTTATGAAATCAATAAAGGAAATAGAGAAACTATCCGTAGAGGAACTTGAGAGGATAGGGGCCGATGAAAACATCCCCGTTCCCGGAGACCTCTCCGTGAAGATACCTTCCCGCAGGGTTCCGGTCATCGCCTGGAGCGCGGCAGCGGCGGCAGTTGTTGTGGTGGCAGGATTTATCGGCCTCAGAAGGCCTTCTGACACCCCCGCAGATACCTTTGACGATCCCTACCTTGCCTACGCCGCCGTGGAGAATGCCCTCTGCAAGATCTCAGGCTCGGTAAACAGCGCTTCCGTAAAACTGGAAGATGCAGAATCCACATTTAACAAGTTAAACTATTGGAAATGAAAAAGATATATGCAATAATAGCAGCCATTGCGCTGGCTCTCCCGGCCTTTGCCCAGGGTGGCAAGGAACTGTACAACAAATACTCAGACCTTCCCGGAGTAAGCGCAGTATACATCTCCCCGGCAATGTTCAGGCTCATAGGCAAGATCCCAGATGTTGAACTGGCCGATGAAGATGTGAACTTCACGCCCATCATAAAGTCCATGAACGGCTTCTATCTCCTATCAACGGAAGACGCCGCCACCGGAGAAAAACTCTATGGAGAAGTATCCCGCGGCCTTAACAAAAGCAAGTACGAACTCCTCATGGAAGCCAAGGAAGACGGAGAAGTGATGCGCCTGTACTCCGTTGGAGACAGCAAGACGGTAACCTCCCTTCTAATGCTGGCAAAAGACGGCTCAGAGACCACCTTCCTGTCCATAGACGGTCAGATGGACCGCGCTAAACTGGAAGAAGTCATTGCCTCCGCCGCGGCAGATTAATTGAGCGTTTTAGTTAAACACTTGAATATTTGATACTTATGAAATTTACTCCCGTCCGTTTGGGCGGGAGTAAATGTTATAATCGGCCGATAATCAAGCAGTTAACAAAAACGACCTATCTAGACGGGCTGGACCGGGTCCACCGGGTATGCACTACGGGTGCACCAGGGTGCCAACTTTTTCTCCGGAGAGGAGTTTGGTAAGGTTGCCGGTGGCGTTCATATCGAAGACGATGATGGGCATCTTGCCGTCACTGCAGAGGGCGTAGGCGGTCTGGTCCATCACCTTGAGGTGCTTGGAGATGGCTTCGTCGAAGGAGAGTTCATCGTACTTTGTGGCCGATGGATCCTTCTCCGGGTCTGCGGTGTAGACGCCGTCTACGCGGGTGCCTTTGAGGAGGGCATCGGCCCCTATCTCAAGGGCGCGGAGCGCTGCGCCGCTGTCAGTGGTGAAGAAGGGGTTGCCGGTGCCGCCGGCGATGAGGGCCACGCCGCCACGCTCCATCAGTTTCACGGCTTCATCCCTCATATAATACTTTGCGTGGGGCTCCATGGGGGTTGAGGTAAAGACCTCTGCCTCAACGCCTTCCGCCTTAATAAACATCTTGAGGGCCAGGGCGTTGATGACGGTTGCGAGCATTCCCATCTTGTCTCCATCCACGCGGTCGAAGCCCTTGCCTACGCCCTGAAGGCCGCGGAAGATATTGCCGCCGCCGTTCACTATGGCTATCTGAAGGCCTGCTTTTGCGGCCGATGCCACTTCCTTTGCATATTTTTCCAGCCACTGGGTATCAAGGCCTTTGCCGGCGGGACCTCCGAGGCTTTCTCCGGAGAGTTTGAGAAGAACGCGTTTATACATAAATAGATGTTTTAATGTCAAACAAAAGTACCGAAATATTGGTAAACTTCCAAGAAAGATTCCTATATTTGTGAACTGGAAACAAATTTAACTAAACTATAATGGCTAATTTTTTAACCTCATCCATCGGCAAGAAGTTCATCCAGAGCGTAAGCGGTGCTTTCCTGGTGATTTTCCTCCTTCTCCACGGCACCATCAACTTCTTCTCCGTAATCGACTCACTTAAAGGTAATTTCGGCAAGGTAGCCGCAGACGCTTTCCCTTATACCCACGGAGACGGCTGGTTCCAGCTTGGCTGCGACTTCATGTCCTCCCCCGTCATCACCATCATGGTTCCCATCCTGGCCCTTGGCTTTGCCATCCATATCCTCTACGGCATCTGGCTCAGTTATGAGAACGTAGTGAAGCGCGGCGGCCTCAAGCGTTATGAGGTTGCCTCCAAGGCAAAGAACGACAGTTGGAGCGCCAAGAATATGGCAGTCCTCGGAATCATCGTCCTTGGTTTCATTGCCTTCCACCTCACCCACTTCTGGGCAAAGATGCAACTTCAGGAATTCATGGGCGGGGAAGCGGAGAATCCCTACTATCTCCTCCTTGCCACTTTCCGCAACTGGTGGGTGGTAGCCCTCTACATCGTATGGTTCGTGGCCATCTGGCTGCACCTCAACCACGGTTTCTGGAGCATGTTCCAGACCATCGGCTGGAATAACAAGAAGTGGCTTGTACGCCTCAAGTGGATTGGCGCCATCGTGGCCACCCTCATCATCCTGCTGTTTGTCTGCACCGCCCTCAACGCCTGGTATGAAGCCAACTTCGTAACGGCTTCCGCAGAGTGGACAGCGCCCCTTCTTGCAAATTTTTAAAAATTTTTCTTGCATATTAAAAATCAATTCCTCATCTTTGTAACAGAATGAGAATGAGCAACAATAACAACTGGTGGCGCGCTTGCAGTTAAACCCTGTAAGTCGCTTCGCCGTATAGATATGTATAGAATTGGCCTGCTGACTTACAGCAGGCCATTTTTTTTGATTTTTGTTTAAACCCTTATATTATGCGACAGAAAAAGTACCTGCTTCCGGAATCGGAGATTCCTACGCACTATTTCAACATCCAGGCAATCATGCCCAACAAGCCGCTGCCTTTCCTTCATCCCGCAACCAAGCAGCCGCTCAAGCCTGAGGACCTCTACCCCATCTTCTGCAAGGCCTGCGCCGACCAGGAACTGAACCAGACAGACGAGTGGATCCCCATCCCGGAGCCCGTACGTGAGCAGTATGCCGCATATCGCTGCACTCCCCTTGTGAGGGCGTATGAACTGGAAGCCGCCCTGGGCACCCCTGCACACATCTACTTCAAGAACGAGAGCGTGAGCCCGGCAGGCAGCCACAAACTGAACTCTGCCATCGCCCAGGCATACTATGCCAAGGAACAGGGAATCACCAATCTTACCACGGAAACCGGCGCCGGCCAGTGGGGCGGAGCGCTCAGTTATGCCACCAAGAAATTCGGCATAGACTGCGCTGTGTATATGGTTAAGGTGAGTTATGAACAGAAGCCCTACAGGCGCTCCATTATGCAGACTTTCGGCGCGGCCATCACCCCTTCCCCTTCAATGAGTACCCGTGCCGGTAAGGATATCATCACCCGCAACCCCAACGACCAGGGTTCCCTTGGCTGCGCTATCTCCGAGGCTATCGAACTTGCCGTAAGCACCCCTAACTGCAAGTATGCCCTTGGCTCGGTGCTCAACCACGTTTGCCTGCACCAGAGTATTATCGGCCTTGAGGCAGAGAAGCAGATGGAACTGGCCGGAGAATACCCGGACATTGTGATTGCCTGCTTCGGCGGCGGATCAAACTTCTCCGGCATTGCATATCCCTTCATGCGTCACAACATCCAGGACGGCAAGAAGACCCGCTTCATTGCGGCAGAGCCTTATTCCTGCCCCAAACTCACCAGGGGTAAGTTCGAGTACGACTTCGGCGATGAGGCCGGTATGACGCCCCTCCTTCCCATGTACACCCTCGGCCACACCTTCAAGCCCGCATCAATCCACGCCGGCGGCCTTCGCTATCACGGTGCAGGCGTTATCCTTTCACAACTTATGAAGGACGGCTTTATGGAGGCTGTGGACATTGAGCAGAAGGATTCCTTCGCGGCAGGTGTGCTGTTTGCCCAGACAGAGGGCATCATCCCCGCTCCGGAAAGTTGCCACGCAATTGCCGCCACCATCACGGAGGCCCTGAAGTGCAAGGAAACCGGTGAAGCCAAGACCATCCTCTTCAACCTCTCAGGCCACGGATTTGTGGATATGGCGGCCTACGACAGTTACTTCTCCGGCGAGATGCAGAACTACCACGTCTCCGACGAAGACCTGGCAAAGTTTATGGCATCGGCCGATGCCCTTAACAAATAATTGAACGGGAAAGGGCCTCCAGATCGGGGGCCTCTCCTGTAAAGAGGCTGTAACCGGCCACCGCCTGGTGGAGGATCCACCGAAGGCCGCTGATATATTTGCGGCACGGGGCCGATGAAAGTGACGGGCGCTTGTACTCTGCCTCAAGGATTACGGCGCCGCCAAGCGGCATTCCCGGCACAACGGGGACTCCTCCGGGAATGGTGTAGATGACAAGGTCCGGAGAAAGCGTGCCGATAGCATCAAGCGGAACGGCCTCACACGAATGGGCGGCTGCAAGAGCAGCTGCCTTTTCGTATGTGCGGTTGGCTATGGTGATGGTTTTGGAGCCAAGGATTTTCGCTCCTACGACTGCAGCCATCGCGGCCCCGCCGGCGCCGATGACAAGCGTATCAGAAGGCTGAAAGCCGGTTTCACGGACAGCCCCCACAACGCCGTCAACATCCGTGTTGTAGCCGTGAAGAAGTCCGTCCGGGGCCTTTACCACAAGATTCACTGCGCCGCACTCCCTTGCTCCGTCGGAAAGGACATCCACCGCCCTGAAGGCGTCCTGCTTGTAGGGAGCGGTCACGTTGATGCCGTGATAATCGGCTAAAAAACGCGCCCAGGCCTCATCGAATGGGGCGTCAATGAGGTCGTAGGGATATCGGCCCTCATAAGCCGCGGTGAAAAGGCGGGGACTGAGGGAGCCCGCTACAGGATGGCCGATAAGCGCAAAGCGTTTCATTTGCGGAAGAAGGTTTGGTGGATGTAGCACCAGAGTCCGGTTACGGCCTGGGCCAGAAGTTGGGCCTCGTGGTTGAGGGTGGCGTAGATCATGCCGCTGCCAATGGGGATGTCGTAGAGAGCCTGCATTACCGTTGCCACGGCCCCGTGATACGCTCCGAAGCCTCCCGGGACGGGAATTATGGTGGTGATGCTGCCGGTTACCATAAGGCCGAAGGCATCGGCCGATGTAAGGGCGGTAAACGGTTCTATATCATTGAGAGCCCACACTATCAGGGCGCTGGTGAGCCAGAAACTGCCCCATATCGAAACGGTGTACAGGATAAACAGCCAGGGCCTTTCCAGTTTGCCGATTGTAGTGAGCCCGCGGCCGATGCCGCAGATAAAGATCCAGGCTTTTTCCCATATACCGCCTCGATCCTGCATCTTACGGCAAAGGAGGATAAAGGCGGCGGAGAGGGCTATACCGGCCACAAGAGTCCAGGTCATTACTCCGCCTCCAATTTGCAGGTTGTCCTTCATTATACCCCATGAGCCGGCCAGGAAGATGACGGCGCAAATGACGAGGACAATGGCATCCACGGCTTTTTCGGCCAGATATGTGCCGATGGCGGCGTCTACGGTGAGGTGCCGCTTTCCATCGGCCCCCTTGCCGGAATCCTTCACTATATAGCCGATTTTTATTGCCTCTCCAAGTTTTGGAAGCACCAGATTGGCGATGAAACCTATTCCGTAGGCATTTACTACGTCGGTTTTGGTGATGGTGGGATCAAGTGGCTTTATAAGCATATGCCAGCGGAGGCCCCTCACGGCTATGAAAATGCAGCCGACCACGAAGGACAGCGCCACGTAAATCCACTTGCAGGTACGGAGAGCGGCAAGAAACTCCTTCCAGTCTATAGCCTTGACGCAAAACCACACCAGGACCGCTGCTACGGCGGTCCAGAAGAGGGACTGGAGGATATTTTTGACTTTATTGTCCATCGGCCACACAAAGGTAATGGAAAATCCGCAAATTATGGTTAATTTTGTAGGTAATCTGACCTTTTATGAAATCTATCTTAGGCATAGGCAACGCCCTTACAGACATCCTTGCCGTCCTCCCGGACGACACCCTTCTCAAGAAGTTCCACCTCCCGCTTGGCAGTATGCAGCACGTGGATATGGAAACCGGAGACCGTATATGGGAAGAGCTCAAGCAGTACGGCGTAAAGTATGTTCCCGGCGGCAGCGCGGCAAACACCATCACCTGCACGGCAATCTTCGGGATGGAGTCCGGCTTCCTTGGGAAAATCGGCAACGATGACCTTGGAAACCTCTTCAAGAGCACTATGGAGCAGTACGGAGTGAAGGCCCAGATGCTGTACTCGGAGAAATCTTCGGGCCGATGCATGGTCTTTATCACCGGCGCCAACGCAGAGCGCACTTTTGCCGATTATATGGGCGCCACCCTTGAACTGGGGCCTGAGGACCTGGATGCATCATTTTTTGAAGGCTATGACTACTTCCACATTGAGGGCTACCTGGTCCAGAACCAGGAACTCATCTCAAAGGCCGCGCGTCTTGCAAAGGCAGCGGGATGTATCATTTCCATAGATATGGCTTCCTACAATGTGGTTGAATCCAATGATGCATTTTTCCACAATCTGGTAGAAAACTACGTGGACATTGTGTTTGCAAATGAGTCCGAAGCCAAGGCGTTCACCAAGATGGAGCCCCGTGATGCAATTGATGAACTTGCGCGTCACTGCAAGATAGCTGTTGTGAAGGTTGGCAAGGCCGGGTCTATGGTAAAGTCCGGAGATGACTACTACTTCATAGAACCCTGGCCCGCAACGCCCATTGACGCCACTGGTGCAGGAGACACCTATGCGGCCGGTTTCCTATATGCCCACTCGCTGGGAATGCCGCTCCTTGTGTGCGGCCAGATAGGCTCCATCATTGCCGCAAAGGTGGTGGAAGTAATCGGCACCAAGATAGACATCCCCCGCTGGAGAGAAGCGAAGGACGAGATCCGCGCCCTCATAGCAGCAAATTCCAATGATCCCCTTCCGCCCCTCAACTGATGAAGAAATATCTTATTGTTTTCCTTATATCAATGGTGCCGCTCATAGAACTTCGCGGCGCCATTCCTTATGCCGTGGGCTTTGGGCTTCCCATAGTGCCTTCCATCATAGTTTCTGTCCTGGGAAATATGCTTCCCGTGCCGTTTATCTTCCTTTTTGCCCGCCGCATCCTGGACTGGGGCAAGGACAAGAAAGTGATAGGCGGCTTCTGCCGCTGGTGCCTTGAAAAAGGAGAGAAGGGCGGCCGTAAACTGGAAGCCAAGGCAGGCGCCGGGCTGTATGTAGCCCTGCTGCTGTTTGTGGGCATTCCCCTCCCCGGCACAGGTGCCTGGACCGGCACCCTTGCCGCCAGCATCCTTGATATGGACTTCAAGAAAAGCGTCCTGTACGTACTCCTTGGGGTTCTTCTAGCCGGCGCCATAATGCTTGCCGCCTCCCTCGGCGTCTTCGGGGCCATAGATCTTCTGCACTAGAGCCGCGTTCCGGGCCGTGGTGGGCCCGTAGTGGACCGCGTTGTGCCGTGTCGGCCCTGTGGTGTGCCGCGTCGGGCCGTGGACCTGGTCCAGCCATCGACGATGCCGTGGTAGGCCGTGGACCTGGTCCCGCCATCGACAATACCGTGGTAGGCCGTGGACCTGGTCCAGCCACCGATGGTCGCGTGGAGATAAATCATTGATTATAAGCAACTTATATAAAAGAGGGTGCGGCATTTATCGCACCCTCTTTTGCATAAACACCTCACAGTCAGCGTTTTACCTCCACGGGCTATTTGAAAAAGCGCTGGACCAGGTCCACAAAATGCTCCTGACAAAGTCCAAAAATGTACTGGACCAGGTCCACTGTCTGTCAATAGCCGTTTCAATATCCGTTTCAGCCGCCGTTTCAGAAAATCAGGCGCAAGGGCGGTTGTGGGTAGTATCGATGTGACCAGGGTGGTTGTCCCGGCACAGTGATTCTGCAAACATCTTCAAAAATCAGCCTCTCAGGCACCTGTGGTATGGGGTTTAATTAATCGTTTCCCAGAGTGATGAAACGGATAATAATACTTTCCTTTGTACCGTGAGAGACAATGAAGGCATATTCTATCACTGTTACCAGCGGCCCAAGGACCGTGGGGTGATATTCTATACCGTTTCCGATCATTTGTTATACTTTACCATTTATTGCACTGTTGTTCCAAAGTATAATGTTACAGCACTAAAACTTGTCCAGATGCCGGATCATCTTCACCACTCTATAATAGAGAATGAATCCGGTCAACTGGGCGCGTGCCTGGATCTTGTAACTTCTCTCTTTGTCCGTGAGTATAACGCCGTCCACGGCCGTAAGGGCTCTATGTTCAAAACTCCGTTCGGCCGGGCAGTCAAAAAGACGTCCAAACCGGCAAAATGAGAACCGTCATACGCCGTGTCCGGCCATCCATTCTCCCCCACAATAGTCCTGAGGAAGGCTTCCATGCCGCTTAGAAGGGCGTTAAAAATTGTCAAAGACCGCCAATCTAAAGGCCGATACCTCACCGGAGCGCTACTCCGGCGATTGTTTGATTCGCTGCCCAGCAAGTTGGAGTGCGAACAGCTTACGGATTACATAATCAGCACATACTCTGTCATAGACCACAAGGCGGCCATAAGCCATTTCAAGTCTTATGAGAATGAACTGATAACCGCTCACGCCAATACCGGAAGTGAATATGACATAAAGGAACAGTTCATCGGCCGGTCCGACGCCTGTTATGTCAAGATGAAAAGGGTGCTCCTTGCTTCAGGACTCGTCAAGGATATCCGCGAAATTTTTTCTATGACTCCCGAACAGAAAAGGAAAGCATTCCGGTATATTAATGTAAGGGTAGAAGCTCCCGGGAAGCAGATAGCCGCTTTCCTTCACATTCCTCAAAAACAGGTATAAACTTTCATAAATTATTCGTAAATTGCAAACAGTAAACTATTATCACTATGGCACTGAACAAAGTAATGCTTATCGGTAACGTTGGAAATGACCCTGAAGTACGTTACCTTGAATCCAATCCCCAGAATCCAGCCACAAACGCAAAGGTTGCATCCTTCCGTCTTGCCACCACGGAGCGCTTCCGTGACCGCAACGGAGAACTCCGTGAAAACACGGAATGGCACAACATCGTCCTATGGCGTAACAATGCAGATGTCGCAGAAAAATTCATCCGCAAAGGCAGTCAGATCTATATCGAGGGCAAACTCCGCACCCGTCAGTGGACAGACCAGACCGGCGCAAAGCGCTACACCACCGAGGTAGTTGGAGACACTGTCCAACTTCTTGGCAAGCGCCCTGAAGGGGAACAGCAGCAGGGTGGTTACCAGGGCGGTTACTCTTCCGCTCCGGCTTCCGGTTACGGTGCACCTGCCGGTGCGGCGCCTGCTCCAAACTACGGCGCTCCCGCCGGAGCAGCGCCAGCCGCCAGTTACGGTGCTCCCGCACCCGGATATGGCGCCCCCGCCGCCCCCGCTCCGGTATCGGCCCCCAGCCCTGCGCCTGCAGCAGCCCCTGTGGCCGCTCCCGTTGCAGGTCCGGCTCCTGCCTCACCTCAGCCGCAGGTCTCTCCTGATTACCAGGGACCAATTCCTGCCGCAGAGTCTTCTGACGACCTTCCGTTCTAGTTTCTAGGCGTGGAGATAATCGGCTGATTATCAATTAGAAACACAAAAGAGGGTGCGGAAGATTTCGCACCCTCTTTTACGTAACACACTGTGTATCAGCAAGTTACCTCCACGGGGGCAAATGGGCGGCAAGGCGGCCGGGGTTGCGTATGGCCCCTTTTTTGTATATCTTTGCAGAAGTAAAATAATATAGGAGGAAAGACTATGAAGTTTTACAGATATCTTATGGCGGCCGTGGTTATGGCCGCGGTTCTATCGGGCTGCAGAACCCGTGTAGACCCTTATTATCCCAGAGGAAACCAAAGGCCTGACAACTCCGGAAACCAGCAGCCTTCCACCCCGGATCCCCAGACGGACCCCGAACTTAAGTTGAACTCAACCTGGCAGATCACCTACGAGGGCCGTAAGGTTGTGAGCGGCGCCTACACTGAGGAGATCCGCGTCAACAACATCCCCGCCAATCAGAATTACCTTGTAAGCGTTATCAACAAGGCCAATTACTCAACTTACGGCGGAGATCTCCTCGCATTCTTCAAAAACGAACTTGAGCACAACTCGGATTACGTCTACCAGGGCGCCCCTGAGGTCATCCAGTTTGGAAGATTCCGTCACGGAACGTGGTATGCCTTTGTGATCGGCCTGGATTCCGGCAAGAAACTCACCGGCGAATACACCTACTGCAAGTTCACCGTAGAGGAGGAAGAGCCCTCGGCCGGTTACCTTTCCTGGCTTGGCAACTGGACCGTTTCCGACGGCCGTATCAGTTACAACATCCAGATAAGCCAGGAGGAAGCCAACCAGGTATACCGCCTGGATGGATGGGAAGTGATTGAAGGCAACTCAGACTGGGTTCAGATGAACCTTGAGTATCTTGAGACTTTCTTCGAGCCCTCTGACGGCAGGATGTACTTTGTTTCCCAGTACATCACCACCTATGAGGACGACGACCTTGACGGAGCAAAGGTTGACGAACTCTTCCTTGGCGTGATAGACTACGACGGAATCACCGAAGAAATGGGCCTTTACATTGTCCCCGATGAAGGTATAGACCTTGCCTACGCCCAACTGGACGATGAAGAGCACGTCACTGTACGTCCCTGCAACATCAAAGTGAACGTCGGCAATGACACCTTTGACGGCAAGTTCTTCTGTATGCAGTACGTCTACCAGGAAGTGGAGAACGGCAACTGGCACTACTACAATGACGATTCCATCAGTTTCTTTGACAACGCGGGCGGCCTGCAGGACGTTACGATGGTGAAGACCAAGGGCAGCGTCAACGTATCCAGAAGCGCAGTCAAGCGCAACGGCAAGGCTCACCTTACCGGAGAGGACAAACCTCTTCGCGGAAAGGTTTACGTTCCCCGTGAAGGGAAAAGCGCGGTAAAAGCCGTTAAGTTCTAAGGGAAAGGAAACACTTAAGGGTGTTTTCCATAAGACAGGCTATGGTCATCGGCCCAACTCCTCCGGGAACGGGCGTGATGGCCATAGTTTTTGGTGCCACGGCGTCAAAGTCCACGTCTCCGCAGAGTTTCCCGGTTTCAGGGTCCCGGTCCATCCCCACGTCAATCACCACGGCGCCTTCCTTCACCATATCGGCCGTAACCATCTTGGGGCGGCCGGCGGCTACCACCAGGATATCGGCCTCACGGGTGACGGAGGGCATATCCACGGTGCGGGTGTGACAGGTGGTGACGGTGGCGTTGGCGTCCAGGAGCATCTTTGCAACGGGAAGACCCACTATATTGCTTCGGCCGATAACGACCGCCCTCTTGCCCTTGGGATCCACGCCCACGGCCTCCAGGAGTTTCATTATGCCGGAAGGCGTGCAGGGGGCCATATGGGGCGTTTTCTGCCAGAGACCGGCAACGTTGAGGGGATGGAAACCGTCCACGTCCTTTTCGCGGGCGATAGTCTCTATCACTTTAGCCTCCGAGATATGTCCCGGCAGCGGAAGTTGGACTAGGATGCCGTCTACGGAATCATCGGCATTAAGGGAACGCACCTTCTCAAGAAGGGCCGATTCCGGCGTATCCTCCGGAAGCACTATTGTGGTGTTGCGGATGCCGCAGGCCTCGCAGGCCTTGGCCTTGTTACGCACGTAAACCACGCTTGCGGGGTCTTCCCCCACCCTTACCACAACAAGGTGCGGCACGCGGCCGTACTTTTCCGGTAACAGCGCCACCTGCTCTCTGATGCTCTCCTTAAGGGAGGCCGATATCTGTTTTCCGTCTATAAGGATCATAGGTCAAGGCATAATTCCACGGGGCAGTGGTCTGACCCGAAGATTTCATTGTGGATTTCCGTAGAGACAATGCGGTCACGGATGGACTCGGAGACCACAAAGTAGTCTATGCGCCACCCGGCATTCCTCTCACGGGCGTTCATACGGTAACTCCACCAGGAATACTTAACGTCCGACGGGTGCTGGTAGCGCCAGGTGTCAATGAAACCGGCGGCAAGAAGTTCCGTGAACTTCCCGCGCTCCTGATCGGAGAATCCGGCGTTGAAATGGTTTGTGGAAGGGTTTTTAAGGTCTATCTCCTCATGCGCCACATTGAGGTCTCCGCAGAACACAACGGGCTTTGGAAGGGCCGATAGATAGGAACGGAGGTCATCCTCCCACCTCATCCTGTAATCCAGCCTCTTAAGGCCGTCCTGTGAGTTTGGAGCGTAAGCGCAAACAAGGAAGAAGCCGGGGTACTCCAGCGTGATGAGGCGGCCTTCGTGGTCGTGCTCATCCACGCCCATGCCGTAGCGGATGCTGAGCGGGGTGTGCTTTGTGTAGACGGCTGTTCCGGAATAGCCTTTTTTATCGGCATAATTCCAATAGGACTCATAGCCCAGGAACTCAAGGTCCAACTGCCCCGCCTGCATCTTTGTTTCCTGCAAGCAGAAAAAGTCTGCGTCAAGTTCCGTGAATGCGTCGGCAAAACCTTTGCCTGCCACGGCCCTGAGGCCGTTTACGTTCCAGGAGATAAACTTCAGCATACTATTCCAGGGTCCAGGTGGCGCCTTCCTTGGTGTCCTTTACGGTGATTCCAAAGGAGGCAAGGGTGTCACGGATGCGGTCACTTTCCGCCCAGTTCTTTTCCTCGCGGGCCTTCTTGCGGGCTTCAAGGACAAGGCCCATCACGCCTTCCAGGGCTTTATCGGCCTTACCGGAGGCGCCGGCGCCCTCTTCCTGAAGGCCAAGGACCCGGCCAACCACCTGGTCAAAGAGCTGAGCAAGGGCTGCGCGGTCATCGGCCGATAATTTACCTCCGTTGATGAGTTTCACTGCATCGAAGAGGTGGGCTATGGCGATGGGGGTATTTAGGTCGTCGCAGAGGGCATCCCACACTGCGTCTATGATGGCTGAAACTTCAGCGGAAGGAGATTTCTCGGCGTCGCTCGAAATGACAGGTCCAAGTTCTTTCCAGGCGGCCATAAGGCGTGAAAGGCCCTTCTCCGCGGCCTGGAGGGCCTCGTTGGAGAAGTCAAGGGTGCTGCGATAATGGGCCTGAAGGATGAAGAACCTCACGGTCATGGGGGTGTAGGCCTGGGTGAGCTTTTCATGCTCCCCTGCAAAGAGCTGAGGCAGCGTGATGAAGTTTCCAAGGCTCTTTCCCATCTTCTGGCCGTTGATGGTGATCATATTGTTATGGACCCAGTAGTGAACGCCGCGGGTGCCGCGGGAGGCCACGTTCTGGGCAATCTCGCACTCATGGTGAGGGAACATAAGGTCCATTCCGCCGCCGTGGATGTCAAACTCATATCCAAGGTATTTCTCACCCATTACGGAGCACTCAAGGTGCCAGCCGGGGAAGCCGTCTCCCCAGGGTGAAGGCCAGCGCATAATATGCTCCGGTTCCGCCTTCTTCCAGAGGGCAAAGTCATATGGAGCGCGCTTGTCGCTCTGGCCGTCAAGGCTGCGGGTGCCTTCGAGGGTGGCCTCAAGGGTGCGGCCGGAAAGGATGCCGTAATTGTGGTCACGGTTGTATTTCTGGACATCAAAGTAGATGCTGCCGTTGCTTTCATAGGCATAACCGGCCGCAAGGATTTTCTTGATGGTCTCTATCTGCTCAATGATGTGTCCTGATGCACGGGGCTCTATGGACGGTGACTGGCAGCCAAGGAGGCGCATGGCTTCATGGTAGCGTTCCGTGTAGTACTGGACCACTTCCATGGGCTCCAGTTCCTCAAGACGGGCTTTCTTTGCAATCTTGTCCTCGCCTTCATCGGCATCGTGCTCCAGATGCCCTACGTCCGTGATATTGCGCACATAACGGACCTTGTAGCCCAGTTCCTTCAGGAGGCGGAAAAGGACGTCGTAGGTAACTCCCGGGCGAGCGTGACCAAGGTGCGCGTCTCCGTACACGGTGGGGCCGCAGACGTACATTCCAACGTGGCCTTCGTGAATGGGCTTGAAGAGTTCCTTAGTGCGGGTAAGCGTATTTGTAAGATATAACGGTCTCATAGAATCCCTTTTTATAACTTACAAATATACGCATTTTTGTGGAATAATGGCGGTGTTACAGGTTATACCTGAGGCCGATGCTGAGGCCGATACTCCGAAGGCTCTCCGCATCTTCTTTCTCCATGCTCATATAAACCGTCTTGCCATTACTGTATTTGACGGTGGCATATCTAAGCGCTCCGGTCACAAATGTAAGCGCAGCGCCAACTGACAGATTCTTTGTTATGCCAAAGTCGTATCCTACTTCCAGCAGGAGCCCGGGGGTTATTCCGCTGATGGTATACGAGGGCTCAACAACGGCCTTTCCCCAGTCTGAATACCCGGCTAGTCCATATCCGGCACGTGCCAGGAAGGCATTGTTCCTGTTTTTGCTTGGCATACGGAAAGTAAATATCGGCCCGGCGAACCAGATATTTTCATAATCTTCCAGAAAACCGTTTTTCCCATCCACGGATGCGGGCATCTTGTCTCCGTAATATACATTCTGCGCCTTGATGCCAACACCTATGTTTTCCGATATGAATACGGTAACATCGGCACTATAATTAACGCCCAAGCGGCGGTTCTTGATATGCGAAGACATTACGGCATCCACGCCCTGAGGTTCCTTGCCGATTCTGTATGACGCACCGCCCTGTAGGGCAATGCGAACGGACCAACTCTCCTTGCGAAGGTCAAGGTCCGATTCTATGACGTCTGTGGCAACGCGGCCGGAAGAGGTGATGGTGCTGTCGGATTCATCGGCCGATAATACAAGGGCCGATACCCTGTGCCTGGGGCTTGTTATATCCGGATTCAAATGGTCCACAATCTTAAGGACTTCTCCGCCGGTGGTACGGGCCTCGTCCGCAGCCATCCCTATCAATTCATCATAGTCTTTTCCCTGCATCCTTATGGTTTTAAGTACCACGGCGTCCTCAGGCTCCGGATCCTCCTTCTGAAGGACCGTGACCTCTTCACCCGGCTCCAGCGGCGCCTTGGCCTTGATAAGGGTTGTTGTCACTTTTGGAGAGCACCCGGCAAGGGCCAGGGCGCCAAGAAACAGTGAATAAATGATACCTTTTTTCATATTAGTATAAGTTTAAAAAGCAAGTGAAAGTTAAGCGCCACCAGGGATGCAGTTGAAAGAGAGCAATGCCACCGTTTCTTCCGCGGCATTGCGAATTTTCCTTTTATTGGTACCGCCTATAATGAGAAGGGTTGCGCCAACCAGGGCCGTTCCAAAAGACACTCCTCCAATGATGAGGCCTGTCTTGTAACCGGGCTGCTGCCTGGCTTCATTCCTGAGGGCAAGTATTTTCTCTGCATTGGAATTACTCCCTGTTACATAACTTCCGGAAACAAATGCGCTTTCTCCACTTTGTAAGTTTGCGTTGATGTACTTGTTCTCCTGAACCACGCAGATGATGTTGCCTGTTGTGATGCCTACGCCTGAC